>PDSI01000044.1 GCA_002748415.1 Micrococcales bacterium | reverse complement strand
AGCTGGCGCGCCGCGACACGTCGCTGACCATCCTCGGCGCCACCAGCGGAGACACCGGCTCCGCGGCCGAACACGCGATGCTGGGCAAGGAACGCGTCACCGTGTTCATGCTCACCCCGCGTGGGCGGGCCACCGAGTTCCAACAGGCCCAGATGTTCAGCGTGGCCGATCCGCACATCGTCAACATCACCGTCGACGGGGTGTTCGACGACTGCCAGGACCTGGTCAAAGCGGTGAACGCCGACGCCGAGTTCAAGCGGCGGTGGAACATCGGGGCGGTCAATTCGATCAACTGGGCCAGGTTGCTGGCTCAGGTGGTGTACTACGTCGCGTGCTGGCTGCGGGTGAGTTCCGATGACACGCAACGTGTCTCGATCTGCGTTCCGTCCGGCAACTTCGGCAACATCTGCGCTGGGCACATCGCCAGGCAGATGGGCCTGCCGATCGAGCACCTGGTCCTGGCCACCAACGAGAACAACGTCTTGGAGGAGTTCTTCCGCACCGGGGTGTACCGGGTCCGCGGCGCCGCGGAGACCTACGCCACCTCCAGCCCGTCGATGGACATCTCCAAGGCCAGCAACTTCGAGCGGTTCGCCTACGACCTGCTGGGACGCGACGGCGCCCGGGTGGCAACGCTTTTCGGCGAACAGTTACCCTCGACGGGCCAGATCGACCTGTCCGCGGCCACCGAGTTTCGTTCGGCGAGTGCCGAATTCGGCTTCGTCGCCGGATCCTCCACGCACGCGGACCGGTTGCGGACCATCGCGGCGTGGCACCGCGAGGCGGCCGTCCTGGTCGACCCACACACCGCGGACGGGTTGAAGGTGGCCGGCGACTACCTGAACGGCGCCCTACCGGTTTCCGGTGACGGGCCGGTGATCGTGCTGGAAACCGCTCTGCCGGTGAAGTTCTCCGCCGCCATCACCGAGGCGATCGGGCACCCAGCCCCGGTGCCGGAGAAGTTCGCGCACCTGCTGGACCTGCCCCGTCACACCGTGCCGATCGGCAACGACGCGGAGGAACTCAAGGCCCTTATCGCCGGCACACTCGGCACGAGTTAGCTGGCCGGGCTCATGTCGTCGTCAGTTCGCCCCCGTCGGATGACAACGGCATCACCAGCAGGACCTCTTCTTCGGAATGGCCGTCCGGCATCCGCAGCGGCCGGCGCAGATCGGTGGGCCGGAACCCGAAACTCACCGCGAACGCGACCGCGCGCCCATTGCCCGAACCCACCCAGTACCCCAGCTGGGTGTGCCCCTGGGTCGCAGCTGTGCGGGCACCAGCTCGGACCAGTGCCGCCGCGACGCCGGCTCCGCGCAGGGCCGGGGCTACCCACAGCCCGAAGAGCTTCGCGATGACCTTGCCGTCGTCCCCCTCGGAATCGCCGACACTGGCCACGCCGACCGCCTGCCCACCGGACTCCGCCAGCAGCCGCGCGGACCGGGGCATCCGGTTGCGCCACATCTCGTCGTCGTAGCCCACCTCGACGTCGTAGTCGGCCACGAACGCTTCCGGGGATTCCCGCAGCGCGGTCAGCCGCACGTCCTTGTATCGCTGCCATTCTTCGGGCCGCAGCACCCGTACGGTGATGTCCTCGGTCATGGGCCAACTCTTTCATGCTCCATCCGCGCCTTGCTACGACCCGTCGCCGATCAGCGATCCGCGTGACGCTGCGTCAGCACCCGGGGGACGCGCTGTGGACGACGATCACCGGTCTGCGGCCCCGCCTATGATGCTGATGTGGCCGGATTGATCCGCCGGGAAGATGTGGACGAGGTCCGTTCCCGCACGCGCATCGACGACGTCGTCGGCGAGTACGTCACCCTGAAAACCGCCGGGGTCGGATCGCTGAAAGGTCTGTGCCCGTTCCACGACGAGCGC
>PDSI01000219.1 GCA_002748415.1 Micrococcales bacterium | reverse complement strand
TGCGGTTGGCCGGGCATGACTTCACCGTATTCCGAGCCCGCCGGCTGAGGGGATGGGGTAAGCCCCGGCCGGGGGTAGGGCGAGAGCCCGGACGGGGGGTAGGGGTAGCCCCCGGGGCAGTTCGGGGTCGTGCCCCAATGCGCGGAATGCCTCGGTTGCACAAGCCTGGATCCATGGTTACTGCACCGGCGAATACACCGAATCAAGATGCACCTGAGCACGGGCTACCGCTGGCAAACAGCGACCGTCAAACCACCGTGACGTATCGCCGATCTGCGGTGGCCTTGTGGTGTGCCGACCGGCCCTGGCGGGTCGTGGCAGTCTCGATGATCGTGTTGGCCGCCGCTGTTGCGGGTTTCGCGCAACTCGGCATCACGACGATGTCGCACTCGGAGCGGTTGGTCGGTGATTCGGCCGAGGCCCAGGACCTGATCGACGGGGTGGCCTGGGACAACCCGCCCACCGAACACGTCATCGTCACCGTGCCCGGCGGTTCCATCAGCCAGGTGCAGATTCAGCAACTGGGTGCCGAACTCACCCAGGCGTACGCCGGCGTGCAAGGGGTGTCGCAGGTCGGCCAGCCGGTCCCCGGAGCCGACGGGGCGTCCCTGGTCCTACCGGTGGAACTGGCCGCGGACACCGACGATGCCTCGCCGTTGCCTGAGCCGGAGGACGTGGTCGAGCCGATGCTGGCGGCGACAGACCGGTTCGCCACAGACCACCCTGACCTGACCGTCGGGCAGGTCGGTCCGGGTGCGACCGGCGTCGGCATGAGCGAGTCCTTCGACGCAGACTTCCATCACGCCGAATTGATCAGCCTGCCGGTCACGCTACTGGTGCTCCTGGTGGCCTTCGGGGCTTTGGTGGCCGCCGGAGTGCCGCTCCTGCTGGGCGTGTGGAGTGTTGCGGTTGCCTTCGGACTGACTGCGGCTGCCTCCATGTGGCTACTCCCGGTGGATGAGAACGCACAGAGCCTGATCCTGCTCATCGGACTGGCCGTCGGCGTGGACTATGCGCTGTTCTACGTTCGGCGGACCCGGGAAGAGCGAGCCAACGGAGCCTCCAACCGCGATGCCATCGCGATTGCGGGGGCCACCGCAGGCCGCGCCATCACCATCTCCGGATTGACTGTCGTGGTGGCGATGTCGGGCATGCTGGTGGCCGGTGGGCTGTTCACCTCGTTGGCGCTCGGAGCGGTACTCGTCGTTGCGGTAGCGGTCATCGCCACCGCAACACTGCTGCCCGCGGTGCTGTCGCTGTTGGGTGACAAGGTGACGGCCCTGCGGTTGCCGTTGATCGGCAAGCGCTCCGGCACAGGCAGTTCGGCCTGGGGTGCGCTTGCCCGGGCCGTGAGCCGCCGGCCGTTGGTGTGGGCTTCCGGGGTCGCGGCTGTGCTGCTTGCTGCGAGCCTGCCCGCCGCCGGCATGAAGACCGCGTTGGGTGGGCTGGAGACCTTCCCGCAGGATCTGCCGATGGTGCAGGCCTACCACCAGCTGAAGGCGGCAGCGCCCACCGACGGGACCGTGGTCGAGGTCGTGGTGGGCGCCGACCCGGAATCGGCCGGCAAGGTCGCTCAAGCGTTCGCGGACGTGGCTTCGGACGCCTCGGCCATGCCGCATATCACCGGCGTGGCCGCCGAGCCGCGCGTGTCCCTGGACGGGTCGGTCTCCGTGCTGGCCTTGGGCACCGACCTCGAGCCGTCCAGCGAGGAGTTGCCGTCGGTGGTGCGTGATGTGCGCGAGCAGCTGGTTCCTGACCTGCGGCTGCGGCTTTCCGATGCGGAGAACGTGCGGGTGCACCTGGCCGGTGAGGCCGACGTCGTCGACCTGGCCCAGTGGATGCGCGACCGGTTGCCATGGGTCGTCGGCTTCGTCCTCGCGGTGACCCTGGTGGTGATGCTGGTCTCGTTCGGGTCGCCGTGGCTAGCGGCCGCTTCGGTCGGCCTGAACCTGCTGTCGGTGGGTGCGGCGTACGGGATCATGACGATGGTCTTCAGCGGCACCTGGGCGGAGGGTCTGCTGGACTTCACCTCGACCGGGTCGATCGCCGCATGGCTACCGATGCTGATGTTCGTCGTGCTCTTCGGGCTGTCGATGGACTACCACGTCTTCGTGACCAGCCGGGTACGTGAAGCCTGGCTGGCCGGAGCGGATGCGCGGGAGGCCGTGCATCTGGGCGTGGCCCGGTCGGCCGGGGTGGTCACCAGTGCGGCCGCGGTCATGGTGGCGGTCTTCGGCATCTTCGGCACCATGTCGATGCTGGAGATGAAGCAACTCGGGGTCGGACTTGCCGTCGCCGTCCTGCTCGACGCCACGGTGGTGCGCGGAATCCTGCTGCCGGCCGTGCTGTCGCTCCTTGCGGACCGGGCGCACCGTGGCCTGTCGTGGATTCCGCAGATTCACCATTGAGGTGTCTCGTACAGAGATCTCATCCAGAGCCCAGGGGAGGCCCGGCGGGACCACCATCCTGCTGTGGCCCGGGCAGCACTGGAGGGTGACGGGAATCGAACCCGCACTGTCAGTTTGGGAACAGGCAGTTTGGGAACAGGTTTGTGACGGCCGGTCATGCTGCCTGAGCTGGGCGGTGGCCGTCTCGGGTGACCGCTACTGTCCTCTCTGAGCCCTCGATCACCTCGTCATCGGGCCCGCAACGGGCACGGTGGTCTCGCCTGTCTGCCAGGGTGAGTTGAGGTCAGTAGCTTGTAGCGACTCCCGTTCGGCCGGGGTGCACTCCGTCCGCGGATGTCGGGGCCATTGCGCCAGGGACGAGCACGGTCGTGACGGACCGGCTCCGCCGACTACAGATTGTTGCGGCTGACTGATTCAGGCCCTGCTCATTGTTTGATTCAAATGGTGCATTTTGCAGTGTTGACGTATGGAGTACGCGCGCCGCGTGATGGATGACGAGCTGGACGAGTTGTTCGGGCAGGCGCCTGCGATCGCGATTGACGGCCCCAAGGGTGTGGGGAAGACGACCACAGCCGAGCAGCATGTGCAAGGCCTGCTCCGACTGGACTCGCGGGCCAACCGGACGGCGGTCGAGGCCGACCCGGCGCTGGCGGCCCGCCTCCTGGACGCCATCATCATCAACACCTGCACCCACGCCTACCGTCGCCCCGACGGCATCGGCGTCGTCCCACTCGGACTGCTCACCCTCTGACCACAACCGGGCATTCCGCGTGGTTACCGGCGTCTCAGTTCTTCAGCGCTGCACGGTAGGCCGTCACTGCCTTCCAGTGCCGGACTCCCATACCCGCGGTGATGTCCAACCGATGGTGTTCTGGACCATGGAGAAGGCTGCATCAGCTCAGACACACCTCAGTCCTCGACGAGTACTACGAAACCCGGCACACCGCCTGAAAATTCAACAAGACGGTGTCCGCGAAACGCGGGCCAGCCCAGAGTTCCGGGGGCACCTCACGTCTGCGTCGCACGATCGTGTTCCGTCGCCTTCGTGGGGGTTCGCGTTGCCAGGCGTCGCCCGACCAGCTCGCCCCCCAGCGCCGCGGCGATGATCAGCAGTGCCCACGGCAGACTCGTGTAGAAGAACGGGACCAGGGCGACGGTCACCGCGGTGACCAGCCAACTCAACAGCCGCATCCGTCCGTCCAGCAGTCTGGTGGCTGCGAATACGGCGGCGAGGAAGACGATGAGGAATGCGGCGCTTGTCGCGGTGATCAGGGCCGACTCGTCCAAGTCGAGTGCGACGAGCACAGCCACACTTGCGCCGTATCCCAGCGCCAGCGCGCCGATCGCGGTTCTCGGTGTTCCATGCTGGTCGACTCTGGCCAGGCGGGCAGGGAGCAGCCCGGCCCGTGCCGTGGAGTACACGACCCTGGAGGTGCCCAGCGTCCACGCGTTGGCAGTCATCGCCATGAGCAGGAACGCGACCAGGTTCCCCGCAGTCGCCGCAGAGGACCCGAAGCCTGCCCGGAGCAGATCGCTGAAGGCAGTGATGCCCTCGGTCCTCGTGGTGCCAGCAGGCTGAACCAGAACGATCGTGGTAGCCATGGCGAAGTACAGTGCTCCGACCGCGACGACGGCCACGGCGATCGCTCGGGGGAACGTCCGGCCGGGGTCAATGACCTCCTCGGCTACGGGGGCCGCGTTCTCCCAGCCGATGAACCCGAAAAAGCAGATCAGCAGGGCCGGCCCGATCGCCAACCAGCCATGGGGAGCGACGGGCTCCAGTCGACTGGGGTCCGCTGCCGGGACGGCCGTCAGCATCACTGTGACGAGGAACGCGATCAAGGCGAGGAGTAACAGGCCCTGGACTCGCGTGCTCAGGCGCAGCCCGAGAGTATTGGTCAGCACCGTCAGCAGGATGATCGCGAACCCGACGAGCAGGATGGTTCTGTTGGTCGCCTCAGGGGCGAGGACCGCCATCAGGTAGCGGCCGGAGGCCAGCCCGAGGAGCGGGTTGGCGATGATCAACGTGAGGAGCAGAAAGGTGGATGCACGTCGCCCCCAGCGGTCCCCGAAGGCAGCGGTGACGAAGTCCGCGATCCCGCCGGCGGAGGGCACCTTCACCGACAGCCGCGCGAACACAAGGGCGAAGGGGTAGGACCAGGCGACGAGCAGCAGCCATGCCAGTAGCGATGCCGGACCGGCAACGCTGGAGGCGACACCGGGCAGCACGAGGATGCCCACCCCCATCACCGAGGTGATGTAGTGGATGACCAGCGACGGTGTCCGTATGGACCGGACCAGGTCACCGGTCGGTGACTCGTCTGCCATCAGGTCAGGTACCTCGCTCCCCGAACGGGGCCGAAGTGGGCGACAGCGTCGACCTCATCGCCGGCATCACCGGCGCGAACCCGAGTCACGATCACCCCTCGGGAGTCGGGCCCGCCTGGGGGCCCACAGGCCACCAGGACTCCTCCATCGGCGCGTGCCATGACCCGGCCTGGTGTTCCTCGAGCTGCTCGGCCTGGGGCGATTGCCCGGGTGATGAACAGCCGCTCAGACCCGTCCATGGCCCAGGCGTTCACGAAGGGGGTGGACTGGGCTCGCACCAGGTCCAGGATTTGTCGGGTGCTCAGCCCCCAGTCGATGCGGGTGTCTTCAATGGTGATCCGATGCCCAAATGAGCCTTTCGCGGGATCCTGGGCGCGGCCGGTGCTCCCCGCAGCGACCTCCTCCAACGCAGATAGCAACGAGTCTCCGTACCGGGCTGTGAGCCGCTGTGTGACGCTGGTAGCGTCCTCGTCAGCCCCAATCTCTAGACGGGTCTGGAGGATGATCGGCCCGGTATCGAGCTCCTCGGTCATGTAGTGCACCGTCAGCCCGATGTGGTCGAGCCCGTCCCGAATAACCCAGTTCACCGACCCGAAGCCAGCATAGGTCGGCAACAGTGAATCGTGCACATTGACGGCTCCGAGCCGTGCCACTTCTAACAGGTCTGGTGGCATCCGAGTTCTCCAGTTGGTCGAGACCAGGACGTCGGCGCCCAAGTCGCGCAGTTGCGCCGTCAGGCCCGGGTCACGACCGGCGGCCGATAGGAACAGGGGCACGTGAGCGTGCAGTGCGAGGTAACGCACCACCTGCCCCTCCAGGCCGGTGAACCTGTCGGGATGGGTCAAGACGGCAAGCACCTCGTGAACCTTAAGCAGCGGCTCCAATACGGCCGCTCCGAGATCGCCGAATCCGGCGAAGATGATCTTCATGCTCGGGCCCTCAGGCGCAGCGATTCCACGCTCATCCACCCCGACGCTGCTGACATCGGCAGCAGCTCTGTGTCCTCGTCGAAGGAGGCGAGGTCCTGCTGGTACAGCGAGGACGGCGCTCTGCGGGCGACGACCTGGATCCCGCCTGCGTGGACTCGCAGCGTCGCCGAACCGGTCACCGTCTCATTCGATTCGTCGACCGCGGCCTGCAAGACCCTCCGCTCAGGGCTATGCCACAGCCCGCAGTACACCAGTCTCGCGTACCTGGGCACGAACTCTTCCCTCAGCTGGATGACCTCGCCGTCCATCGTGATCGACTCCACCGCCCGGTGTGCGTGCCAGAGCATGGTTGCGGCCGGTTGCTCGTACAGGTTGCGTGTCTTCAGACCGAAGACGCGGTCCTCGACTAGGTCCAGGCGCCCGATCCCGTGCCGAGCGCCGATTCGATTGAGTTCTTCGATCAGCGCTGCCGGAGCTGCGGACCGTCCGTCCACTCCGACTGGGTTGCCCTTCTCAAACTCGACGGTGACATCCTGGGGTTCCAGCCGCGCGGCGACGCGGGAGTCGGCCACGCGGTGCATCAAGCCTTCTGGCGGCGGCTGGGCTGGGTCCTCCAACGCTTCCCCCGCGTACGAGGTGTGGACGAGGCTCTCGTCGATCGAGAACGGTCGTCTGTTGCCTTGGGCTCCGACCGGTAGATCATGCTGGCGGGCGTACTTGAGCAGGTCGCTACGGCCGGTGAAGGGCCAGAACCGCCAAGGGGCGACTACCTCTAGTTCCGGCGCTAGCGCCGCGTAGGCAAGTTCGAAGCGGACCTGGTCGTTTCCGTGACCGGTCGCCCCGTGGCCGACGGCTTGCGCGTCAAGGTGGCGAGCGAACTCGACCTGCCGCGCAGCGATCAAGGGCCGACCCAGCGACGGACCCATGAGGTACTGGCCGTGGTAGACAGCGTTGGCCCGTGTGGCCGCGAACACGTAGTCGCGGGCGAACTCGTCCTTGCAATCTACGACCTGTACGGGGACGCCAAGCATCTCAGCCATCGCGCTCGCCGCCTCGACGTCGGGTTGCCCGACATCGACGACGTACGCCACGATGTCCCAGCCCTGGTCCTCGCGTAGCCAGTGCAAAGCCACTTGAGTGTCCAGCCCACCGGAGAAGGCCAGGACCAGCTTTCCGCGGGTCATGCGCTCTCTGCGCTCTCCCGACCCCAGAGTGTGTCCATCGTCGTGTGGTCGACGGTAGAACTCAGGTCTGCCGTGGCGGCGTACCCCATGTTGATGATTGTGCGGTAGCCCTGCTGGACCGGGGCGACCCGATGCAAGGTGGTGTCGGTTCGCATGAAGTACACGTCCCCTGGTTGCAGCTCGACGGTGTGGATTACGCTGCTGGCCATTTGCCGGTACAGTCGCGGGTTCTCCTTGTCCCAGTAGGTGTTCGGCACGCACTGAACGAAGCCGCCGTCGTCGATCGGCGGCGTGTGCGCCACCCAAACCAGCGCGAAGGCGTAGTCATCCCAGTGCCACCCGTGGGTGTCGCCGCCCGCCTCCAGATGCGTAATGAGGAACTGCTCGGGCTCGTAGGGACACAGGTGGACGGGTTCTCTGGCGATCCGCGCCAGCACTTTCCTCAGCGAGATCGACTGATACAGAGCAGGAACCAGGTGGGAGTTGGCGCTGATGTGGTCCTGGCGTACGTTGGTCATCCGTCGCGGTGTGTCTTCGGTCTGCTCCATGGTGAAGTCTCGCCATACACCGTAGTCCCGGACCAACAGTCCCGGACCAACCGATCCAGCTCAGCCGCCAGCGCGGCGCTCATGTCACCGGACAGCTGCGGCACGACCACATAGCCACGTGCGCCAAATGTGTCCGCCCAAGCCTCTAGATCCTCACCCTCAAGGCCCCGGAGTTGTTCCTCCCACGCCGTCACCATAGCCGCCGCGTCCTTGCTGGTCTCGATTCGCATCTAGGCCTCCTCCTCGCGTTGTTCGCCGCCCTTCTCGCGTTGTTCGCCGCCGTCAGCCGCGGAGTAAACCGTTCGCGCGGTACATTGACCAAGAGTGAACGATTCCACCAAGAGTGAACGATTCCCCTAACAGATGGATTTGTCAGGCACGCGCATACGCGAAAGCAGACGGGCGCAATGTGTTCGGCTTCTCAGGAAGGCAGCGAAACCCCCTGGGTCTCTCCGCTTTTCCGGAAATCCTCTTGTGCGGGCGATGTGTTGGGTTTCGTAGTTCTTGTCGAGGACCTCTTGCAGGGTCCGTTGCCCAAGCGTTGAAATACAGCTATTTGCGAGTGTAGGAGAGTTCGATGTACTGCGCAACTGCGCGACGACACTGACATAGAGTCTCCGCGAACGGGCAGGCCGTACCTCGCGCCTTTTCCCCCCGCGAACATGGTGTCGGCCAGGATGGGTCGTTGCTGCCGGGTAGGAGGTCACGAAGAAGTGCGCCCAGGCCTATGCAGCGGCGCCGTAGAAGGGCGAGTCGCTGATCGTGGACTAGGTGATCGAGGCCACGGGCTGGAACCGGGACTATGCCTGCCAACAACTGGTGGCCTGGTTGAAACAGCCGCTGGGCCGGGCTGTGGCGACGGTTGCGGTGATCGACCGTCGCAAGACCAAGGACAGCGCAAGTACTCCTAGAACGCGATCACGGTCCTGCAGCGGGTGTGGGCTACCTCAGGCGGTAGCTGCGGGCATACCCCGCTCCGGGATGGCCGAGTGGATCGATGCGATGGAAACCGAGGGTTCTTGGTGGTCGGGCAGGACCCCCAGAGCATCACTTCGGTACGTGTGAACTGTCAGCGATGCCGGAGGCCATGATCGACCGGTACCCGGCACCGTCCCGGGCCGAAGACCCTCTGCGGGGAAAGCCAGCCACGAAGCTGCGCACCGCGATCAGCATCCGCAAGGCCGGCGACGATGTCGAAGCC
>PDSI01000247.1 GCA_002748415.1 Micrococcales bacterium | reverse complement strand
GCTCGGAGCGGCACAGTCCGTCCCGCTCCAGCTCGGCCAGCGCCCGCTGCACGGTATTGGGGTTGACGCCCAATTCAGCGGCCAGCTCGCGCACCCCACCGATGCGCTCGCCTACCGGCCACTCGCCGACGACGATGCGGCGCTGGAATTCGGACACGAGTTGGAGCCAGATCGGCCGGGACGTGTCGAAGTCGGTCCCGTCCCGGCTACCTGAAGGGGGTGACATGGGTCAGCTTCCGTGAGTAGACAGTATTACTGTACTAAGTGCTTAATACAGTGTCACAGCAGTTTGGCAGGCGTCAAGTGCAGTCGTCCAGCCTGCTTCCCAGTCAGGCCTGGGGCAGTCGTTTCGTCGTGCCGATGCGTGAGGGTGGCGGCACGACCGGGCCGGCGTTGCCGTCTGGGGCCTCGTCCACGTCGACGATCACCGGGGCGTGGTCGCTCGGTTTACTGCCCTTGCGGGCCTTCCGGTCTACCCACGCGGCCCGGACGCGCTGGGCAACGCCGGATGTCGCCAGGACCAGGTCGATCCGCATGCCCAGGTCCCGGTGGAACATACCGGCGCGGTAGTCCCAGTAGCTGAAAATCCTTTCCTGTGGCCAATGTTCGCGCACCACATCCCGGAACCCGTTGTTCAACAACGCGCGTAACGCTGCTCGTTCCCGAGGTGTGACGTGGGTCAGGCCCTCGAACGCCGCAGGATCGAAGACGTCCCGATCGTCCGGTGCAATGTTCATGTCGCCGCAGACCACTGCCGTCGAAGGTCCGTGACCGATCTCGTCATTGAGGGCTGACAGCCATCGCAGCTTGTACTCGTAGTGGTCCGAGTCCGGTGTTCTCCCGTTCGGTACGTACACGCTGTGCACCCGGATGGTGCCGCACGTCGCTGAGACCGCGCGTGCTTCCCGCTGCGGGAAACCGGGTTCGCCGGTCAGGCCCAGCCGGACGTCTTCGATGCCGCAGCGGGAGAGAATCGCCACCCCGTTCCACCCGGCCTGGCCGTGTACCGCGAATTCGTAGCCGCGTGCCTGCAGAAGATCTGCCAGTAAGTCCGTGAACCCTTCACCGGTGGTCTTCAGTTCCTGCAGGCAGACCACGTCCGGTTGCCGCTCGTCCAGCCAGCCTTCCAGCCGGGGAACCCGCTGTTTGACTGAGTTCACGTTCCAGGTCGCGATGCGCATGGATGCCACGCTAGACCCCCTGTTACGGGTGACTGTCCGTGGCCAGGTAGTGCGGGTGGGTTGGCCACCCGCGCAGACAAACCCATACGGATGCCGCGACCGGTCCGGTGACCCTTCCCGCAATCTGCATGGCTTGTTGCACTGGATTCATGACCAGCCATCGTCACGTGAAACACAGCCGTCGTTCAGCAATTCTTCTTCTCAGCGCAGCCGTGGCCGTCAGTGCGTCCGGCTGCTCCGCTTCGTTCGGTGTTGAACGGGGCATGGAGCCGACCGCGTCGCCCTCATCGGCCGCCACCGGCCGGCCCGTTTCCACGCAGAAGCCCCCATCGCCGTCCGGTGCTCCAACCGACCAGCAGCACCACAACCCCGGACGGGCCGCTGCCCGCGGCGGTGTGCTGGTGCCGGCTATGCCAGCAGAATGGACCCCGGCGTCCGGCATGCGGGACGGGGTGCAAGGCTATGACCGAGCCGAACCGCGTTGCCGTTTCGTCGTTTCCAACCAGTCGGCGGACACCGCCAGCCGATCCACCGATGACGACGAGAGCCTCGCCATGTTCGAGGGCACGTACCAGGTGCTCAAGCAGCAAGTCCCCGAAGCCACCTCAAAGACCATCGGGCGGGTCAACGTCCCGTGGCACGGCGAGCCGGAGGCAGAACCGTTGTGGTTCCATGCCGGAATCGCGGACTACACCGGCGGGGACGGCAGGCCATGGCGGACGGTCGTGCTGAGTCGGTACCAGACGGCCTCAGACAGAGCACTGCAAATGGCACTGGACTGCCCCCTCGCCGTGCATGAGGCCGACGGTGGAAACTCGGGCAGTATCGGCACCATGATTGCGATGACCCGGTTGACCCGGTAACGCCTGGGTGTGCCGGCGCAGCCACGGCCGGCCGCACTCACCAGGCTCCGCCGGAAGACCAATCCGCATCCGTCGCACGACGGAGGCCACCGCTCCTGTTCCCGCCCTACGCTGACTCCGTGACTGCATCCGCTGCTGCCAGCCACCTCGGCGCACCCGTCGCCGGCCTGGCCCGGTGGCGCGCCCGCCTGGTGCAAGCCCTCGACCTGGACACCACATGGGCCCGCCCGGTGCCGGCCGGTACGATCCGCAAGGACGCGGCCGGTGCGGTGTTGCTGATCCTGCTCGGGGCGTTCGCGCTGGAGCTATCGGCCAGCCTGTCTGCCGATCTTTTCCACTTCTCCCGGCCGGCTCGGCATGCCCTGGCCGTGCTCGTGGTGGCGCCGTTGGCCTGGCGGCGGCGCCGGCCGGTGGCGGTGATGCTCGTCGTCGGCTTTCAACTGCTGGTGCTGTGGTTCGCGGACCCTGCACTCTCCTTCGGTATTGGTACCCAATTGGCTTTCTTGGTGGCGGTCTATACGCCCGCGGCTTGGGCCCGCAACCGGCAGCTGCTGCTGGCCGCCACCTTCGGCATGCTGGCCGTATTCCTGGCCAGCACTGCCTACGCGTTCGCGTTTACCGGGTTCGTCGACGCCGCCATCGGGGCAGATGCCGGCCCGGCTGACGGCTTGTTCTCGCCCGCGACAGCCCTGCTGCTCTTCTGGATGCTGAAGGACACGGTCACCGTGGCGACGGTGTTCGCCCTGGGCCAGCTGGCCTGGAGCAGGGCCAAGGCCGCGGCACTCGCAGAGGAACAAGCGGAGACGATCAGCGGGCAGGCCGCTGCGCTGCGTGACCAGGCCCTGCTCGCCGAGCGGCTGCGCATCGCCCGCGACCTGCACGACGTGGTCGCCGGTCATGTGTCGGTGATGGGCGTGCAAGCTGCGGGCGCCCGCAAGACTCTGCGCCGCAACCCCGAACTCGCCGAGCAGGCCCTGGAGAATGTCGAGGTATCGGCGCGCGGCGCCGTGGACCAGATGCGGTCGCTGGTCGGCACCCTACGCGGCGCCGACGATCCCAGCACCAACGACCGGCTGGCAGGCCCCGGTGCCGGCGACCTGAGGCAACTGGCCCGCGAGGCCGCGGGCGTGCGGGTGACTTATCACGCTATCGAAGACGCCCCGGACGCGATCGCGTCACTGCCCCCAGGGGTCGGCCTCATCCTGTACCGCACCGCGGCCGAAGCCATCGCCAATGTGCATCGCCATTCCACCGCCACGACGGCCTCGCTCACTCTGCGCGTCGGGCGGGACGGGCAAGGCAAGCGGTACGCGGAGGTGGAGGTCCTGGACAGCGGACGGCCGAAGGCCGGCACCTCCGGCACCGGTCTGGGCCTGCTGGGCATCCGGGAGCGCCTGACCTCGGTGGGCGGCGTCTGCGAGGTGGGGCCTCGTGTGACTGGCGGCTACCGGGTGCGGGTCCGGATTCCGGTGGCCGCCGCCGGCGCGGTGCACGCCCAGAGCACCGCGCAGGACGGCGCACGATGACCGGCATGCTGCGCATCCTGTTGGTGGACGATCACGCGATGGTGCGGTCCGGCTTCGCGATGGTGCTCGGCTCCGAACCTGATCTGGAGGTCGTGGGTCAGGCCGGCAACGGCGAGGATGCGGTGCGCCAGGCACGCGAGCTGCGCCCGGACGTGGTGCTGATGGATGTGCAGATGCCGGTCATGGACGGGATCGAGGCCACCCGCCACGTCGTGGCCGGGGACCTGGGGAAGGTCGTCATCGTCACCACGTTCGACCGCGACGACTACCTGTTCGACGGGTTGCGTGCCGGGGCCAGCGGTTTCCTGCTCAAGAATGCCGACCCGGACGACCTGATCGAGGCGGTGCGCGCGGTCGGGCACGGGCATGCGCTCCTCGCGCCGGAGGTCACCCGGCGGGTGATCGAACAGATGACCACGCCAGGCCGGCCGGGCTCGCAGGCACCCGGTGCCCGGGTACCCGAGCATGGCCGCTCGGGCGAGCACCGCCGGGGCGCAACTGCCGGCGACGTGTCCGAGCGAGCACTGTCCGGCGCACAACGGCGGGCCCTGGACCGGCTCACAGAGCGCGAACGCGAGGTACTCATGGCTGTGGCGCACGGGCACAGCAACGCGGAGATCGCAGCCCAGCTGTTCCTCAGCGAAGCCACGGTCAAGACTCATGTCTCCAGCTGCCTGGCCAAGCTCGGTGTGCGGGACCGCGTCCAGGCCGTCGTGTTCGCCTACGAGGCCGCGCTGATCCGTCCCGGATCCTGATACCCCGGCCCCAGAGGGGTGCGGTGGTCCTTCTGGCGGCGGAGACGTGGCCCCCAGAAGACTGGCAGCAATCCACCTCATGGCCGATCCGTTCGGCCGCCACCGCGCTTTACCGTGGTGCCCATGCTCGACATCCACCACGTCACCCGCCGTTTTGGCGACCTGGTCGCCGTCGACGACGTGTCCTTCACGGTTCCCGCCGGACAGCTGGTCGGCTTCGTCGGTGCCAACGGTGCCGGCAAGACCACCACGATGCGCATGATGATGGGGGTGCTCGCTCCCAGCGACGGCGACATCCACTGGGGCGGCGAGCCGATCACCCGCTCCGTGCAGTCCACTTTCGGGTACATGCCGGAAGAACGCGGCCTGTATCCGAAACAGAAGATCCTCGACCAGCTGGTGTATCTGGGGCAGCTGCACGGCATGCGCTCCAGCGCCGCCCGCGCCCAGGCCGGTGAACTGCTGGCCCGGCTCGGCCTGCAGGAGCGGTTGAAGGACAAGCTGGAGGAGCTGTCACTGGGCAACCAGCAACGGGTGCAGATCGCCGCGGCTCTGCTGGGAAGCCCGCAAGCCCTGATCCTGGACGAGCCGTTCTCCGGGCTGGACCCCACCGCCGTCGACGACATGCTCGGCCTGCTCAACGATGCGGCGGTGGCAGGGGTCCCGATCCTGTTCTCCTCCCATCAGCTCGAC
Source organism: Micrococcales bacterium (assembly GCA_002748415.1). Taxonomy (GTDB): domain Bacteria; phylum Actinomycetota; class Actinomycetes; order Actinomycetales; family CAWJMD01. The sequence continues at coordinate 5,363 of PDSI01000247.1, read as the reverse complement.
GTGGTGGAACGGGTGTGCGATCGGCTGGTCATCATGTCGGCCGGCCGGGTGGTGGCCGCAGGCACTGCGGCCGAACTACGCGAATCCGGCACCACCCGGCACCGCCTGGTGTGCGTGGGCGACGCCGGCTGGGTCCGCGACATCCCCGGCGTGCACGTCGCCGACGTGGACCGGGACACCGCCGTGGTCGAAATCCTCCAGGACGGTGCCGATCAAGACCTCGTCAACGCCGCCGTCGCCTGCGGTGGGCTCAAAGAGTTCGCGCCGATACGACCCAGCCTCAACCAGATCTACCGAGAGGTGACCGGGCAATGACCACCACCGGAACCGATACCCGAACCGGCCAGCCAGCCGATGACATCACGGCGGCCGCACCGAACCGGCCCTGGGCGGTCGTGGCTACCCGGGAACTACTCCTGAAGCTGACCGACAAGAGTTTCATCATCGGCACCGCGACGACCATCGCCATGTTCGCCGCAATCTTCGGCGCCAACTACTTCCTGGCCAACCGGTCTCAACACTTCGACATCGCGGTTACCGACGCCAGGGCCACCGCGGTGGTGGAACGCACGGTCCCGGGTGAGACCGCGGACGGCTCCGGCGCGCAGGCGGCAGCCGAGGACGAACGCACCACGCTGACCGCTGTCACGGTGACCGATCGAGCCGCCGGTGAAGAACAGGTCCGCGCGGGTGAGGTGGACGCGTTGCTCGTTCGCGCCGACGCCGGGTGGACGCTGATCGGGGACACCGCGGTCGACCCCAGCATGCAAGACGCCGTGGCCGAACGGGTTCGCGGCGCGGAACTGGGCACGGTGGCACGGGAGTCCGGCCGCACTCTGGACGAGCTCTACCGCTCGCTCAGCGTCCAGACCTCGGTGCTGTCCGCCGACCGGGACACCGGCTTGTTCGACTACGTTGCGGGCGTTGTCTTCGCGATGCTGTTCTATTTCGCGAATCTGCTGTTCGGCCTGGGTATCGCCCAATCGATCACGCAGGAGAAGCAGTCCCGCATCGTCGAGATCATCGCTGCCGCCATCCCCTTGCGTGACCTCTTGCTGGGCAAGGTGCTGGCCGCGCTCGGGCTCGCGGTGATCCAGCTGGCCGTCTACGCGGCGGCCGTGCTGGCCGGATTGCGCTTCAGCGACTACGTCGACTTCCTGCCGCGGGTCGCCGCCGCATCCGGCTGGTTCGCCGTGTACTTCGTGGTCGGGTTCATCGCCCTGTCCTGCCTGTGGGCCATGGTCGGCGCGATGGCCAGCAGCGTGGAAGACCTGCAGTACACCACCCAGCCGCTGCAGATCGGCCTCATGGGGTGCTTCGTCGGTGGCATGTTCATCACCGGCAGCTGGCTGACGGCCGCCTCGTACATTCCCATCGTATCCGCCATCGCCATGCCGCGCCGCATGCTGGAGGAGTCCGCGCAGTGGTGGGAGGTGGCCGTCTCGCTGGGACTGACCGCACTGTTCGCGGTGCTCGCACTCCGGTTCGGGGCGCTGGTCTTCCGCCGCACACTGCTGCGTACCGGCGGCAGGATCACGTTCCGGGAGGCGGTACGGGAGGCCGCTTGAGCGGGGCGACATCCCCGGTCGCGCCCGGAATTCTACCCTAGCCCGGACGCGGTAGTAACCTTCGCAGTCGTCTGGTCATTGCGGGTCGCTGATGGCAGGATGCCTGCTATGGATCGCTGGGTATACGGCTTCGCCGACGGAAACAAAGATCAGAAGGACCTCTTGGGTGGTAAGGGGGCCAACCTTGCCGAGATGACGAATCTGGGGCTACCAGTGCCACCTGGGTTCACCATTACCACCGAGGCCTGTAGGGCATACCATGCCGCCGGACATGATCCCGACGGGCTCACCGACCAGATCGCCGCACACGTCGGAAGAGTCGAAGAGGCGATGGGCCGCCGCCTGGGCGACCCGGCCGACCCGCTCTTGCTCAGCGTCCGCTCCGGGGCGAAGTTCTCCATGCCCGGCATGATGGAGACGGTGCTGAACATCGGGCTGAACGACGAGTCCGTGCAGGGCTTGGCGGCGGTATCCAGCGACGAGCGCTTCGCCTGGGACTCCTACCGCCGGCTGTTGCAGATGTTCGGCGGCACCGTGCTCGGCATCGAGCACGACGTCTTCTCCGACGCGATGGACGAGGTCAAGGCGCGCCGCGGTACCACCGCCGACCTGGACCTGACCGTCGAGGATCTGCAGGAACTGGTGGACACCTACAAGGGTTTGATCCGCACCCACGCCGGCCGGGAGTTCCCCCAGGATCCGACGGAGCAGCTCAAACTCGCGGTGCATGCGGTGTTCGATTCGTGGAATACCGATCGCGCCGTCCTGTACCGGCGACAAGAACGCATTCCGGACGACCTCGGCACCGCGGTCAATGTGCAGACGATGGTATTCGGTAACCTCGGCATGGATTCCGGCTCCGGCGTGTGCTTCACCCGTGACCCAGCGAGTGGTGACCAGGGCGAATACGGCGACTATCTGCAGAACGCCCAGGGCGAGGACGTCGTCGCCGGTATCCGCAACACGGTTTCGCTGGCCGACCTGGAGAAGCTCGACAAGGCCAGCCACGACCAGTTGCTGGACATCATGAACCGGCTCGAGCAGCACTACCGCGACATGTGTGACATCGAGTTCACCATCGAAAAGGGCAAGCTGTGGATGCTGCAGACCCGCGTCGGCAAGCGCACTCCCGCAGCGGCTTTCCGGATCGCCGGGCACATGGTCGACGAGGGTGTCATCGACATGGACGAGGCGGTCCGCCGAGTCAACGGTGCCCAGCTGGCACAGCTGATGTTCCCCGCCTTCGACACCACGGCGAACCGGACGTTGATGGCCACCGGTATGAACGCCTCGCCCGGTGCGGCGGTGGGTAAAGCCGTGTTCGACTGGCAGACCGCCGTCGAATGGGCGGGCCGTGGTGAAAAGGTCATCCTGGTCCGCAAAGAGACCAGCCCGGACGACTTGCAGGGCATGGTTGTTGCCCAGGGCATCCTGACCAGCCGTGGCGGCAAGACCTCCCACGCGGCGGTGGTTGCCCGCGGAATGGGACGCACCTGTGTCTGCGGCGCCGAAGCACTGGATGTCGACACCAAGAATGCCCAGTTCGCTGTGCGCGACGGAGATACCGTCCACGAAGGGGACGTCATCTCGATCGACGGGACCACCGGTGAGGTCTTCAAGGGCGAGGTCCCGGTCATGGACTCCAACGTGGCCCGGTACTTCGCTGGGCAGAACGTCGCGGACGATCCGCTGGTCGACGCCGTGGCCCGCATCGTTTCGCACGCCGACCAGGCCCGCACACTGCGGGTGCGAACCAACGCCGACAACGGTGAAGATGCCGCCAGGGCACGTAGTTTCGGGGCCCAGGGCATCGGCTTGTGCCGCACGGAACACATGTTCCTCGGTGACCGGCGCCAGCTGGTGGAGAACCTGATCCTCGCCGAGTCCGACAGCGAGCGCGAAGAGGCACTGGGCGCTCTGCTACCGCTGCAACGCCAGGATTTCGTGGAGATCCTGGAGGCGATGGACGGGCTGCCGGTGACCATCCGGTTGCTGGACCCGCCGCTGCACGAGTTCCTGCCAGACTTGACTGAGCTGTCGGTGGACATGGCGGTCTCCGGTGATTCGACGAACGAGCATCAACGCAAGCTGCTTGCGGCAGTGACCCGGCTGCACGAAGCCAACCCGATGCTCGGCCTGCGCGGCGTGCGCCTCGGCATCGTGATTCCCGGCCTGTTCGAGATGCAGACACGGGCTATCCTGCAGGCGGCCGCCGAACGGCGGCGCGCCGGCGGCGACCCGCGCCCGGAGATCATGATTCCGCTGGTAGCCACCGTCACCGAACTGCGGGTCATGCGCCGGCGAGTCGAAGGCGTCGTCAAGGAGGTTCTCGAGGCGGAAGGGGTCGAGCTCCCGGTCAGCATCGGCACCATGATCGAGCTGCCGCGAGCTGCCGTTACCGCAGGCGAAATCGCGGAAGTGGCTGACTTCTTCTCCTTCGGCACCAATGACCTGACCCAGATGACATGGGGCTTCTCCCGCGACGACGTGGAGGCGTCGTTCTTCTCCCAGTACTTGAACGCCGGTGTCTTCCAGGTCTCCCCGTTCGAGTCGCTGGACACCAAGGGCGTCGGCACGCTGGTGCGCATAGCCGCCGAACAGGGCCGGGCCGCCAGGGACTCGATCCATCTCGGTGTGTGCGGTGAGCACGGCGGCGATCCGGCCTCGATTCACTTCTTCCACGAGGTGGGCTTGGACTACGTGTCCTGTTCGCCGTTCCGGGTGCCGGTCGCCCGGTTGGAGGCCGGCCGGGCCGCACTCGGCGCCTAGCCGAAGGCCTGGGCGCGCAGAGGGCAAGGAACAGAGCATGGATCGACAACCACGACGAGCGGCAGGCTACCGGCGCTGAGCCGCTGTATGTCAGCACCGCGGCCGCGCCTGTCACGGCGCGGCCGCGGGTGGTTGGCTTCACCGGTCTTGCCCGCGCCGACAGTGATGGCAGGTATATCCAGTGGCCGGACTTGATATCGCATACTGCCGGCTCTGCGGACACCCGACGACATCCCGGATTCCGGCGTCGGAAGACCGGCCTAGGTCTGTGTGTGATTCATGCGGTTACATCGACTACGTCAATCCGATCAATGTCGTCGGCACGGTCCCGGTCTGGGACGAGGGTGGCGACGACGAACGAATCCTGTTGTGCCGGCGATCGATTCATCCCCGCCTGGGGTATTGGACACTGCCCGCGGGTTTCTTGGAAGTGGGCGAGTCCTGCGAAGAAGGTGCCCTCCGGGAGACGTGGGAGGAGGCCGGTGCCCGGGTCGAGCTGGCCGGGCTGTACTCTGTGCTCGATGTGGTGCACAGCGCCCAGGTGCACCTGATGTACCGGGCCACGCTGCTGGACCTGGAGTTGAACCCCGGGCCGGAGACGATCGAGAACGGGCTGTTCCGCGCCGACCAGATTCCCTGGGAATCGTTGTCGTTCCACACCGTGCGCCGAGTATTGAACCACTGGGTGCAGGACCGCGGTACCGGATGGACCGGGGTGCACACCGGGACCATCCATCCGCGCCGGGGTTGACGCGTGCGTAGCGAGCACCGCTTGAGCGCGAAACCGTCCCGGTGGCAGGCGCGGACTTGCCTCGCCGGGCCGGCCGCCGCTGGTGTCTGGGTGACCTTCAACGCCAAACCCGTTGTGCGGGAACAAGCTGACACCCGTGCCGACGTACCGTACCCGGACAGTGTGCGGTACCTGCTCGGTATCAGCCGCGACGAGATCGTCGAAGCCGGCCTGGATCGCGAGTGAGTCGGCCGTGGACGCGGAACAGTTCAGCGAGGAGGTCCTGGCACTGGTGG
>PDSI01000152.1 GCA_002748415.1 Micrococcales bacterium | reverse complement strand
ATGCGCGGCTACTGGCGCGACGACGAGGCAACGGCCGAGGTCATCGATGCCGACGGATGGTTCCACACCGGTGACGTCGGGCATCTGGACGCTGACGGCTACCTGGTCATCACCGACCGCATCAAGGATCTCATCATCACCGCACAAGGCAAGAACATTGCCCCTACACCCATCGAAACCGCCTTGATGGCAAGCCCGTTGGTTGAGCTCGCGGTGGTCGTCGGTGACCGGCAACGCTACCTGACCGCGCTGATCCAGCCCGCGTTCGCGGAGCTCGAGCAACTGGCCCAAATGCACCGATGGCCGACCGACCGGGCCGAACTCGTCGCCCATCCGGAGGTGATCGCCATGTACGAGGATCTCGTGACCGAAGCCGGACGCGACGCGGCCCACTTCGAGCGGGTGCACCGCTTCCGCCTCATCGCGGACGAACTCACCATGGAATCCGGCGACCTGACCCCGACGCTGAAGGTACGCCGTCGCGTGATCGGGCAGAAGTACGCACCCCTGATCGAGCAGATGTACAGCGACGAACAAGCGTAAGGGACCACCCGGCCAGGCTCGACGACGCCGGTCCGGCACACCGCCGCCGGCGGGGGAGCGGCACACCTGATCAGTTCAGCGAACGCCTACGATACTGAGATGTCCGATCGTGACAGGCGCGTGGGGTTGGTGACCGGGGTCTCCCGTCGCGGCGGGATCGGCTTCGCCATCGCAACCAGGCTGGTGAAGCTGGGATTCGACCTGGTCGTGGCGCACCACGCCGCTCACGATGCCGAACAACCGTGGGGCGCGGACGACCTGGCCCAGGTCATCGACGGCATCCGGTCCGCGGCCGCACCGGGCGGCCGGGTAGTGGACGCGTCATGCGACCTTGCCGGCCCGGACGCGGCCGAATGGTTGATGGGCTTCGCGGTGCGGGAGTTCGGTCACGTGGATGCGTTGGTCTGCAACCACGCTCGGTCCGGCGGGGACGGCTGCCTCCTGGAGTGCACGGCCGCAATGCTGGACGCGCACTGGGCGGTGAACGCACGCTCCTCGCTGCTGCTCGCTCGTGAGTTCGCGGCCCAGCACCGTGGCTGCCCCGGCGCCGATGCCACGGGCCGAATCGTTTTTCTGACCTCCGGGCAGGAACTGGGTCCGATGCCCGGCGAGATCGCCTACGCCACATCCAAGGCGGCGATCGCCGGGATCACCAAAACACTTGCTTACGAGCTGGCTCCGCGGGGAATCGCCGTCAACTGTGTGAACCCCGGGCCGGTCGACAGCGACTCCTACGTCACCGATGAGCTTCGCACCGCGGTGGCGGACAGATTCCCCTTCGGGCGGTGGGGCGAGCCGGACGACCCTGCCCGCCTGATCGCCTGGCTGGTTTCCCAGGACGGGCGCTGGGTGACCGGACAAGTGCTCAACACCGAAGGCGGCTTCGTCCGCTGACTGGTGTGCAGCCGCCGGCGACTCGGTTGCACGGAGTGTGGCGCTCGACGCGGGGCCGTCTCGTGGAAACGACGCCGCCCGCCCCC
>PDSI01000175.1 GCA_002748415.1 Micrococcales bacterium | reverse complement strand
GAAGAACCATGCCACGGCGTAGAACAGCGATCCAATAACCACGCAGTAGAGGAAGGACATGAACACCAAAAAGATCAGTTTCCCGATCATCTCCACTCCTCCCTTCGACTCGACGCTGACTCTCCTGCAGGGCAGGCCAACAGCCGGAGCGACGCTGGCCAGGAAACAGCGCCTACCAGAAAAGCTGAACGGACATCGAAATCCTCATCCCTTTCACCTCAACCGGATATGACCGAAAATACTCAGGATGAGGGGGCACGTCAACCCGACCGTAACCATTCAGGTGGGTGTTGGGGTCCAGGGGTTTCCTGTGAGGGCGTCGCGTAGCCCGGTCAGTACGGGTAGGCGTTGTTTGTGGAGTGTGGAGATGTGGCCACGGACGACTGCCCAGACGGTGGCCCCGGTGGCGGAGCGGTGGGATCCGGAGATCTTCTGTTGTGTTTTGGCGGGTCGTAGGTCGCGTTCGGCTCCGTTGTTGGTGAACGGCACGTCGGGGTCGGTGACGTAGCGGAGGTACTCCTCGCGTCGGGTCTTCATCCGGTGCAGTAGGTTCCTCGTGGGGGTCTGTTTCCGCCCGGCTGCTCGGGGGTGGTTCTTCAGGCCGACGGCGATGGCCTGGTCGAACCACCGCACCTGCTCGGCCACCTCCTCGGGGTCGGCAGCACGACCGGTGTCCCGCGCGGTGCGGACCAACCGGTTCAATGTCAGCAACGCGTCGCCGGCTTGGCCGGGCCAGACCTGGTCGGGGTGGTCCTCGGCGGCTGCGGTCAGGTCCCGCAGCAGGTGCGCCCCGCACAACGCGTGCGTGGCGGTGGCGTACATGGGCCCGTCGTAGACGGCCAACGCGTCACGGACGATCACCCCGGTGTAGTCGGGCAGGACACCGAACGCGTCGACCGCTTCGCGACCACGTGTGGGGTGCAGGTAGTAGACGGTCAGCGCGTCGGTGCGGGCCACGTGCAACCAGTACCGCACCCCACCCACCGACACGGATGTTTCGTCCACCCCGACAACGGGTTCGACCCGCAACCGGGCCACCATCGCCTCGCTCGCCTGGGTGAGCGCGGCCGAGGTTTTGCGCACCTGGGCGCTGATCCACCCGGTCGAGACGGTGATGCCGCACAGGTCGTGGATCAGCCCGGCGGCGCGTTCGACCGCAACATGCTGGAACACCACCAGATACACCGCGACCGCCGCCACGTTCGGACCCAACTGCACCGGGGCGCACACCCCGGCCGGGGCCGGGGCGGTGGTGGTGTGACCACACCCGCAACGGCGGGAATGCAACCGGTGCTCGACCACCCACGGTGGCACCGGATCGGGAATGTCGTGCACCTGCCGACGCAGCGGATCACCCGCATCGGGTGCCTGCCGCAGGTCGCCACCACACCCGGCACACGCACCGGGGACATGATCGAGCACTTCATCCGGGTCCGCCACCAAGTCCCGGGTCCGGCCCGGGTGCCCCGGCTGACCACCCGGCTTCCGCGTCGTCGAACCTCGCCGCCGACGCGGCGCGGCGGCCCGCGGCGCGGCGTCGCCTTTGGTGCTGAGGCCACGGTCCGCCGACGGCGGCAACGACGAATTCTTCGAGTTCCGACCCAGCTTGCGGGTCAACTCCGCCACCTGCGCAGTCAGCGCCGCCACCTGCTCGGTCAACGCCGAGATCCGCTCCGACTGCGCCGCGAGCTGCTCAACCTGTACCGCGTTCGCCGCAGCCTGAACCTGCAACAGCCCGATCAACTGCTCCGCAGGCAACGACTCCCACTCCGAGGACACCCACCCAGCATCACCACCACCCCCACCACCCCAAACCCCACCCACTCAACGAGTCTCAACCGACACCCAACCGAGCCCTACCCGAGACCTGAATGGTTACGTCCTTCGTGTCGACAAGAGCACATGATCCATCGACGCCACATATAACTGCAAGTTGCCCATCTCTTACTAAGACTGGCGAGGCCTTGATACTCACGTCTAGATCGACGCTCCACGCAATGCGACCTTCATCTGTGATGCCCACCACGTGCTCGCCTGCAGCAAGCACGAGAACAGACGCGGGGGAGACGACGGGGCTCGCATATATATCCCGATGGCCTGCAAGCCCAAAAGACTCAAACCACGGTTGAGGAGTATCGACGCGATACACCTCAGCGCCGGTCTCGACGTCAAGTCCCACACACCTACTCCCGAACGTTGCGATGTGAACGACGTTGCGGAAGCTGTCGATCACGGGTGTAGCAAAGACAGCGCGTTCGAGCTGCTGAGCCCACACCAGCTCTCCACGAAGGG
>PDSI01000101.1 GCA_002748415.1 Micrococcales bacterium | reverse complement strand
CGTTCTCGGTTCGCTTGACCACGAGGACGTTGGTGACGCTGGGGCAGCCCTTGGCCAGCGCTTCGTCCACCGCCGGCTTCAGCGGGTTGATCTTTCCCCGCCGCCAACCGCCGTCGGAGGTGATGACGAGCTTTGCTTCGGCGTCGGTGATGCGTGAGTGCAGCGCGTCAGCGGAGAACCCGCCGAACACCACGGAGTGCGGTGCTCCCAGGCGCGCGCACGCCAGCATGCTGATGATGGCCTCGGGAATCATCGGCAGATAGATGGCGACCCGGTCACCGGCCTGCACGCCGAGCTCGGTGAGTGCGTTGGCTGCTTTGCTCACCTCGTCCTTGAGCTGCGCGTAGGTGATGGCGTGATTGTCACCCGGTTCGCCTTCGAAATGGATGGCCACCCGCTCGCCGTTGCCCGCTTCCACGTGCCGGTCCACGCAGTTGTAGGCGACATTGAGCTTTCCGCCCACGAACCACTTGGCGAACGGGGCGTTCGACCAGTCCAGGGTCTCGGTGAAGTCGGTGTCCCAGTGAATGAGTTCTCGGGCTTGTTTGGCCCAGAAGGCCAGGCGATCCTGGGCAGCTTCGTCGTACAGGGACCGCTTCGCAATCGCGTTCGCAGCAAACTCCTCGCTCGGCGGATAGGTCTCGTTCGACTCTGACACGGTGCCTCCTCGTTGAGCCGGCCAAGTCGGCCGTGGATCGTAGAGTCGTTTCTACCACTGCGCTCACCCGGTTGGGGTAGGGGCGCGGCGGGAGTTTTTCGCCGGACGGTCGATTCCCGCGATGAGTGGCGGCCTGGGCGGTCTCCGTTGGTGGGTCAGTCCGCTGGTGGCCCGGCCCGCCGGTTCAGGGCTGTATAGGCGATTTGTGGCACCGGGGAGGTCGCCTGCGTCCGCTTGGACAACACCGCATCGGCCTGCCTGGACAACCACGCTCCCCCCGGGTGCTCGGAGTGTCTCGGCCACGTTGGGCGTCGGCCGTGTCGGCTCCGCGACCGGTAGCCGGTGCGGTTGCAGAAATGCACGCCCAGCAAGAGCGACGCAGTGTGGCCCAGCCGTCTCAGCGGGAACGCACCGGCGCCGGTGGCGACGTGCCCGCAGGCGACCGATGGCTGGATTGACAGGATTCACGGGTACGTCAGCACCGTCCGCGTGCCCGATCTCGGCTGTGTGTGAAGACTCGCCCAAGTTTTTTTCGGAATGGTTTGCCGATCAGGCCCTTGTGGGTCCAAACTGGACAAGGCAGATCCGCCGTGAGGCGTCGATCAGCTGCGTTGGACCGGCTCCTCCCCCCCGAGCCGGTAGGCGCGACGACCCCCGCATCCCCCCCGCGGGGGTCGTCCTCTTATTCGGGTGATCCCAACCGGCTCATTCCGGCCGTGTGGTGCAGAGCATGCCGGCATCGGGCCCCACGACCGCCACTCGCCAGTGGCCTGAAGGCCCGTGGCCGAGCGGGTGCCGTCCTCTCTGGGATCTCGGCATGGGATGTGCGGTGGGGCGTGCCCGCGGTGCTGGCGGTTGTCCCCGGTGCCGCACGCGTTAAGGTCTGCCGCAGCGGGACGACGTCGCCACCTGTACCTCAGGTATCGGCAGCGGCGCTCTATTGCGGGGTGCTCACGGTTTGGCCGGTGTCTTCGCTGTCGGTGTTGCCTTGCGTGGTGCCCTGACCGTCCACCTCGGATTGGTCAGTTCCGGGCCCGGGGCTGGTCGTCGGGCCTGTCTTGGAGCCTGTCGGCTTGGGCTCTTGTGTTGGTGTGGGCTCTGGTGTCGGCTTCGGTGGTGGTGAGGTTTCGCTCGCCGACGGCTTGGGATCGGCCGGCGCCTTGGCCGGGGTCTCACTCTTGCTCGGCTTGCCGGCAGCTGTTCTACCCGGTCTTTCCTGAGCTGGTCTCTCTTGGGTTGCTCCCTCCGCTGCTGGTCTCTCCTGGGCTGGTGGCTTGGCCCGGGGAGGCGCCTGAACCGTCGGCTGTTCCGGGGTGGGCAACTCCAGACACTGGTACACGCTCGGGTCTTTCACTCGGTGATCGTGCGTGGCGACGGTGATACACAAGCGGTTCGACTCCTGCGGCCGGTCTGCCGTGCCGTAGCCGGTGAACGGGGACGGGCCGTCGTAGTCCTTCCACGGTCCCGCCCCTGGCTTTCCGGCTTCGGTCAGCGGAACCGTGTCGAAGAAGAAGTGCAGGTGGTGGTCGGCGGGATCGTCGCTGAGTGCGGGCTCGAAGTCCGCGTCGAACGCCACGGTGTACCGGTCCCCATCCAAGTTGATGGCGGTGATGTCGGCGATGGCCTGACCTTCCGCGGCCTCCGGCGATGCTCCTTGCTGTTCCACCCCGTTCGCGTCGTTGCCGTTGCCGAGCATGGACCGGGCGCCGAGCCCGACCCCGAAGACCACGGCGAGCGCGACCAGCCCGGCCGACACTGCGCGAACCCGGGCCGGCCGTTGCGCGTCCGGGTCGTTGTCGTCGCCGCGCGTGGCCGCCGCGGACGGTACGAACCAGTCCTCGTCGGAGTACTCGTCTTCGAGGTCCTCTTCGCCCCGCTCATAGCGGTCCTCGAGAGGTTCGGGTCGCTGCTCTGCGTCCGGGCGGGCGGATCCGTTGTCGTCCCGGGGCATCGCCGCCGGTTCGTCGGCGACCAACGGGGATTGTGCCTCGGCGGCCAACGGGAATCGTTCCTCGGCGGCCAGCGGGAACTGCCAGGTCATCGTGGCGTCGGTCAGCGCCGCGTGATCGGCCGCCGCCGGATACTCGGGCGGGGCCGACTGGTAGGAGGGTTCCGAGGCTTGATGGGCAGCGATCGCGGCGCCGAGGGCCACGGTGTGCTTGGGATGCAGGTCGACGGCGATGGGGCGGCCCAAGTCGGCCATCACCAGTTCAGCGATCAGCGGGATCCGCGACGACCCTCCGGCCAGCAGCACCGCAGCCAGGTCTTGCGGGTCGAGCCCACTGGTACGGATGACCCGCCGCAGCGCTTCCACTGTGCGGACCAGCAGGGGCCGGATGGCCGCCTCGAACTCGGCCCTGGTCAGCCGAACCTGAGTTTGCACGCCGGGCAGGACCACCGGGATCGTCACATCGGTGTCGGTGGACAGGGTCTCTTTCGCGCTGACGCAATCCTGGCGCAGCCGAGCCAGTGCCTGCGTGGTGGTGGGGTCTTCGGGGTCGAGTTCCTCCAGCGACGACTCGCAGGATTGCACCACATGCTGGAATACGGCCTCGTCGAAGTCGATCCCGCCGAGGCGCTCGATGCCCTCGGCCTCTCCGAGCAGCTCGAATCCGTCCGGGGCCTTGCGCAGGACCGCGGCGTCGAAGGTGCCGCCACCCAGGTCGTATACGGCCACCGACTGGCCCACCTCCAGCCGCTCGGCGGCCGCGAAATGCACAGCCGCAGCGGCCGGCTCGGTCAGCATCTCGACATCGCCGATGTCGGCCATCCGCACCGCTTGGCCCAGCACGTCGATCTTGTAGGACCCCCAATTCGCGGGGTGGGTGATGACGACGGACCGGGGCCGTGCCCCTTGTCGTCCGGTCACCTCGGTGTAGACGAAACGAAGTAACTCGGCCAGCAGCGCATCGGCCGAGTAAGGGGTCTGACCTACCACGATCGGAGCGGAGTCTCCCACCCTGCGCTTGAATTCGCGGACCACGCGGGCGGGCTCGCTCATCCCCCGGCGCACAGCCGGGTCCCCGGTCAGGACCGTACCGTCCTCCTTGATGAACAACACGGACGGAATCACCGCGAAGCGGTCACCCAGTGTCACGATCTCCGCTCGGACGTCCCGTACCACGGCCGCCGCCACGTAGGTGGTGCCAAGGTCGATACCCAGGTCATAGCTGTCCGATGACGTAGACATGTTTCACCTTCCCCAAACGGCGTCTCCTCGTCGCGGCGACCGGTCCGGCCACAACTGACCACCGCCCCCTCTCTACCAGAGTGCACGCAACCGGCCCGGCACGGGTATACCCAAACCGGATTTAGGTATCGGCTACTCATGCCCGCCCGGTATGCCCGGAGGATCCTGGAGTCAGGCCACCACCACTCGGGGGTGGAATTCGACCGGAAGTCCCGGTCGAATCGAGAGGGGAGACACCATGTCCATGCTTCAGCGTTTCTTCGTCTTTCTTGAAGAACTGCTCCGCAACAACGACGGCCCGGTAGAGCCCGAAGCCCTCAAGGCCGAGATGGAGGCCAATGGCTTCGCCGAGGTGACCTCCGGTGACGTGCTGGACGCCGTGACGCTCATGTGCGGAGAGGGGAATGTGTTCGACGCCAGCCAGGTCCAGGCACTGCGGGCCTACACCGGCGGCAACTCTGTGGACCAGGGCTTCGGCGGCGCCTCCGTCGCATCCCATCAGGTGTCTGCTCCGCAGCCGCCGCCGATGGATCCCAAGGAGGGCTACACCAACCTCGACGCCGCCGTAGAGCACATCTCCTACGTGTCCAACGTCACCAACAACACCACGATCAACGACCAGGACACCTTCGAGGACAACGACACCATCGTCGACAACTCGGTGGACCAGACCATCATCGCCGACGGCGACGTGTACCAGGACATCGACAACGCGACGGCCACCGACGGCGGCGTGGCGAACACCGGCCTGATCGAAGATTCCACCCTCGTGACCGGGGAAAACGACGGCATCATCGCCGACGACGTGGAGGATTCCGTCCTCGTGACCGGGGACGTCGGTGGCAGCGTCGCCCGCGACGTGGAGGATTCCAACTATGCGGGTGGGGACAACAGCGGCATCATGAGTGGTGATGGGAGCACCTCAATCCAGGGCGACGGCAACACGGTCCAGAACTTCACCGGCTCCGACGGCAACATCGTTACCGACGGGCCCGCGGTGGTCGGCTCCCAGGTCGGGGCTGTCACCATGGGCGACGGGGAGGCCAACGCCATGATCGGCTCTGCCGGCGCCAATGCCAACTTCGGCGAGGGAGATGTCTCGTCTGCCACCGTCCAGTCCGCCGACGGCGCTGCCGTGCAGATCGGCACCCAGGACAGCAACCTCACCGCCACGAACGTCGAGGTCGGCGGCGACTACGCCGGCCGGGATTTGAACGACATCGACCTCACGAACGTCGACGAGAGCCAAGAGAGCAACGTGAACGTGACTGACAATGTCGTGAACAGCCGCCTCGGCGACGAGACGATGATCGAGGACAGCAACGTCGGCCCCGACGTCCAGGACAACGATTTCATCGAGGGCTGACCGCCAAGACGCCTGGCCGTGAGCGGCTAGGAGCCGGGGTGGGTTGCCCGCGCGGCGACGCGGGCGACCCACCCCGATTACATGTATCACGGGGGGTCGTTCTAGGCTCTTCAGGTCACGCGCCAGGGGACGGGTGCGCCAGTCACCGGATTGCAATGGGGGACATGAATGACGTCCGACGCGATGGCTCTCGTCGCGACCGCCATCGAGGCGGCAACTGCCTACGAAAGGCCGGATCTGGTCACCCGGCTGGAAGAGGCCCGCGGGTCGCTGGACCGCTCGAGGGTACGAGTCATGGTGGTGGGCGAGTTCAAACAAGGAAAGAGCTCACTGGTGAACGCCATGGTGAACGCGCCGGTGTGCCCGGTGGACGACGACGTGGCCACCGCGGTACCCACCGTGGTGCGGTACGCGCCCTCCCCGGTGGCCGGGGCCGTCCGGGGCCGCGGCAGTGACCGCACGACCGAGCCCATCAAGATCGCCGAGGTCGCGAGCTATGCCTGTGAACAAGGCAACCCGTCCAACGAGCGCGCTCTGGTGGCTGTTGAGATCGGCCTGCCACGCCGGGTGCTGTCCGACGGGCTCGAACTGGTGGACACCCCGGGCGTCGGCGGCCTGGGGTCTGCGCACGCCGCGGCCACCATCGCGGCGCTGCCCGCCGCCGACCTCATCTTGTTCGTCTCCGACGCGTCCCAGGAACTGACCCAGACCGAGCTGGAGTTCTTGGCCGAGGCCCAGGAGTTGTGCCCCACCACGGCATTCGTCCAAACCAAGACGGACTTCTACCCGGACTGGCACCAGATCCGTGACCTGAACATCGGCCACCTGCGTGCCTTGCCGCACCCGGTTGCCGTTTTCCCGGCCTCGGCAACGCTGCGCCGGAAAGCCATCGAATCCCAGGACAAGGCGATCAACATCGAGTCCGGGTACCTGGACCTCATGCAGTTCGTGGCCAGCACCAGGTCGCGGCTGGCGGCGACGGTGACCAGTTCTGTCGCCAACGAGCTTCGCTCGGTGATCGACCAGCTACGAGCGCCGTTCGAGGGCGAGCGCCAGGTTCTGACCGACCCGCAGGCGGCGCGGGAACTGGCCGCCGACTACGAACGAGCCAAAGAACAGACGACAGCACTGCGTAACCAAGCGGCAAAGTGGCAGCTCACCCTCAATGACGGGATCGCCGACCTGATCGCGGACTTCGATCATCGACTCCGTGGCAGGTTGCGGGCGACATCCGCACAAGCCGACGCGATCCTGGACGAGCAGGAACCGGCGGCGATCTGGGACGAGTTCACCGAATGGTTGAAGCGGCGGGTCAGCCGTGACCTCACCCGCACTTACGTGGAGTTGTCCCGGCGTACCGATGACCTGTCGGCCGAGGTCGCCCGTCACTTCGCCGACGGCCGCGCCGCGCTGGAGATCCGCCTGGACGGCGGGGAGGCACTCAGCAAAGCGGCCGCCGTCGGCACCCGCAACGACGTGGAGGCCGACCCGATGGGTTTCGGCGGCGCGGCCATGATCGCCTTGCGTGGCTCCTACGGCGGGTTGCTGATGTTCGGCATGGTGGCCCAACTGGCCGGCATGGCCATGCTCAACCCGGCCACGGTCGTCATCGGCGCCCTGATGGGCCGTAAGGCCATCAAGGACGAGGGCCGGCGCCGGCTCGCCGCCCAGCGTCAGCAGGCCAAGATCACCTCACGCCAGTTCGTCGACGATGCCGGATTCGAGGTGGGCAAGGAGATCAAGGATTCCATGCGGGTCCTGCACCGGCGGCTGCGCGATCATTATCAGGATCGTGCTGACGAGCTCAACCGCTCTGTCGCCGAGTCGATGGCCGCGGCCCAAGCGGCGGTGAACGCCAACAACCAGGAACGGGAAAAGCGGTTCCGCGACGTGACGGCGGAACTGGCCCGCCTGGACCATTTACGCGCCCAGGTGGACGCGCTCGCGGAGAAATCGCATGACTGAGCTGACCGAGGAAGTCGGTCAAGTGCTCAGGGTCCTCGTTGATCGGTGTGCTGGGCTGCCCGTGGCGGATCAGCTGTCTGCCGTCCACGACCGGTTGGACCAGCCGTTGCGGGTAGCCATCGCCGGGCGAGTCAAGGCGGGCAAATCGACTCTGCTGAACGCGCTCGTCGGTGAACAACTCGCCCCCACCGACGCGGGCGAATGCACCAAGATCGTCACCTGGTATCGCAACGGGCCCACCTACCGGGTCACCATCGAGGCATCCGACGGTTCCAACAAGCAGGCTCGGTTCTCCCACAGCGGCGGGGCCATCGAGGTCGATCTGGACGGTATCGAGCCCAGCAAGATCGACCGGTTGGTTGTCGATTGGCCTTCGCCGCGGCTGGCGGACATCACCCTCATCGACACGCCCGGGATCGCGTCGATCAACACTGAGGTCTCACAGCGGACCCAGCGCTTCCTGACACCTGAGGACAACGAACCGACGGCCGCGGACGCGGTGATCTACCTCATGCGTCACATGCACGCATCGGATCTGTCCTTTCTGGAGTCCTTCCACGACGACGAAGTGGCACAACCCAGCCCGGTCAACGCCATCGGTCTGTTGTCCCGGGCCGACGAGGTGGGCGCGGGTCGTGCTGACGCCATGCACGCGGCGCACCGTATCGCCGCCCGCTACCGGTCGGATCCGAAACTACGGCGGCTGTGCCAGACGGTGCTGCCGATCAACGGGTTGCTGGCCGAGACCGCGGCCACCCTGACCCAGGAGGAGTTCGCCGCCCTGCAGCGGCTGGCCGCTGTCGACCGCCGCCAGATGGAAGAGCTGCTGTTGTCGGTGGACCGCTTCGTTGCGGATACGACGGCGGACGCCGTTCCAGCGCTGATCCGCCGGCACCTCCTGGACCGGTTAGGAGTTTTCGGGGTGCGCACAGCGTTGCCGGTGATCAGGCAAGAGCGGGCCACCTCGGCGGCCGGGCTGGCGGAGGTGCTGGAGGACCGCAGCGGCGTCACGGCATTGCGCCAGGAATTGCTCGAGCGGTTCGCCAACCGCCGCGACGTGCTGCGGGCCAGGTCGGCACTGGCCGCCACCGAGGCGTTGCTGGCTCAGCTACCGGCCGGAATCGCCGGCGAGTTCGGCCCCGAGCTGGAACGCATCAGATCCGGGGCGCATGATTTTGCCGAGATCCGGCTGTTGAACGACTGCCGCCGAGGTATTGTCACTTTCCGTGGTGAAGACGGCGTAGAGGCTGAGCGGCTGCTCGGTGCGAACGGGACGAGCCCCGCCGCCAGGGTCGGGTTACCTGCCACCAGCAGCCCGGAAGAAATCGTCGGGCGACTCTTGGCGGCGATTCAACGATGGCGCGGTAAAGGCGAGCATCCGCTGGCTTCGCGCGAGTTGTCGCATGCTTCAGCGGTTTTGGTCCGGTCCTGCGAGGGTGCACTGGCGGAGCTTCATTGGGGGGGATAACAGGTGGTACGGCGAGACATGTCGCCGCCGGCGAAGGCAAGCCGGGGCAAGCGCGATCCGGGTGGTACGCCGTTGCGGGAACGGGGTGCGCAGTTGCTGCAGTTGCTGCGTGCCTTCGAGGCAGCCAAAGCGGGCGACGGGTCGACCGTTGTCATCAGTGGATCGGCAGGTCTGGGCAAGACCAGCCTGGTTCATGGGTTCCTGGACCGGGTCGGCGCAGGCACGGTCCTGATCGCCGCGTGCGACGACCTGATGACCCCACGGGCCCTTGGACCGTTCCGGGACATGGCCCACGCCGAAGGACTGCTGTCGGCCCGGCTGGGCCCCGATTTCACCCGTGAGGAGCTGTTCGCCGCCCTGACGGAGGTGTTGGACCGGCCCGCGCACCCCGCCGTCGTGGTGGTCGAAGACGTGCACTGGGCCGACGACGAGACCGTCGACGTCCTGCGCTACCTGATCCGCCGGATCCGCACCCTGCCGGCGGTGCTGGTCATCACCATGCGGCAACGGGAGATGAGCCAGTCGCATCCGGCGCGACGGCTCCTGACCGGGCCGGCCAACAGCGCTCCGGCCGAGCTGCGGCTGGCACCGCTGTCGCTGTCCGCGGTGACCGAACTGGTACGAGGCCGCGGACTCGACGCCGCCGAGGTGCACGCGGTCTCCGGCGGCAACCCCTTCCTGGTCCACCAGTTGTTGTCCTGCGAACCGCAGGATCTCGACCGGTGCGCACACGAAGCACTGCTGGCCCGGGCCGAGCGGATGTCGGCCGGAGCGCGGTCCGTCCTGCAGATGCTGGCCGTGTTGCCCGACGGGGCGGACACCATCGTGGCCAGGGCCTTGTTCGGTGACGTACAGGAAGAACTGCGGGAAGCCGAGGGATCGGGGCTGTTGCGTTCCTGCGCGGACCGGATTCGCTTCCAGCACGAACTCGGCCGGGTCGCGGTGTCGTCCTCCATGTCCTTCGGGGAGCGCCTCGCGGCCACCAACCGGGTGCTCGATGCGCTGGTGGCCACGGGTGCCGAACCGATGCTGATGGTGCGGGTCGCGCACACGGCCGGGGACGGCCGGCGGGCAACCAAGGCTGCGCTGCAGACGTTGTACGGCGCGTCGCCGCCGCATAGTCACCGGGAGATCTGGGAGTTGTCCCGCATCGCCTTGGAGTGCACGCTGGGCCTGCCCGCCCGCGATGTCGCCCGCCTGCATCTGAGTGCCGCCGGAGCTGGGCTGGCCACCAACCATCACGTGCAGGCCGCCCGCCACGCCGAAGAGGCAGTCGACCTGCTGGTGGCCGACGACGCCGGCCCGGACGAGGTGGCCTCGGCGCTGCTCATGCTGGCTCAGACCATGTCCGCCGCCGGCAACCACACCCGGTCGGCCACCGCGCTGAGCCGGGCCAGGACCCTGCTCACCGTGGACGGGCCAGCCCACGGCGGCCACCGGCCCGTGCCGTCGGAGGACCTGGTCCGGTGCGACACGCTGATGGCGGTGCCGGTGTTGGTCAACGGCGAGGTGGATGCGGCGATGTCCATGCTCACAGCAGTGATCGAGGTCGCCGAGGCCAACGGCTGGCACGAACAACTGGTCTTCGCGCTGGGCTTGCGGGCGCTGGCCGCCGGTGGGACCGGGACCGCCGCGGGTGCGGCGGATATCGAGCGGGCCGTCGAGCTGGGCGCGATCCACGGCCCGGTCGAACGGCATGCCGCCAACCTGTACGCCCTGTCGGTGATGCACCTGCGCAACGCCGAACTCGGGCAGGCCCAGCATGCCCTGGACCAGGCCGAACGCTTCGCCCGCGAACACGCCCTCGACAGTGTCGCCTCCCACTGCGCAGTGCACCGGTCTCGCGTACTGCTGGCCGCGGGCCGCTCAGCTGAAGCGGAGACGTTGCTGCTGCGGATCCTCGCCGGTACCGGCGACCCCGGTCCCGTCCGGACCGGCGCCGAGGCCACCCTGGCACGGATCTGGTCCCGGCGTGGCGACGAGCGGGCCGGTGACCTGGTGGAGCGGGCGTGGACCGCGGCGGAGGCGACCGGGGAGATCGACCTGGTGGCTGAGGCCGGTGCGGCCCGGTTGGAATTCCTGTGGCTGGCGGGCAAAGACGAACCGGTCAGGCAACTGGCCAGGCACCTGGCCGCGTTGGGAAAGCGGCACCGGCATCATCGGTTGCGGGCGGACGCGTTGCGCATGGCTATGCGTGTGGGTGAGTCGGTGGAACCGTTCGACGGATGCCCGGCCCCACTGGCCGCGGTGTTTCGCGGGGACCCCCGCAGCGCTGCCGACCAGTGGGAAAGGGCCGGCCAGCCGTACGAGTGGGCGCTGGAGCTGGTGGAATCCACCGATGCCTCGATCGCCTTCGAAGGCCTGCGGCTGCTGCACCGGACCGGAGCTTCCCGAACTGCCGATCTGGTGCGTCATCGGTTGCGCTCCCGCGGCTTTCAGGGTGTACCTCGCGGTCCGCGGGCTGCGCCGGACGGGTCACTTCCGGTGCTCACCGACCGGCAGGTGGAGGTGCTCAAGCTGGTCGCCTCGGGCCACACCAACCAGGAGATCGCCGACGAGCTGTTCCTGGCGCGACGCACGGTGGACAACCACGTTTCGGCGATCCTGAGCCGGCTCGAGGTCGACGGCCGCCATGAAGCGGCCGAGGAAGCGGTGGCACGTGGGCTGGTCGATCTGCGCGATTCCGTGCAGCGGGTGTGACGGCAAAGTCCCAGTTGTGCGGGTCCAGCGGTCAGGGTGCGGCCGCCGTCCACAGCCCGGATTGCGTGCCCGTTGTCCACAGTTGGCTGTGACGCGCTGGTAGCCGGTGTCCGCAGCGTCGATGGTTGCGGCATGAGAGCCAATCGCCGGCCACGCGTAAGCCGTCTGTCATGAGCGAGCTGTCGCCTACGCGCGCGCCGTATCCCTCGCACGACCTCGCGCCGTGACGCCCGGGCATGCACGGCCGCTGCTGGTTACCGCCGACGCCCAACTGGCCGCAGCGGTCACCGATGTCGCAGCCGAGGCTGGGCAAGCGGTCCGGGTTCGCGCCGGACTGGATTGTCTTGGGCAGACCGGCCGCGCCGCGCCGCTGCTGCTGATCGGCGCCGACGTGCCGCCGCCGGCGGGTAGTTGGCACCAGCCTCCGCGCGCTGAGGTGGTCGTCGTCGCGCTGCACGAGGAAGCCGGGGCCTGGCAACTGGCGCGGCAGCTGTCAGCGGTTCAGGTCATCGTGCTGGAGCAGGGGTCTTCGGCCCTGATGGAGCGGTTGCGGCCCGCGGCCCGGTCGCAGGGCTCGGTGCTCGCGGTGGCCTCGGCCAGCGGCGGTGTCGGCGCCAGCACCCTGGCGCTCAGCGTGGCGTTGTGGAAGCGGGACACCTGGGTCGCCGACCTCGACGTCGCCGGCGGAGGACTGGGCGTGCTCCTGGGGGCCGACGTCCCGGTTGAGCTCAGCTGGACCGAGGTCGTGGGGACCGACGGCCCATTGCATCCGCAGGCGATGGACGAAGCCCTGCCGCGGTTCGGTGGCATGCGGGTGCTCACCAGCCGCCCCGGGCCGGTGCCCACCGTGCCCCAGGACCGGGTGGCCGCCGTCATCGATGCGGCCCGCCAGGCCGCCGCCTACACGGTCGTGGACTGCCCTCGCGGGCCGGTGGCCAGGTTCGCCGCCGGGACCGCGGACCAGGTGGTGCTGTTGGTACGCCCCACTGCGCGCGGGATCCTGGCGGGTGCGGCCAGCCTCGCCCAGCTGCGGGCCGACGGGGCCCAGGTCGGTGTCGTCTGCGCGGAACTGGGCCGGTCCAAGGGTGTGCCCAGCGGCGCCGTCAGCGAATACTTGGGCGTCCCGGTGTCCAGCTGGCCGCGGCTGCCGGGGGTGGATGCCGCCGCCGACCACGCCGACCTGGTGCACGCACTGCGGCGGCGCCGGGCTCGTACGGCAACCGAGCGGATATTGCGGGACCTGCCGGTAGGCGGGTGGGTCTCGTGACCGGGGATCACACCGGCCAGGTGCGCGAGCGGTTGTCCAGGATGCAGGTCGCCCAGGCAACCTCGAGCGGGCGGGCAGCGGCCCGGCCGGACCCGGCTCGGGTGGACCGACTGTGGGCCGACCTGGCCGGCGCCGGCCCCCTGCAGCCACTGCTGGAGGACCCGTCGGTCACCGACATCCTGGTCAACGGGCCCGGGCCGGTATGGGTGGATGCCGGCAACGGGCTGGGCGCCCGCGACGTAGGGCTGAACGACGAATCGGCCCTGCGGGCGCTGGCGGTGCGACTGGCCGCCGCGTCCGGGCGGCGGCTGGACGAGGCCACCCCCTTCGTCGACGCGCGGCTGCCGGGAGGGGCCAGGCTGCATGCCGTGCTGGCACCCATCTCCCCGGTGGGCACCCTGATCTCGATCCGGGTGCCGAGAGCGCGCCCCTTCACCATGGACGAGCTGGTCGCCTCGGGTACGGTGCCGGCCAGGTGGGCACCGGTGCTGGCCGATATCGTCCGGCAGCGCCTCGGATTCCTGGTCAGCGGCGGCACCGGCACCGGCAAGACGACGGTCCTGTCCACGCTGCTGTCGCTGGCCGACCCGTCCGAGCGGGTACTCATCGTCGAGGACGCCGTCGAGTTGCGCCCCGGACTGCCGCACGTGGTGCACCTGGAGGCGCGGCATCCGAACAATGAAGGTGCCGGGGAGGTGACGTTGACCGATCTGGTGCGTCAGGCGCTGCGCATGCGGCCGGACCGGCTGGTGGTGGGGGAATGCCGTGGTGCCGAGGTCCGCGATCTGCTGGCGGCTATGAACACCGGGCATGAGGGCGGGTGCGGCACCATTCACGCCAACAACGCCACCGATGTGCCCGCCCGGCTCGAGGCGCTCGGCTCACTGGCCGGCCTGGGCCGTAGCGCGGTCGCCGCCCAGGCAGCGAGTGCGCTGGACGTGGTGGTCGCCCTGCGCCGGGAGGGCCACCGCCGGGTGGTGGCCCAGCTGGGCCTGGTGACTCGTGGGCGCCATGGATTGGACGTGCTGCCGGCACTGAGCCGGGACGCCGTCCGGGAGTGGGTGCCAGGCCCCGGCTGGGAACTGCTGCAGCGACGACTCGAGGGCTGCGACCCGCTTGGCGACGGAAACCGCGACGAACCGGGATGCGGGCATGGGGCCTGAAGCGCACTGGTTGCCAGCGGTGGCTGGCGCCGCCTTGTTCGTGCTGGTCATCGCGTCGGGCCGGCGCCCTCTGCTGATCCGCCACTTCATGGGCGGTCAGCAGCGCGGGGGTCGACGACCGGCCGGTCGCTCGTGGCGGCGAGGCGGCCGTGCCGGTGCCGAGCCGGCCGAGCCGGCGGAACTCATCGCTCAGCTGGCCGGCGTCCTGGGTGCCGGGGTGAGTCCGGCGCAAGCTTGGTCGCTGGTCGCCGAACAGGCTGGTCACGATGACTTCGGCGCTCGGTTGCGGGCCGCGGCGGCCCAGGTGGCGGCCGGCCGGTCCCCGACGGCGGCCCTGTGCCAGGCAACCGAGCCTGGCGACCCGGCTCGGGTGCTCGGTGTCGGATGGGATGTGCTGGCCGGCTCCGGCGCGGCGGCCGGTCCAGCCCTGGGCTCGCTGGCAGAGTCGCTGCGGGCGCAGCAGCGTGCGGCCGCAGCCAAGAAGGTTGCTCTGGCGGCGCCGGTAGCGACCGCTCGGGTGCTGGCGTTCCTGCCGGTACTCGGGCTCGGACTGGGATTCGCGGCCGGAGCGGACCCGCTCCAGGTGCTGTTCACCACGCAGGCCGGGCGGTACAGCGCCGCCGCCGCAGCCGGTTTCGCGGTCTGCGGAGCCGTCTGGACCCGCTGGCTGGTGCGTGGTGTCAACAGTTGAGGTCACCGTGCTGGTTGCGCTCGCGGCTGCGGTCCTGCTGGTGTTCCCAGCCCGGCCGGCAGTGACCGGTCCGCAGGCAGCACGGCCGGCTCGCCGCGCGCGTTCCAGGGGAGCCCGTCGCGACGCGGCCCAGGTGCCCCTGATGCTGGAGCTGCTGGCCTCGACGCTGCTCGCGGGCGTGCCGGTGAGTACGGCGTTGCGGCGGGTTTCTCCGGTCCTGGAAGACGACCTGGCGGAGCATGTCCTGCTGGTGGTCAGCCGGTTGGAGCTCGGCGCCGAGATGCGCCAGGCGTGGGCCGGCACGCCGGTGGCACTGCTTCCGCTCAGCCGGGTTATGCAGTTGGTGCACCGGACCGGTATGCCAGCACAGGCGCTGCTGCGCCAGACGGCGGCGGACCTGCGGGCCCGTCAGGTCAGCGACGTCGAGGTGGCCTGTGCCCGGTTGGGAATCAGGATGGTGCTGCCGCTCGGGTTGTGCGCGCTGCCGGCGTTCTTCGCGGTGTCGGTGGTGCCGGTGGTGTTGTCGATGCTGGCGAACTGGAGTTGATCGGCGACCAGTGCCGCCGTGTCCCGGCCCGCATCCTTGGCCTGGTAGAGCGCACGGTCGGCCCAGCGCAGGGCAGTCGTGATGCCGGCCGCCGTCGCAAGCCCACCGGGATGCCGGGCGAACGGCACAACGCCGATGCTGGTGGTCAGCGGCCAGTCGCGTCCGGTCAGGGCCGACCAGTCGAGGGCGCTGATGCGGCACAGTACTTGTTCGATCCAGGTGCGCAGTTGCTCCGGTGGCGCGGCGGCATCCGCCGGGATGAGGATGGCGAACTCCTCACCACCGATCCGGCCCACTGCGGCATCCGATGGCGCGACGGTACTCAGCTCTTGGGCGACGCAGCGCAGCACGGCATCGCCGACGGCGTGTCCGTAGGTGTCGTTGACCTTCTTGAAGTGGTCGAGGTCGGCGAGCGCGAGTACGCCACCGGAGTCTGCCAGCGCGGCTCGCAAGGCGGAGGTGAATCCTCGCCGGTTGAGTAGTCCGGTCAGGTCGTCGTGTGTGGCTTGCCAGTGCAGGTGGGTAGCCAACGTCTCCGCGTCGGCAACTGACATGGTCAACGCTGCGTTCACCTGCGCCAATTCCGCGCGCTGCTGTTCCAGTGACGCGGTACGTTGTTCGACCTGGTCCGACAGCTCGTGGATCGCGACCTGCAGGCTCTCGTTGAGCCGGCTGTTGTCGGCGATCCGGGTTCGCAGCTCGACTATCGCCGAATCGAGCGTCGCGGTGGACAGGACCGTCAGGAAAGCGAGCACCGTGAGGGTGCTCAGGCGCGGGCCCAACCGCAGCGCGTCGGGCAGACTCGCCTGCAGCCCCGGGTCGACCAGCGCCGCTGGGAGGGCCACCGCGACCACTGAGCCCGCCACCACCGCCAGCGTGCCGCCCATGCCCGCGGTGACGGAAGCGTAGACCAAGCCAACGGTGATCGGCCCCATCGACGAAGCGTTGTCCGGCTGCGTCAGGTGCATCAGGCCCCCGGTGCAGACCATCAGCACCGTCAGGGACAGCGGTAGCGCACCGGATCGCCGCACCGCCAACGGTAGGCACACCATCGCCAGGACCGCCGCGACGAATCCCAGCGTCGTCGTGCGTGGATCCAGCCAACCGTGCTGGCGGGCCATGATGAACGTAGCGACGAGCATGACGGGGGACACCACACAGACCACGAGTGCGGTTCCCGGGGCATGGGAGGGCGCCTTAACCGGTCCGGTCTCGGTGCGGTCCGGCTCAGGCGCGCATGCGGGCTCGCGATGGCTCATGATGGGCTCGACCGGGCCGGTGTCGCCGCCGGGGTGCCCTCTGGGGCCGCCGAGACGGCCGCCGAACACACCCGGTTCCGGCCGGCCTCCTTGGCCCGGTACAGCACCTGGTCCGCGGCTTGCAGCCCCTCGGCCGGCGCGCGGCCCGCGCCCGCGTCAGCGACCCCGACACTGATGGTGACCCGGTGCTCGCCCACCAGCCGTTGCCAGTGGTGGGAGTAGACGGCCTGCCTGACCTGTTCACCCACCTGGGCGGCCGCAGCCATGTGGGTGCCGGGCAGCAGCACGACGAACTCCTCCCCGCCGATCCTGGCCGGCAGGTCCTCGGTGCCGACGTGGGCCTGGAGGATGCCGGCCAGTTCGCGCAGTACCGAGTCACCGCATGCGTGACCGTACCGGTCGTTGATGACCTTGAAGTGGTCGACGTCGATGGCCAGAATGCCGACCGGTTGTCCCTGCCGGTGCAGCAGTTCCATCATTGCGGTGAAGTGACGGCGGTTGGGCAGCCCGGTCAATTCGTCGCGGCTGCTCATCTCTGCCAGTTGGGCGGTGAGCCGTTCCCGTTCCCGCAGTGAGTCCTGCAGGATGCGTTGTTGCGCGCGCAGGTCCAGGGCCTGCTGCTGTAGCTGCCGGGTACGTTCGGCCACGCGTTGCTCCAGGTGCTGCCTGGTCGCCTGCAGCTGCAAAGTCAGCTCGTTGCCCCTGTCGTGTTCGGCCACCAGTGTTGCGGCCACATGCTCGCGTTGCCTCGCGCCCAACGTCACCACCGCGACCAGTCCGAGGCCGGCGCCGAGGACCCCGCCGAGCTGGTCGCCGACGGTGTAGACCCCCTGAGGCGGGCTGAGAAAGACGATCAGAACCAGCACGGCGGTCGCACCGACGGCAACCTGAAGGCTGCGTCGCCAGGTTTCGGCGATCGACGCCGCGGTGAGCACCGCCCACATCGCGGATATTCCGGACGCGGTGCCACCCGGCATCGCCAGGGTGGCCACGATGGCGAAAACGGCGAGCAGCGAATACACGGAGATCGACACCCGTTGCCGCCAGGCAGGACGCCGGGCGATAAGAGCGGCGGCCGTGGCCAGCGGCACGATGAACGCGGCCCGCAGCGCCAGAGTCCACTTCGGCCCGGTGATCAGCAGTTCGAGGGCGATTCCGCCCATCAGCGCGGCGACTGCCACGGTCCAGATCAGGACGTGCACACGCTGATAGCCGGCTGCGACGAAGTCTTCGTCCGCGCGGATCCACCTCGCGGCGGCCACGAGGCCACCTGTGCGGTGCTGGTGCGCGGTGACGGTCACACCTTTGTGGTCGGCGCGGCGCCTCGGTCGCTGGAGTCCACAGTCCGGCTAGTACCTTTCGTTCACTGTGTGTCTGTGGACGCGGCTACCGGCTTCGTGCCGGGGGGTGACGATGCACCGGACAACTGTTCCCCTACCGTGTCAGGAGAGTCACTCATGGACCAATTGCCACCGGCTCGGCCGGGTCGCCCGCCGTCAGCCGAGCGTCCGAACGGTACCCGCTTCGTCCACCTGAAGCGGCCTTCGGCGGGTGAAGCCGGAATGGCCACGGCTGAGTACGCCATCGCCACCCTCGCGGCAGCGGGTTTCGCCGCACTCCTGATGGCTCTGCTCAGCAGCGGGCAGGTACGGGCGGTGTTGTTGGGCATCATCATGCGGGCACTGTCCGTGGTCTGAGGTGGCCACCGCAGCAACGTCGGCACGCCGCTACGCCGGGCCCGGTACCAGGCCCTGGCCGCTGCTGGGCACCCGGCGTGCCGAGGAAGGCACGGCGACCGTGGAGACAGCCATTGCCCTGGTTGCCGTCACCGTGGTCATTGGCCTGCTGGCAGGGGTGGTCGTGCTGGGCACCACGCAGCTGGCGGTGTCTTCGGCTGCCGGTGTCGGTGCGCGGGCGGCGGCCCGCGGTGAGCCGTTGGCGACGGCGCGGGCCGCCGCGTCCTCGGCGGCCGGCGCACCGGTGCAGGTGCGCGTCCGCCGCGCAGACCGGTGGACGACGGTGGTCGTGACCCGGGCGGTGCGGTTACCGCTACCCGGGCGGCCGGCTCTTACCGTGCGCGGGCGGGCTGTCGCCTTGACCGAGGACACCGGGTGAGCCGGCCCGGCGCGCCCGGTGGCCGGGACGACGGGGCGGGCACGGTGCTGGCGCTCGCCTGCATCGGCGTGGCGGTCAGCTTGGCGCTGCTGCTCGGAACGGTCGCGCAGCTACTCGGTCAACGCCAGCATTGCCGCATCGCGGCGGACTTGGCCGCGCTCGCGGCTGCCCAGACGATGCTGGACGCAGCCCGGACCGGGCAGCCGCCGGACGGTTGCGCCGTGGCCACCGAGGCTGCCGGCCGGCACGACGTGGTCCTCACCCACTGCGAGGTCATCGGTTCGGACGTGCTGGTGACGGTCCGCGCGCCCGCCGAGGCAGGACCGTGGTCGGTCTCGGCTACCGCCCGCGCCGGCCCACCCACCAACCCCGCACACGATCCGGGCTAGCGAGCTCTGTCCGGCGGGCCTGGTTTGTCCGGTGTGTCGGCAGTGCCGCGACGGTGGTCGGTACACGGTTGAGGTCCGGTCGACGGGGCGATACCGGCGTGGCCGGGCTGGGCCGCCATGTCAGCAGGCGGCGTGAACGTCGGTGGTGGTTGAATGGACGGATTCGCTACAACGACATCCGGGGAATTGAAGGGTAGTGCCGTGGATCTGACCGTCACCAACCGCGAGCAAGGCGACCGCTCCGTCGTTGCCGTGCAGGGCGAAATCGATGTCTATACCGCACCGGTCCTGCGGGAGCACCTCAACGAGTTGGTCGCCGATGGCAGGCATCATCTGGTGATCGACATGACCGAGGTGGAGTTTCTGGACTCGACCGGGTTGGGCGTGCTGGTGGGCTGTCTCAAGCGCATCCGGGCCCAGGACGGGACTCTGGCGCTCGTCTGTCACGAGGAGAAGATTCTCAAAGTGTTCCGGATCACAGGTCTTACCAAAGTCTTTCCCATTCATGACACGGTTGAGTCAGCGTTGACAGCCGTGGCGTAGGCCGCTTGCCACCCTCGACGGCACGCCAGCGGCCGCGGGCGGAGAACACGAGGAGAATCAATGATGGTATCCCTACGTGCTGTAACGGCCGATTCGGTTGCCGTTGAGCTGGCTTCCGGCAATCTCGGGGTTGTCGCGGCGATCGCCGGGATCGCTGTGGTGTGCCTGGGCATGGCGGTGCTGTTCCGTTCCCAGGTGTTGTCCGCCAGCCAGGGAACCGAGGCGATGCAGGAGATCGCCTCGGCCGTACAAGAGGGTGCTGCTGCCTACTTGAGCCGTCAGTTCCGGACTCTGGCCCTGTTCGCGGTGGTCGTGTTCGCGCTGCTGTTCTTGCTACCCGGCGACGGCGGTGTTCGGGTCGGGCGCAGCGTGTTCTTCCTTGTCGGTGCGGCGTTCTCAGCAGCCATCGGCTACCTGGGCATGTGGCTGGCGGTGCGTGCCAACGTGCGGGTCGCGGCTGCGGCCAGGCGTGGGGTGGCCGGCCGGGACGAGGGCATGCGGGTCGCTTTCCGGACCGGCGGCGTGGTCGGCATGGTGACGGTCGGCCTGGGACTGCTGGGAGCCTCCGTCGTGGTGCTGGTCTACCGTGGCGATGCGCCGGCCGTCCTGGAGGGTTTCGGTTTCGGTGCCGCCTTGCTGGCGATGTTCATGAGGGTCGGCGGCGGCATCTTCACCAAGGCGGCGGACGTCGGGGCCGACCTGGTCGGCAAGGTGGAAGCCGGCATTCCCGAGGACGATCCGCGCAATGCCGCAACCATCGCCGACAACGTGGGCGACAATGTCGGCGACTGCGCCGGGATGGCCGCCGACCTGTTCGAGTCCTACGCGGTGACGCTGGTGGCGGCCCTCATCCTGGGTAAGGCCGCGTTCGGCGAAGCCGGGCTGGTCTTCCCGTTGATCGTGCCCGCCATCGGCGCGCTCACCGCGGTTCTGGGGGTGTACATCACCAAGCCGCGGGCCGAGGAGTCCGGGCTGACCGCGATCAATCGTGGGTTCTACATCTCCGCCCTGGTTTCCGCGGTCGTCAGTTCGGTCGCGGCTTTCGTCTACCTGCCGGGTAGCTACGCGGAACTCGGCGGAGCCAACGACGAAGTGGCGGCCCTGAACTCGGATCCGCGACTGGCCGCCAGCGGCGCGGTGATCCTCGGCATCGTGCTCGCGGGGGTCATCCTGTGGCTTACCGGGTACTTCACCGGCACCGACAAGCATCCGACGATGAACGTCGCGCGCACCGCGCTGACCGGCCCGGCGACCGTGGTGTTGTCCGGTATCGGTGTCGGATTCGAATCCGCGGTCCTGACCGCTGTCATCGTTGCCGCTGCCGTTTACGGTGCCCTGCTGCTGGGCGGCGGGGTGATGGTGTTGTCGTTGTTCTTCATCGCCCTGGCCGGATGCGGACTGCTCACCACAGTCGGAGTCATCGTCGCCATGGACACCTTCGGCCCGGTCAGCGACAACGCCCAGGGCATCGCGGAGATGAGCGGCGACGTCGACGACGAAGGCGCCCAGGTGCTCACCGACCTGGATGCGGTCGGCAACACAACCAAGGCCATCACCAAGGGGATCGCCATCGCCACCGCGGTCCTCGCGGCGACGGCCCTGTTCGGGTCTTACACCGAGGCCGTCAACACGGCGCTCGCCGATGCGGGGGTCGGCGCGGGCACGGTGTCCTACGCCATCGTGGAGCCACGCACGCTGATCGGGCTGATCATCGGGGCGTCCGTGGTGTTCCTGTTCTCCGGCTTGGCGATCGACGCGGTGACGCGGGCAGCCGGTGCCATCGTGTTCGAGGTCCGCCGGCAGTTCGCCGAACATCCCGGGATCATGACCGGCAAGGAACGCCCGGAATACGGCCGGGTGGTGGACATCTGCACCCGTGATTCGCTGCGCGAACTGGCCACCCCCGGGCTGCTGGCCGCTCTGGCACCCATCGCGGTCGGGTTCGGGCTCGGGGCCGGAGCGCTGGCCGGATACCTGGCCGGGGCCATCGGTGCCGGTGTCCTGATGGCCGTATTCCTGGCCAACGCGGGCGGGTCCTGGGACAACGCCAAGAAGCTGGTCGAGGACGGTCACCACGGCGGCAAGGGATCCTCGGCGCACGAGGCCACCGTGATCGGTGACACCGTCGGCGACCCGTTCAAGGACACCGCTGGGCCGGCGATCAACCCGCTGCTGAAGGTCATGAACCTGGTGGCCGTGTTGATCGCGCCCGGGGTGATCGTGTTGTCGGCCGGCCCGGACGCCAACAGCGCGCTGCGGTTCGCAATCGCAGGCGCCGCCGCGCTGGGAATCGTGATGGCAGTGATGCTGTCCAAGCGCCGCGCGAACACATTGGGCGAGGTGGAGGGCGCCGAGGCTCCGGCCGCGGTCAGTTGACGCCTCCGGTGGCCAGCTGAGGCCTCGCTTCCTGCTGGTTCTGCCGGGCCCGGCAGAACATGCCGGGTCGCGGCCAGGCGTGGCGCGCCATCCGGCTGTACCGGGGCACGCCACTTCAGCGGCCATCCACTATCCAGCCGGTCTGCCCGCGGGTTATGGTGAGTGGTGTAGGGGGGTACGTCGTCGGAAACTGTCGCTGTCGGGGCCGCGAAGCTGCGGCCCCGCGAGGCATTTCCGCGGTGGCCACGGTGTGATCTGATCGGAAACGCGCATACGGGGTTGGCGAGTCGGGCAAGATGCCCCATACTGGTCAGTGAATGTTCAGGAAAGGCGGCTTCTGTCGTGGGCACTCGAGTGGGCGTGCCGCACCAGGTTGTGAGCACGCCGAGCGACTCGGCCGAGTCCACAGCTGCCTTCAT
Organism: Micrococcales bacterium; assembly: GCA_002748415.1. Taxonomy (GTDB): domain Bacteria; phylum Actinomycetota; class Actinomycetes; order Actinomycetales; family CAWJMD01. Next base: position 10,525 of record PDSI01000101.1, on the reverse strand, counting down.
GGTGCTGGTGAAACGGCGGGTCTACCGCATCGTTTTGGTGCTGACCGCCGTGGCTTGCCTGCTTCCGATGGTGTGGGCCGTCAAGAACGGCAGTGAGGTCACTGTCGCATATCTGGCCACCAACGGTGTTGCGCTGCTGGTCTGCCTGATCGCCTTCATCGGCCTGAGCCGGATCGAGTGGGTGCCGGGCATCGAACGGGTGTTGGTCGCCGTGATCGTGCTGTACGACATCTCCTGGTCGATCGTCAACCTGGCACTGGCCCGTAACCCGGTACAAGAGGGCATCGTCGGCGGTGCTCCGGTGTTCATCCTGTGCTGCATGCTGGTGTGCTTGGTCATGCCGTACGAGCTGCTGAGCATGAGCTTGTTCGTGTTCTTCGCCGTACACCTGAGCCTGACCTGGATGAACCTGGCCAGGATGCCGTGGGGAAGGGCGCACACGGCCGAAGTGACGACCGACATGGTGCTCCTGGTGGCCATCCTGGTGCTGTGCTTGCTGAACACCTACCAGCGGTTGGTCAACGGTGCCGAGGACCAGTCGAAGCGATTGTTCTCGCTGGCCTACACCGACGAGAACACCGGGTTGCCCAATCGGCGGGCCGTCGAGGTGACCGCTCCCGATGCCTACGACCCGTGCATGCTCATGACCCACATCGTCGTCCGCAACCCCCGCTCACCAGCCGACGTGGCGGAAACCGTGCAGCGGGCGAAGAAGTGTCTCGGCGAGAACCTGGTCACGATCTTCGGAGGCCAGGCGCAGGTCGCCGTATGGAACGATTTGCAGTTCGTGGTCGTCATGCCCGAGTGGGATCGGCCACGCGTCTTGCGGGCCGCGGAACGTATCCGCACCGCGGCTGCGGCCAGCCCGGAACTGGCCGATGTGGAGGTTCACATCGGCCTGACCCACCGGCGCCCGGAGGAAAGCGCGCTGGAGGCTATCGAACGGGCCGAGTCGTTCGCCCGGGTGGCAGTCAACGGCCAGACCCCGGTCGTGTCCGGTGCCTGAACGGGCTACGGTCCCTGATAGAACTGTCGGTACGCACCCTTCCTGCCGTTGTGGTTCAGACCGGGCATCCAGGCAAGGAACCACGCGAGGTGGTCGGTGCGGCGACGAACCGGACAGGAAGGTGGCACGTGTCGGCTGAGCAGGTTGAGCAAGATCTGAGGCGGTTGGTGATCGTGGAGTCGCCGGCCAAGGCGCGCAGCCTTGCCGGTTTCCTCGGTACCGGCTTCGAGATCGAGGCCAGCCTCGGGCATATCCGCGACCTGCCGCAGCCCTCGGAGTTACCGGCGGACATGAAGAAGGGCCCGTTCGGGAAGTTCGCGGTCAACGTGGACGCGGACTTCGAGCCGTACTACGTGATCGACGCGGACAAGAAGAAGAAGGTCTCCGAACTCAAGCGTGCTCTCAAGGACGCCGACGAACTGTGGCTGGCCACCGATGAGGACCGGGAGGGCGAGGCGATCGCCTGGCATCTGCTGGAGACGCTGCAGCCCAGAGTGCCGGTCAAACGCATGGTGTTCCACGAGATCACCCGGGAGGCTATCCAGCGTGCCGCCAGCAGTACCAGGGACATCGACGAAGCGTTGGTGAACGCCCAGGAGACCCGGCGCATCCTGGACCGGCTGTACGGCTACGAGGTCTCCCCGGTGCTGTGGCGTAAGGTTCGCAACGGGTTGTCCGCCGGGCGGGTCCAGTCTGTCGCCACCCGGATGGTGGTGGAGCGCGAACGCGAACGGATGATGTTCCGGGCCGCCACGTTCTGGGACCTGGAGGGTACCTTCGCCCCGCATGAGGGCGAGGCCGATGCGGACGAGCCGTTCACCGCACGGTTGGTCAGCCTCGACGGAACCCGGGTGGCCACCGGGCGGGATTTCGACGACCGCGGCAGCCTCACCAGCTCGGCGACGGTGCTGGACGCGGCTGCCGCCGAACACCTGCACGGTGAGCTCACCGGTCAACCGGCGGTCGTCCGCGCGTTGGACACCAAGCCGTACCGGCGCAGCCCGGCCGCTCCGTTCACCACCTCGACGCTGCAGCAGGAGGCATCCCGCAAGTTGCGCTGGTCGCCACGGGACACCATGCGGGTCGCCCAGACGCTGTACGAGAACGGCTTCATCACCTATATGCGGACCGATTCCACCGCACTGTCCCGGGAGGCGATCGAGGCATCCCGCCGGCAGATCGAGCAGCTGTACGGCGCCCAGAACGTGCCTGCGAAGCCTCGGCTGTACGCGAACAAGTCCAAGAACGCGCAAGAGGCGCACGAGGCCATCCGCCCCGCCGGCGACTCCTTCCGGACGCCTGCGCAGGTCTCCGGGCAGTTGCGTGGCGACGAGTACCGGCTGTACGACCTGATCTGGAAACGCACGATCGCCTCGCAGATGGAGGACGCGCGCGGGTCGACCGCCACCCTGCGGGTCGGGGTTACCGGACGGCGACGGCGACGCGGTGGGCGGTGGCCGGTTGCCGGAGGTGAGCATCGATCAGGCGCTGCGGACGTTGGATCTCACCGTGCACGACCACACCACCAACCCGCCGCCGCGCTACACCGAGGCCAGCCTGGTGCGCGCGCTCGAAGAACGCGACATCGGCCGCCCGTCCACGTATGCCTCCACCATCGGAGTGATCCTGGCCCGCAACTATGTGCGTAAACGCGGTGCCGCGCTGGTACCCAGCTGGCTTGCCTTCTCGGTGACCAGGCTGCTGGAGGAGCACTTCGGGCAGTTGGTGAACTACGAGTTCACCGCCGATATGGAAGAGGACCTGGACGCGATCGCCAGAGGCGAGCAGGAACGAGTCGCCTGGCTGCGCTCGTTCTACACCGGTGACGCGGGGCTGCGCCAGCTGGTGGAGAACCTGGGGGAGATCGACGCCCGCCGGATCAACTCCATTCCCATCGGTGAGGACATCACACTGCGCGTGGGCCGGTATGGGCCGTACCTGGAACAGCCCACCGACGACCCGGCTCAACCCAACCGAGCCTCGGTGCCGGAGGACATCGCCCCCGACGAACTCACCGTGGCCAAGGCACAGGAGTTGCTGGCCGCGCAGGCGGGCGGCGACCGGGTGCTCGGAACCCACCCGCAGTCCGGCCGCCAGGTCGTGGTCAAGTCGGGGCGATTCGGCCCCTACGTCACCGAGGTGCCGGAGGCGGACGCACCCAAGAAGACCAAGCCGGCTACCGCGTCATTGTTCCGTAGCATGCAGCTGGAGACGGTGACGCTGGAGGATGCCGTGCGGCTGATGGCATTGCCGCGGGTGGTCGGAGTAGACCCGGACTCGGGCGAGGAGATCACCGCTCAGAACGGCCGGTACGGCCCGTACCTGAAGAAGGGGTCCGACTCGCGTTCGCTGACCTCCGAGGACCAGATCTTCGACGTCACGCTCCAGGAGGCACTGCGCATCTACGCCGAACCCAAGCGCCGGCGGGGCCGCGCAGCGTCGGCGCCGTTGCGGGAGCTGGGAGACGACCCCGCCACCGGAAAGCCGATGGTGATCAAGGACGGCCGGTTCGGCCCGTACGTGACCGACGGGGAGTACAACGCGACGCTGCGCCAGGGTGACAAGGTGGAGGAGGTCACTGCCGAGCGCGCGGCCGAACTGCTGGCCGAGAAACGGGCGAAAGGCCCGGCCAAGAGGCCGGCCAAGAAGTCCACGGCCAAGAAGACGACAGCGAAGAAGGCGACGGCACGGAAAACCCCGGCCAGGAAGACGCCGGCTAGGAAGACGGCGGCCAAGCGGGCGTCGGCGCCGCAGACTGTCACTGAAACCACTGCGGATACTTCCGCTGCCCAGTAGTCTCGGTTGACCGGTGAGAGGAGCGAGTCACATGGCCAAGACCGTGCAGATCCATCCCCTCGACCCCCAACCTCGGCTGGTACAACAGGTCGCCGACGTCATCGGCGACGGCGGTCTGGTGGCCTACCCGACGGATTCCGGCTATGCGTTGGGCTGCGCTTTGGGCAACGCCGAAGGCATCGCGCGGATCAAGAGCATCAGGAGACTGGACGACAGGCATCACTTCACCGCCGTGTGCGCTGATTTCGCTCAGCTCGGCCAGTTCGTCGTCGTCAGCAACTCTGCCTTCCGACTGGTCAACTCGATGACTCCGGGTGCCTACACGTTCATCCTGCCGGCCACCAAGGAGATTCCGCGCCGGATGCAACACCCGAAGAAAAAGACGGTCGGCGTACGGATCCCGGCCCACCGGTTCGTGCTTGCACTGTTGGATCAGGTGGGTGAACCGTTGCTGTCCACGACCCTGATCCTTCCAGGCGAGCAGGAGGCGCTCAACAACGCCGACGACGTGAGCGAGCGGATCGGGCACGCCCTGGATCTGGTTGTCGAGTGCGGCGAGGTATCCACTGAGCCGACGAGTGTCATCGACTTGTCCGGCGATGCCCCCGAGGTGATCCGGGTCGGCGGCGGTGACGTTTCCCGGTTCGAGTAGGCCCTTTCGGCCCGTCCGCGCGCAGAGTCGGCGGGTTCGCCGCATAAGCTGGCCCGGCAAGCCAAGCCGTGTGCGGGAGAGCCGCACGCACGGACTGAAAGGGGGACGGGACAACGGGCCGGAAACGGTGCTGCGCCCATGACGACCGATGAGTGAGACCACCCCTGACCACGCAGTGCGCGGTGTGCTCAGCTTGCCCGACTTCCGGAAGCTGTGGGTCTCGCTGGGCATCTCCAGCTTCGGGGACTGGCTTGGGCTATTGGCCACGACCGCGATGGCGGCCGAACTCGGCGGGCTGGAGTCCTACGCCCGGGCGAACCTGGCAGTGTCGGCTGTGCTGGTGCTTCGGCTGCTGCCCGCCATGCTGTTCGGTCCGGTCGCCGGTGTCGTCGCGGACCGGTTCGATCGCAAACTTACCATGGTGGCCGGCGACATCCTGCGGGGTGCGCTGTTCATCAGCATTCCGGTTGTGGGCACCCTGCCCTGGTTGTTCGTTGCCACGGTGCTGATCGAGATCGTCGGCCTGTTCTGGATGCCGGCCAAGGATGCGACGGTGCCGAACCTGGTCCCCAAGAACCGGTTGGAGGTCGCCACCCAGCTGAGCTTGGCCACCACGTACGGCTCGGCGCCGGTTGCCGCGTTGGCCTTCTCCCTGTTGGCCTTGGTGCACGGCGTGGTCGACCCGTTCACCAGCTTCCTGCGCAACACCAACGACCTGGCCCTCTATCTCGACGCTGCCACCTACTTCTACGCAGCGTTCGTGGTCTCGCGGCTGAACATTCCCCGAAGAGCGTCGGCACCCACGGCTGGAACCGGGCAACCCGGTTTCTTCTCGGTCATGATCGAGGGTTGGCGGTTCGTCGGGCAGACGCCGCTGATGCGCGGATTGATCCTCGGCATGCTCGGCGCCTTCGGCGCCGGTGGTTTCGTCATCGGCCTGGCCCCGACCTTCACCCGGGACCTGGACGCGGGCCCCGCCGGGTACGGCATCCTGTTCGGCAGCGTCTTCACCGGCCTGGCGTTAGGGATGTGGCTGGGGCCGCGGGTGCTGGCCCAGCTGAGCCGATGGCGGCTGTTCGCGCTGTCCATCGTCACGGCCGGAGCCGCCCTCGGACTACTGGCGGTCGTGCAGCAGATCGTGCTTGCCACGTACTTCGCCCTGCTGGTCGGGATCGCGGCCGGTATGGCCTGGGTCACCGGCTACACGATGCTCGGGGTCGAAGTGGCCGATGACCTCCGTGGCCGCACCTTTGCGTTCGTCCAGTCCGCGGCCAGGGTGGTGCTGGTCGCGGTGATGGCGGCTGCGCCCGGCTTGGCCGCACTGCTCGGTACCCGCAATTGGCGGCTGACCGAACACGTGGCGGTCTCGGTCAACGGCACCGCGCTCACCTTGCTGTTCGCGGCGATCCTGGCCGTGGTCATCGGCGTGGCCTCCTATCGGATCATGGACGATCACGGCGAGTTGACCCTCGGTGCCGAATTCGCTGCCGTGTTCGGGCAACGTGCCAGGGACAATTGGTGGATCTCCAAACGGGATCACGACGGATTCCTGCTGGTGCTCGAAGGGGTGGACGGAGCCGGTAAGTCCACCCAGGTGGCGGCTGTCGCGGAGGCGTTGCGGGCCGAAGGCCGCACCGTGCGGGTGACGCGGGAACCTGGCGCCACCGGACTGGGCACACAGATCCGGGCCATGCTGTTGGATGGGTCATCGGTGGCCAACCGGACCGAAGCGCTGCTGTTCGCCGCCGACCGGGCGCAGCACGTCAACGAGGTCATCCGCCCCGCGCTCGCCCGCGGACACATCGTGATCACCGATCGGTTCGTGGACTCCTCGACGGCTTACCAGGCCGGTGGGCGGGGACTGTCACGTCCTGAGGTGCAATCGTTGTCCACGTTCGCCACGGGAGGGCTGGTGGCCGACATGACGGTGGTGCTCGATCTCGACCCGGCCACCAGCAGGCAGCGGCGACACGATGCCGGCGGGCCGCAAGACCGCATCGAGACCGAGGCCGATTCTTTTCATCGTCAGGTCCGGGAGGCGTTCTTGACCCAGGCCCGGCGCAACCCGCACCGCTACGTCGTCCTTGACGCCGGTGCCGATCCGGATCGCATCACCGGCCAGATCCTGGACCGCATCCGCCCATTGCTACCTGGCCTCGCCGCCCAGCCCGGACCGGGCCAGGGCGCCGATGCGACTGCGGGGATGACTGGCGGCACCCCCAGGTTCGCTCCGGACGCCAGCCAGCCGGACAGTCCTGCCGCCACCGATGCGGCCGAACCAGCCGCCGGTTGCGATCCGGCACCGTCGAACCGCCGTGACTGCGGTGCCCCGCAGGGGCGGCACCGCTCGCGGGGTCCGGCGGACCGCAGCGCCTTACCCGAACTTCCTGCGGAGCCGCCCGGCACTGACGACACGGCTGGCACCGACGAGTGGAGTCGGCCGTGGCAGGGACGGTGAGCCCCGAAACGGTAGCCGGTGGGGTATGGGCGCGACTGGTGGGACAGTCGCATGTGGTGGAACAGCTACGCCGCGCGGCCGCCACCGCAGCGCAGTTCCAAGGCGGGCACCTCGATCGGGCACCGGCTCACGCGTGGTTGTTCACCGGTCCACCCGGCTCGGGGCGCTCCACGGCAGCCCGCGCTTTCGCCGCAGCGCTGCACTGTGAACTGGCCGGCACCGATGCCGCGGGATGTGGCCGGTGCCAGGGCTGCCGCACCACGCTAGCCGGCAGCCACCCCGACGTGTCCGTCACCGTGAGCCAGGGCAGTGTGCTGCGAGCTGCGGATGTGCGGCCGCTGATCCAACTGGCCCAGCGGGCTCCCACCTCGGGTGGGTGGCGAGTGCTGATCATCGAGGACGCCGACCGGCTCAACGACACCAGCGGCAACGCGCTGCTGAAGGCCATCGAAGAACCGCCGGAGCGCACCCTCTGGCTGCTGTGCGCACCCAGCGTCGCCGATGTCCTGGTCACCATCCGGTCCCGCTGCCGCAGCATCACCCTGCGCACCCCGCCGGTGGCCGACGTCGCGGATCTGCTCGTGCGCACCCACGGCATTGATCCGGCGATGGCCGCCTACGCCGCGCGGGCAGCGCAGAGCCACGTCGGCCGGGCCAGGCGGTTGGCCACCGACGAACAGGCCCGGATCCGGCGCCGCGACGTGGTGTCGTTGGCCTTCGGGCTGCGAGGCGTCGGCGATGCGGTGCTGCGGGCCGGGCACCTGGTCGAGGTGGCATCCGAAGAGGCCGCCGCAGCGACCACGGACCGTGACGCCGCCGAGAAGGCCGACCTGCTGCGAGCGCTCGGGTACCAGGAGCAAACCAGGCTGCCGCCGTCCGTGCGCGCCCAGGTGCGTGACCTCGAGACGGAACAGAAGCGTCGGGCCGCCCGGTTCAAGCGCGACATGCTGGACCTCGCACTGACCGATTTGGCCTCGGTGTACCGGGACGTGGCCATGCTGCAATTGGGAGCGTCCGTCGAGTTGGTAAATCCCACTGAACGCGCAGAGATTTCGGCGCTGGCCCGAACAAGCACGCCAGCTCACACGCTGGCCCGGCTGGATGCGATCGCGACCGCCCGGACTCGATTGACCAGTACCAACGTCAACCCGTTGCTGGCGGTGGAAGCCATGGCAATACAGCTTGTCGGACACGAATACGGCGGTTGAACAGGTACCGTACTGAGGTGACACTTCGGGGATCTTCTTGGCCTGCTCGTCCGTTCGCTGCGCTGGCTACGGCTGTGATTGCCTGCTCGGCCTTGTCCGGTTGTGGTGGTTACCTGGTCGAATCGGGCTCACAGGGTTCGCCGACCGCTGGCAGCGATGATCCCTCCACCGGTGCGGCGACTCCGACGGGTGAGCCGATAGGCCAGCTGGACTCCCTGGGTGACACCAGCGAAAAGGCGGAGTTCGCCACGTACTACGACCAGGAGCTGGACTGGCAGCGGTGCGGGAAGTTCGAGTGCGCCACCGTGCAGGTGCCGATGGACTGGACCCGGCCCGAGGGCGCCAGCATCGCCCTGGAACTCCTCCGTCGTCCTGCCGCCGAGCCGGATGAGCGCATCGGTTCGCTGGTGTACAACCCGGGCGGTCCCGGTAGCTCCGGGGTCGAAATGGTCAAGGAGCAGGGTGGCTCGTTGATCAGCTCGGACGTCGCGAAACGGTACGACCTGGTGGGGTTCGATCCGCGTGGCGTGGGTAGTTCCGAGCCCATCGACTGTGTCTCCGACAAGGACCTGGACGAGTGGATGGCGGCCGACTTTCAGCCGGACACCCCCGAGGGCTTCCAGGAGGGGTCGGAGCTGGCCGCGGACTTCGCCAAGGGATGTGAGCAGCACACCGGTGCCTTGCTGCCGTATGTGGACACCTGGTCCGCAGCCCGCGACATGGACGTGATCCGGCAGGCGCTGGGCGATGACCAACTGCACTACCTGGGTGCCTCCTACGGCACGCTGCTCGGGGCGACCTACGCCGGGTTCTATCCGCAGCGAGTCGGGCGGTTGGTGCTGGACGGTGGCCTCGATCCGGCCAACAACGGCGACGGCTTGGTGCTCGGGCAGGCCGAAGGCTTCGAGAAAGCCATGCGTCAGTTCGTGCAGGCGTGCCTGGACGGCAAGATCGGTGACTGCCCTCTGTCCGGCTCGGTCGACGAGGCGATGCGCCAGGTGGATCAGATGGTCGAGAAAGCGGAGACGCAGCCGATCAAGACCGATACCGAGCGCGATGTCACCGCCAGCATGCTGGTCACCGGAATCGTGGCCGCGTTGTACGACGATGAAGCCTGGCCCTACCTGGCCGAGGCCCTGGGGCGGGCCCAACAGGGCGACGGCAACGGGATCCTGTTTCTGGACGACCTCTACTCTCAGCGCACTGACAGCGGTGCCTACAGGTCCAACATCATGGAGGCGTTCCCGGCAGTCAATTGCTTGGACTATTCCGCGCTGCAGTCGGAGCAGGAGATGCAGGAGCAGGCCAAGCGGCTGCAGGAGGTTGCCCCGGTGTTCGGCCCGCGGATGGCGTACTCGGATCTGGTGTGCTCGCAGTGGCCGCACCCGCCGGTGCGTAAGCCCGGTGAGATCACCGCTGACGGCGCGGAGCCGATCCTCGTGGTCGGGACCACCGGTGATCCCGCGACCCCGTACGAGTGGTCGCAGGCATTGGCCGACCAGTTGTCTTCCGGGGTGCTGCTGACCTTCGTCGGTGAGGGGCATACGGCCTACATGCGGGACAACCAGTGCATCGACTCCACCGTGGACGGCTACCTGCTGGACGGGACGGTGCCGCAGGAGGGCAAACGCTGCGAGTAGCCCGCGAACGCTGCGGCGGAGCGGCCAATCGGGTTGGAGCTGGTGTGCCGTCCCGGTAGAATGAGCCGGTCGTCCTGGCCTGGCCAGGGCACGCCGCCTTAGCTCAGTCGGCAGAGCGATTCACTCGTAATGAATAGGTCGTGGGTTCGATTCCCACAGGCGGCTCCCCGGAACCGGCCCTGGTCAGCGAAGCAGGCTTGGCCGCACCAGTACCGTTGAGACGATCCCCGCGCGGGTCTGCCTTGTTTGCCGGGTCTGCCCTGTTCACCATGACCCATGCTGGGCACGGAGGGCCGCCCACAGCCCCGAGGGAAACAGATCCGCGAAACACAGCTGGGAACAACCGGTCACGATGCTCGGCCAGCAATGCGAATACGCTGCCCGGCTCGAGTAAGTGACCAGCCACCGAACCCACATCCAGCAGTTCACGCTGCCGATCGGACTCACCCTGCATTCAGACGATTCAACTCAGCACCACACGACCACCGTGCCATACCGCATTATTCAGCAGTCTCCCAGAGTTCATTGGGCAAGCAGCGCAGACTGCACGCCTGGCCGGGGTGCACTGCGCACGATTGCAGCGATCTGACGGTGTTGCACATTCCACGGATGTGGCCGGCTCTCGCGTCGAGCCTCCTTTACTGAGAAGCGGACGGGGAGTCTGTGGCGTGTTGACTGCATGCTTCTGTGCTTCGTCGACGAGTCCAACCAGGGCGATTTCCACGGGTTCGCCGCACTCATTGCCGACGAGTACAGCACCAAGCG
>PDSI01000195.1 GCA_002748415.1 Micrococcales bacterium | reverse complement strand
GCTGTGGGACCAGTGGTGCGACTAGCCGGTGCCGCGGAATCGGTGGACGAGGGATCCTGCTCCGCTGCCTGTCCGGCCTGTGCCGGTCCGTTGCGGGCCAGTGGCCCGAACGTCACTCTTTCGGTGGCTGAGTCCTGCACACCTGGAAGCGATTCGTCGCCGCTTTGCGCGTCTTGCCGGGTGGTCTCGGGCAACGTGGCCACCTCGGCAGCGGGTAGGTTCGCGCGGAAGCCGGACTGCACCGCGTTGGCTGCGACCGCGACCTCCCGGCCGGTTCCGGGCCGCTCCTGCGGGGTCTTGCGCAGCATCGCACTCACCAGGTCGCTCAGGGCGGGTGGCACATCCGGCGGCAGCGGTGGGGCGTCGTCGTGCACGTGCGCCAATGCGGTGGCTACCGCGTTCTCCCGGGGGAACGGCAGTCGGCCGGCCAGGCACTCGTAGGCCACCACGCCCAGCGAGTACACGTCACTGGCCGGGGTAACCTGCTCTCCCAGAGCCTGTTCCGGCGAGAGGTACTGTGCAGTTCCCATCACCTGACCGGTGTCGGTCAGTGCGACGTCTCCCTTGGCCAACGCCACCCCGAAGTCGGTGATCTTCACCAGGCCCTCCGTGGTCACCAGCACATTGCCCGGTTTGATGTCGCGGTGCACCACCCCGGCGGCGTGCGCGGCCCCCAGCCCCCAGCCGATCTGCCCCAGCAGATCGATGACCCGTTCCGGTTCCAGCCGCCCCTCCTCGGCCAGAGTAGCGGAAAGAGGTTCTGCAGGAACCAATTCCATTACCAGGTAGGCACTGGTCGGCGACTGGTCCGGGCCGTCGTCGTGGATTTCCCCGTAGTCGTAGAGCTGGGCGACGTTCGGGTGCGACAGCCGGGCCGCGCTGCGGGCCTCGGACCGGAACCGGGCCAGGAATCCTTTCTGACGAGCCAGTTCTGGGCGCAGGATCTTCACCGCGACGTCGCGGTGCAGCATCGTGTCCCGGGCCCGCCACACCTGGCCCATACCGCCTACAGCGATCAGTTCGGAGAGTTCGTAGCGGCGCGAGATGAGAACGCCAGGGTGCGGCGTCACTGCTGGATCGCCGCCTGGATCACCTGCCGGGCGATCGGCGCCGAAGTTTTCCCCCCGCCTCCGCCGTTTTCTACCACCACGGCCACCGCGATCTGCGGGTCGTCGGCCGGGGCGAAGGAGATGAACCAGGCATGCGAGCGCTGGTCGTTGCCGGTCTGCGCGGTGCCGGACTTGCCGGCCACATCGATCCCGCTGATTCGGGCCGCTCGCCCGGTGCCGTCTTGCACCACACCGACCATCATGGTGGTCAAGTCGTCCGCCGTGGACTGAGAAACCGCCCGGCGCAACCGTTGCGGTTTTGCGGATTGCAGGTCCTTGAGGTCCGGAGCTTGCACCTTGTCGACCAGGTACGGGGTCATGACGATGCCGTCGTTGGCGATTCCGGCAGCCACCATGGCCATCTGCATCGGAGTGACCCGGTCCTCGTACTGGCCGATTGCCGACTGGGCCTCCTGCGGTTCGTTCATCTGTTCGGCTATCCGGCTGGGGGTGACCCGCACCGGGATCCGCAGCTCCTCGCCGAAACCGAACTTGTCGGCCTGCTCGCGTATCGCGTCGCCGCCCAGCCGCATGCCCAGTGCCCCGAAGGCGGTGTTGCAGGACATCACCAGCGCGTCGTGCAGGCTCACCTCGTCGTTGGGTCCGCAGGGGTTTGGGGAGTAGTTGGGCAGGCCTGCGGTGGTGCCGGGCAGGTCCAGGACGGCGGGCCCGGGCAGCGTCGAATTCGCTGTCACCGAACCGGATTCCAGCCCGGCGGCCGCGGTGATCACCTTGAAGGTGGATCCCGGCGGGTACAGGTCGCCGCCGATGGCCCGGTTGATCAACGGGCGGTCGTCCTGGGTTTGCAACCGCTGGCTGGCCTCGTTGGCCGCTTTCCGGTCATGGGTGGCCAATTGGTTCGGGTCGTAGGAGGGAGTCGACACCATCGCCTTGACCGCGCCGGTTTTCGGGTCGAGGGCGGCAACCGCGCCGCGCCGCCCGGCCAGGGCGTCGGTGGCCGCCTGCTGGACCTTGGGGTCAATGGTGGTGGTGACGGTGGCGCCTGGCGTCTGCTCGCCGGTGAGCAGGTTGGTCAGCTGGTCGACGAACTGTTGTTCGTCGGTGCCGGCCAGCAGCGGGTTCATCGCCTGCTCC
>PDSI01000162.1 GCA_002748415.1 Micrococcales bacterium | reverse complement strand
CGGCCAAGCTCGGTGGCGCGGATCGCCGGGCCGCCAACAGGGTTCGTGGCCGGTCCAGATCGTCGACGATGGCCGCGGCCACCACAACCCGGGGCTGCTCGTCGACCGTGTCCGGTTGCCGTTGCACCGGGTTGCCCTACTCGCGTTCCCATTGGTGAGCATTCCACGTGATGCCCGACCGGGCCGGTTGTGGGATCACGCCGATGACCTGCTTGGACCAGGCCGCCACACTTGGGTGGGTGTACAGCGGTATCGTCGGAACCTGCATCCACAGCACCTTCTCGATGTCGGCGATGATGCTCAGCTGTTGCTTCTGGTCCGTGGTGGCGAACAGCTTGTCCACCAAGGAGTCCACCTCCGGGTTGGAATACCCACCGAAGTTACGTCCACCGCCCGTGTTGAAGATCCCAGCCGTGCTGGTGACTTGCGGCCCGCCTGCCCAGCTGAACATGGCCACGTCGAAATCACCGGCAGGCAGCGCAGTGCTGAGGAACCGTTCGGATCCCGCATTCTGGACAGTGATTCCCGCTCTCGCGCAGGCGGTCGTGATCAGCTGGGCCACCTGTTCGCGGCGCCGGTCCGGCTTCAGGTAGCCCAGCCGCACAGTCAGTTCCGGTTTGCCGGCCTCGGCCATCAGCCGCTTGGCTTCGGCAATGTAGGGCTCCGTGTACAGGTTGGCCTCGGTGGGCTCCACAACCTCCTTGTAACCGTCCGAGAAACCACGCAGGTAACGGGAGTTCAGCAGTTCCGCGTCCGGGTGCACCGGGGCGATCAGCTCGTCGATGATCTGCTGACGCGGGACGCACATCGCGAACGCCTTCCGCAACCGCTCGTCGGCGAACACGCCTTTGAAATTGAAGTCGAGATGTTCGTAGGAATAGGAGTCGTAGGAATCGATGACGATATCGTCGCCCGCCGCGAGCTGATCCATCATTTCCACCTGCGGCTGCGGGTCGATGACCTGGACTTCACCGTTGTGCAGCGCAACGGACTGCTCGTGACCAGGCACGAATTGCAGTACCAGCCCGGTTTGCTCCGGCGGGTCGTCCCAGTAGTTCTCGTTGTGCACCAGGGTCAGCGCCTGCCCGGGTTGCCAGTCGGCGATGCGGTACGGGCCCAACGAGGGCAGCACCCGGCTGTCCAGTCGAGCCGGGTCCAGTGACCAGCCGGTGTTCCAAAAGCTGGCCATCGTGGCCAGCTTTTGCTGATCGCCGTTGCTGATTGCGGTGACGAGCTGCTCCTCGGTGAGGCCCACCTTGGCGGCCAGGACATGCGCCGGCAGCATGCCGGGCCCGAACATGGTGTTCCAATCCGCGAACGGTTTGGTGTAGGAAACGTCGATTTGCTTGTCCCCCGGCTGGCACGTGGGCGGACGCATGTCCTCGTACCCAGTCGTAGTGGCCGCGTCGAACATGCTGCTGGCTTGTTCTCCTTCCCCCGTGGTGAACCGGCCGGAGTTGGCCACGTAGTGCAGCAGCAGGTCGTCGCAGTCGAAGGGGGTGCCGTCGGACCAGGCCACGTTCTGCCCGACCCGGTAGCGCACCGACAATGGCTCGTCCTGGAGTTTGCGGACCGAGCCGAATTCGGCGTTCCACTCCACCGTGCCCTCCGGGCCGTAACGCCAGAAGCCGGTGAGCACCTGGTTCAGCAGCACGGCGTTGCGTGGGTGGTGCTCGGTGGACAGGTTGTCGTTGTAGGAGGTGGGCTCCCGCTCAGCCGCGACGGCGACCGCACCTCGCACCGGCGTGGCGGTGCCGCCCGCCTCCGCCGGGGGACTCTTCTGCTCCTGCGCGGTACACGCGGACAGTGCCAGGGCACCGACCAGCACGGCACAGAGCGCCGATGACGTGGCGCGTGGCGAACGCAACGAAGGCCTCCAAAGCAGACTAACCCGGTTGACAGCGCCGGTGGTGGCAACCGCACTGTAGGCCCACAACCGGCAGACGACACAATGCCGTTGCAGTCCACACTAACGCGACGGCGATGCGGCATCCTGGTAGAGATGCCCGCGCCCGCTTTACCCACTGCGTCTACCTGACCGCGATGACCTCATCCCAGACCCTCGCCTCAGCCGCCGTCCCGTCCGCCAGCCACAACGACCTCATGTGTCGTGTCGTGACCGCGGTGGCGGGTACGTTGATGGCCGCAGTGGCAGCCGCGACGACGTGGCTGGTCGCAGACCTGGTGCTGACCGACCCGCAGTGGCAGAGCCGCGACCAAACCGCGATGCGGTCGGTTGCCGTGCCCACCGATGTCGCTGAGCAGATGGTCACTGCCCTGGAGACGGTGACCGTCGGTGCCGCCGCACTGGCTCTCCTCGGTTGCCTGGTATTCGCCGCGTTGCGGCGTCGTTGGGCGCACGCGTTTGCCGCCGCCCTGGTGGTCGGGCTGGCCAACGTGACCACCCAGGTGCTGAAGTACCAGGTGTTCGAACGCACGAACTTCGGATACGGCACACTGCAGTCGTTGCCCAGCGGGCACACCACCGTGGTGGTGTCGCTGGCCTGTGCCGCACTCATCGTCGCCCCGCGGGTCGGTCGCTGGCTGACCGTGTTCGCCGCCAGCGCGCTGACAACGCTGGTGGGAACGGCTGTCGTAGCCGGTGGCTGGCACCGCCCCAGCGATGCGGTCACGGCGATCACGGTATGCATGACGTGGGCCGGAGTGGCGCTGGCGGCGGCAGCCGTCGTGCAACGGGCCGATCCGCACGCAAGCACCGGGATACGCTGGCTGCTGCGCTGGCCGTGGTACCTGGCGGCGGCACTGTCTGGCAGCGCTGCTGTTGCGGTCGGCGCCATCGCCATCGGCCTGTACGGCATCGGCAGCCACACCGCTGCACTCGGCGCGATCGGCCTGCTCAGCATCGGCGTATCCGGCGCTTTCCTCATCTCCGCTGTTGCGACGGTGTTGCACGGGCTGGACCGCGCCGGCTCCAGCCGGTAACAGCACGCCGACACGAGTTCGACCCCGTCGGAGCAACTCCACGGTTGGCTGCGAAGTCGAGTGCTGGCGCGAGAACGCGTGGGAGGATGAATCCATGGAGACGGTCGCTGCTTATCTCATGGTGACCTTCCTGGCCGGGATGGCCGCCGTCCTGATGCGGCTACCCGCCCTGATCGGCTTCCTGGCAGCAGGTTTCATCCTCAACGCGATGGCGGTGGAGCAGCTGCCACTCCTGGACGAGGCCGCCGACCTCGGTGTGACCCTGCTGTTGTTCGGCGTCGGCCTGAAGTTCGACGTGCGATCGCTGCTGGCGCGTGAGGTGTGGCTGACCGCATCCATCCACATGATCGTGTTCACCGTCATGGCGGGCGGTGGGCTGGCGCTCATCGGCTTGCTCAGTGTCGGGCTCCTGGCCGACCTCGATCTGGCCACCTGCGCCCTGTTGGGGTTCGCACTGTCGTTCTCCTCCACCGTGTTTGTGCTCAAAACACTGGAGGAACACAGCGATGCGCGATCCTTCTACGGCCGGATCGCCATCGGCATCCTCATCTTCCAGGACATCGCCGCGGTCGCGTTCCTCACCGTCGGCAAGGGGTCGGTTCCTTCGCCATGGGCACTGCTGCTGATCGCGCTGATCCCTGGCGCGATAGTTGTCCGCCGGATCTGGGACATGGTGCCGCACGGAGAGATGCAGACCGTCTTCGGCATCATGATCGCGCTCGTACCCGGGTACCTGGCCTTCGAGAGCGTGCATATCAAGGGTGATCTGGGGGCCCTCGCGGTGGGCGTCTTGCTCGCCGGGCATCGCTCGGCCAGCGAACTGTCCCAACAGTTGTTCTCCGTCAAGGAACTGCTCCTGGTGGCGTTCTTCCTCTCGATCGGGTTCACCGGCGACCCGTCCTGGCAGGCAGCCACGCTGGGACTGGCCGCGCTCGGGCTTCTACCGCTCAAGGTCGTCGGGTTCGTGTGGTTGCTGTACTGGCAGAAGCTGCGGCGGCGGACGGCCGTCCTGGGTGGGCTCGTACTGGGCAACTACTCCGAGTTCGGACTGATCGTCGTCGCGATCGGTGCCGAGGCCGGCATGGTCGACGATCAATGGCTGGTGGCCATGTCGGTGGCGGTAGCGGGCAGCTTCGTGCTGTCCAGCGTGCTCAACCGCGCGAATCGATACGCGTTGAACTCCGCCCGGGAGCGGATGTCGCCGCATCCACCGGACAAAGTGCACCCGCATGAACGTCCCATCGAGGTGGGCGACGCGCGAGCCGTGGTCCTTGGCATGGGCCCGGTCGGGCGCGCCGCCTACCGGGAACTGCGCGACGGATACGGAATCCCGGTACTGGGAGTGGAAAGCGACGCCGCCCGGGTGCAGAGCCTCAAACAGCAGCTTTTCCACGTGGTCGACGCCGACGCCACCGACACCGATTTCTGGGACCGGCTACAGCTGACCGGCAGAATCGAGATCGCGGTGCTGGCGATGCCGCTGCATGCCACCAACCTCGAGGTGTTGAGAAAGCTACGCGACTCCGATTTCAACGGGGTGGTCGCCACCGTCGTGCAGTACGAGGACCAACAATCCGAGATGCACGAGTTGGGGGTGGATGCGGCGGTGCAGGTCTACCAGGGGGTCGGCGTAACGCTGGCCGAGCGAGCCGCCGAAGCGGTGTCCGAGCGCAACTAGCTTCACCGGCCTGGGCATGGTCTGCGACGTGGGCTGGCCGGCGAGGCCCGGATCGTGACGGCCTTGGACCAGGACGATCGTCACGACATGACGCACTCGTTGCGACGCACCATGCCGCGCGGCTCGGAACGTGCGAACTCGACTCCGTGACCGGGGTCAGCTGACCGTCGAGGTCACCGCGGCCTGCCCGAACGGTTACTGTGCTCCTGTGCGACGCGCGGAGAAGGTGAAGCGAATCGGCGCCATCCTGGACGACTTGTACCCGGAACCGTCGATTCCGCTGTATCACCACGACCCCTACACGCTGCTCGTTGCGGTGGCCTTGTCCGCGCAGACCACCGACAAGAAGGTCAACGAGGTCACACCCGCGTTGTTCGAGCTCGCATCCACTCCCGAGCAGATGTACGAGTTGGGGCAGGAGCGCATCCTGGAGCTGATTCACGATGTCGGGCTGGCGCCCACCAAGGCACGCAACGTGTGGACCGCAGCCGGTCAGATCATCGATGCGGGTGGCGCCCTGATCGCGGACTGGGACTTCTTGGAAAGCCTGGCCGGTGTCGGACACAAGACCGCCAGCGTGGTCATGACGCAGGCGTTCGGGGTGCCTGCGTTCCCCGTTGACACGCACATAGCGCGGCTGGCCCAACGCTGGGGATTGTCCACAAGCGCCAATGTCACCAAGATCGAAGCAGACTTGAAGAAAGCCTTTCCGCGAGACACCTGGAACCGCAGGCACCTGCAGATCATCTATTTCGGGCGAGAATATTGTCCCGCCCAACGGCATGACTTCGCCAGCTGTCCTGTCTGCTCATTTGCGGCCACCAAGAAGCGAGCACAGTTGGAGGCTTCCACGAAAACAAGTCGTCGTCGATGGTCAAGACCATTCAGGCAGAATTCTATTCATAGATCTGAACCAGACATCCCAGGCGGGCCTGCAAGAAGCCCTAACGACAGGTCCTACTCTACTTCAACGAGACAGTGACACCGCCGGACATCATCGAGTCGTGCAGTTCGATCGCTGTCGGCTTGCTGTCCGCGGGCATGTCGTAAACTAGGGTCCCGTTAAGTGTGTTTCCGGGGTTGATCTCCTCGATCCACAGGGCGTTGTTGTCCAGCAGGATGGCTGCCGCTGAGTCGGGCGCGAACTGCCGCCCCTCCTGGTCCTTCACCATCTGGTTGCTGTCGCTCACCATCTGTGGCTGGTCGCTGGTGTTGGTGATTGTGACATGCACCAGCTGGAAGACGCCCTGCGCCTCCTCGTTGAGAAACTCATCGCCGATGCGAGTGCCGCCCTCCTCGACCTTGGTCACCACGAACTCGAAGTTGCCGTCCCGCACTTTGTCGCCCACACCCGCGGTGCTTTTCTCGCCCGCAGGCTTCGGCTGACTTGCCTCACTGGTCTCAGCAGCACCAAAGCCTGCAGCAACGGCGTCATCGCCCGAACCTCCACCGAGCGCGGCACTAAGAACGCCGATACTGAGGAAGAAACCGACGACGGCAAGGACAGCGGTCAAAGCCTTATGCCGGGAGGGCCAGCTGCGTTGCTGGGGTTGGAGGTTGTCGGTGGGGTTGGTCGACTGCCACTGATCATTGGTACCAGCCTGGTGAAAAGCCATGGTTGTCCTTCCCTCTGCGGCCACGACGGACTCGTCGCCAGCGTCACTTAGTTCACCCAACGTGTCGCCGCGGTCTCGTCCACTGATCGGCCGGGCTTGATAGGCCGATCGGGTGATGCCAGCTCAGCAACGCTGACCGATCGGCGGAGACGAAGTGCCTTTTCCCTTCGCATACGCTCCTGGCAGGCACCCGTGGTCGAACTCCGCAATGCAGCCATGGCTCACCCCACCCGCACGCGTGCCATCGACTGCTGCTCCCCTGGCGCGAGGATGACCAGGCAGGTGCCACGCCGGCGTACGCCTGCACCCGGCGAAACCCGGAGCGAGGCGCCGGGGCTCAACAACGGTCAGGCTGCGGGTGGGGCGCGCGTACCGTCCGCGATATCCGCGAAACGTTGTCCGGCTGAGATCATTCGTACCGTCGCAGCACTCGATCCACGGCGGCCACGGCGTCGTGCGGATCGGCCGCCGGAATCGGGCCGTCGTTCGGCAGCTGCCAGCAGTCCAACGCAATGACCGGCACACCGGTGCGGACAGCGAGCGCGATCTCGCTGAGAGTTCCCCAACTGCAGCCGACCGCGACGATGGCGTCGCACGAGCGGACCAGCAGGGCATTGCGCATCTCGCCGAGTCCAGTCGGGATAGCGACCGTGACCCACCGGCTGGCCGCGGAACGATCCGGGCCGGGTAGCAGACCGACGGTTAGTCCCAGTGCTTCAGCTGCCCCTTTGCTGGCTTCGTGCATGACGCCGCCTAGGCCCCCGGTCACGACGACAACGCCACGCTCTGCCAACAACCGGCCCACCTGGTAGGCGGCCTGCAGGTGCTGGTCCTGGGCCTCGCCAGGCCCGATCACCCCCACGTACGCGTGCTGATTCGGCATCGGCCTACCTTGCCACAGCCGCGACAAGGTCCCTACCGTGGCCCGTGGCATCGGATCCCCTCTTAGGCCGAAGAAGCGGCGCTCACATGAGGAACAGACGACACGGGTAGGCGTACCTGGCGCTCTTCGATCTACCCGACGGGACGCGAAAGCCTGGCGTCAACGCCACTCCTCTTTTGTCAAACTCCGTGCGAGGATCCACCAGCAGCAGAGGAGTGCCGTATGCACAGAACGACAACGGTCAACACGATTGGTCTGCAGGTAGGGCGGTCGTCGATAGGATCTCACTCGGACCGCCCGGTGATCACCACCCGGGTATGCCTTTTCGCGTTGTTGCTCGCAGCGTGGGTGGCTGGATGACTGTCACCGGCCCGTGCACCCCTGAGCAGGCCAGGCAGGCCACAGACCTTGCGTCCCTCGATGCACTGGTGACCGGATGCAAG
>PDSI01000178.1 GCA_002748415.1 Micrococcales bacterium | reverse complement strand
GGCAGCGACGAAGCGGTCGAGGACGCTCAGGTCGAGGCCGCGACAGACCACCCGCAACGACACGCCGAAAGCACTCATTCGGAGCACTGAAGCCGGGCCACTCACGCGATGTCCATCTTGGATTACACGGAGTAAGGCAGGATTGTTCCATGGACTTAGGGCTCGCAGACCGCGTGTACATCGTCACCGGCGCCTCCAAGGGCCTCGGGCGCGCATGCGCGCAACTGCTCATCGACGAGGGTGCGCGGTTGGTGATCGCCGCCCGGGACCACGACGCGCTCACCGAGACGGCCAGGCAGCTCGGCAGACCGGAGAACGTCATCGCCGTGGCCGCCGACATCCAGGACCCGGAGACACCCGCGCAACTCGTGGCCGCCGCAGCGGGCCGGTTCAATCGCCTGGACGGTTCCATCATCAGCGTGGGCGGGCCGCCCGCCGGCTCGGCGATGGACATCACCGACGCGCAGTGGCTGTCCAGCTTCGACACGGTCTTCCTCGGTGCCGTCCGCACGGCCAGAGCGGTGGTACGCGGCATGAGCAGCGAGGGTGGATCGCTGCTGTTCGTGCTGTCTTCCTCGGTGAAGTCGCCGATTCCCGGGCTCGCCGTGTCCAACGGCTTGCGGCCGGGCTTGGCGATGGTCGCCAAGACGCTGGCCGACGAACTCGGCCCACGGGCCATCCGCGTCAACGCCGTGCTGCCTGGGCGCATCGACACCGACCGGGTCCGGGAGCTGGACGAGGCGACCGGCGACCCCCACGCCGCGGAACAGGCGTTCTTGACGCAGATTCCGCTCGGCCGCTACGGGGAGGCGTCCGAGTTCGCCCGGCCGGCCGTCGTCATGCTCTCCCCCGCCGCCTCCTACGTCACCGGCACCGTGCTGCCGATCGACGGTGGAATGCTGCGCACGCTGTAAGGAGGCGCCAGCCGGTCGCCGGCGCTGGCGGTGCTCAACCGCCGATCGCCCTCTTCCGGCGGAAGGCTGGACGTCGACGGCACCGGTCATCCGCACGGGTGCGCCAACCGGGCACGGCACTGCTGACCAGCAGGGCGTCCAAGGCCCTGCTACCCGCTGCGGTAGGTGCCCCGCCGGACCGCGCCCGCTCCCCCGGCTGCGTACGGGACGCGCCGAGGGGCGCACGGGTAGGTGCGCCCCTCCGCTGGCGTAGGCCTGCCGCGTCGGCCAGGTCAGTCGCCGGTACCGGCAGCCTTGTTCTGGTAGTCGGCGGTGTCGGCCAGGCCGGCGATCAGCCGCTCGAAACGCCACCGTTTCTGGATCCGGTTGACCCACAGGTTCACCCGCGGCGCGGCGATCGTGCTCTTGCCCAGCATGTCCTTGTACTGCTTCTCGATCAGCGGGTACAGGTGATCGCGGTGCAGGACGAACACGGTGGCGGCCCGCTCACGGCTCCACCCGGAGTTCAGCCTGCCCTCCCAGTGGTCCAGCAGGCCCGGCGTAGCGCTGCGGCCCAGCACGTCGGAGTACATCCCGTCGAGCCATTTACGGTTGGTGGAGCCGGACTTCGCCCACCGGACTCTGGAGCTGAGGAACTTGACTTCCACTCCTTGCGGGGAAAGGCCACGGTCCATCCAGCGTTGCCAGTACGCCACACCGGGAGCGGTCCCGGCCCGGCCCAGGTAGTCCTGGTAGTTGCGCTGAATCCACTTCTCCCGCCACGCATCGCTACGGGTGACTTCGAGCGCGACCTGGCCCGGGGTGGCTTCGCCGTCCTGGAGCTTTTGCTGCCAGGCGGCGGCGTCGGGCAGCTCACCGCCCAGCAGGTCCTGACCGATGCTGCCGGTGATCTGCTCAGGCGTGGCCGCTGCCGGTGGGGTGTCGCCCGGGCCGGAATCGGCAGCTTCGATCGTGACAGCCCCCTGGAAGTGGATGCCGCTCCAGCCAGGCTCGGTTCCGTTGGTCAGCGGCACATCCAGCGTGCCGTCACCGGTGGCAGCCGAAGACAGATCGAAGCTCACCGTGCCGGCCGCCAGGTCGGTCGTTCCGGTGGCTTTCGCACTCGCGGAGTCGGTCACGGCGGAGTCGCCAGCTGTGAACGTGCTCCATGCCGGCGCCGACAACGAGGAGTCCAAGGCCGGCAACGTGACGGTCGATTGCCCGGCGGCCATCGTCGACGGCGCAAGAGTGACCGTCAGGTCGAGAGCCGTGTTCAGGGTTCCCGGATCGGGTCCGTCGGCCGTGGTCGCCAGCAGGAAGCTGAATGCCACCTCTCCGTGCCAGCTCGCCGACAACCCGGTGATGACGACCTCGCCGGACTGACCGGTCTCGGCAACCAGGTCGTTCCCGGCGGTGAACGAGACGGTCTTCGCCGAATCGTCGGTGGCGACTCCTGCTGCGTCCGTTCCTCCGACGGTGACGGTCGCACCGCTGACATCGACCCCCTGCGGGTATTGCACCGTGATGTCCTGTCCGTTGCCGGCATTGACCGGTGTGCCGCCGTTGACCACGACGACAGTGGAGTATTTCGACACCGTCAAGCCCGGGTCGGCCATGACCGCGGTCCCGACGGCCCAGCCGGGGCTGGCCGCCGATTCTGCGGCGGACAATGCCCCCGCGCCCAGGCACAGGGCCAGAGCGGCGGAGACCGCGATAGAGCGGGTCGTGGTTGTTTTCACGAATGGATCTCCTCAGGTCGAGTGAGCTGCACGCAGCTGGAATCCACGAGAAGTCAAGCCAAGAAAACCTCGCCAAAGCGGCAAAACGGTCACGTGTCACCCGATCAGCCGAGCACCCCGCCGCCCACCGCGGTCGCGACGCTCAGCGCGATCGCAGCAGCGAACGCTCGCGGAACTGCTGGCGATACAGCTGCTCGTACAGTCCGTCGCGAGCCAGCAGCTCGTCATGGGTTCCGCTGTCGACCACCCGGCCGTCGTCGATCACGGCGATCAGGTCAGCCCCGCGCACCGTCGACAACCGGTGGGCGATGACGATGGCCGTGCGGGCGGACAAGGCGGTGTCCAAGGCATGTTGCACGGCGCACTCCGATTCGGAATCCAGGTGCGCGGTCGCCTCGTCCAGCACCACCACCCCTGGGGCTTTCAACAGCAGCCGCGCCAACGCGATGCGCTGTTTCTCTCCCCCGGACAACCGGTGCCCCCGGTCACCGACCACGGTGTCCAGGCCGAACGGCAACCCTTGCACCACGTCCCATGCCTGCGCCGCGCGTAGGGCGGTCTCCAGG
>PDSI01000206.1 GCA_002748415.1 Micrococcales bacterium | reverse complement strand
CCCGGTACGGCGGCTAGCGCCGGCCATCTGCCCTCAGTGGGTGGTCTTGGTGATGTCGACGTTCTTGGGCGTCAGCCAAGCGATGAGGGCCGACAGGACGAGCATGGCGGCACCGCCGGCAAGAAAGGCCAGCCGCACAGAGTCGGTGAAAAGCTGCTCGATCTCGTGAACGAATCCGGTAAGCCCGTGCTCGCCTGCGACCTGCACGGCCGCGGCCACGGACTCGGAGGCATGCTTGAGCGTCCCCTGGTCGACAGATACGTCCAGGTCCGCTGCGGCCGCCAGGACGCCGTGGGAGAAGTAGGCGCCCGAGATGGCACCCAAGGTGGCCACCCCCAGCACGTTTCCGAGCTCGTAGGAGATCTCCTCGAGGGCCGCCGCGTTTCCCGCGGTGTCCTCGGAGGTTTGAGCCATGATCAGCAACGATCCCAGCGCCAACGTGCCCATGCCGACACCGATCATGCCCAGGCTGATCATGACCAAGCCCAGGGTGACGCGGCCAGGATAGAGGGCCAGCACAAGCATGCCCGCCGTCGCCAGGAGCAAGCCGCCCACGAGCGTGCGGCGGGTGCCGGCCCGGCCGGCCAGCGGGGCGATCAACAGTGCGGCGACGCCGGAAATGATGGTGACCGGCAACAGCATGAAACCCACGGCGGTAGGGGTTTGCTTGTCCACCACCAACAGCCACTGAGTCAGGAGCAGGAACGCGGCCGCGGTGGAGAACATGGTGACCAGAGCGGTCAGAATGCCGGCGCTGAAGGATCTGGAGGTGAACAAACGCAGATCGAGTAGCGGTTCTTCGCGGTGGAGGCACCGGAGGGTGAACCACGTCAGCAGTGCTATCCCGGTGACCAGCGTGGCCCACGCGTCCCAGGAAGCGAGCGATTTCAGTTCGCCGAAGCGTTTGATGGCGAAAAGCACCTCGGCGACGCCGACCATCGACAGCAACGCTGCGAACCAGTCGAGGGGTTTGGTGACGGCAACCGTGGACTCCGGCAGCACGAGCCCGGCCAGGACGACCGCGAGCAGCATGAGCGGCAAGTTGACCAGGAAGGCCGAGTGCCAGGAGAAGAAGTGCAGGAGAACCCCACCGAGGATCGGACCCACGCCGATGCCCAGAGCCGCCACCGCCGACCACGCACCGATGGCCGTGGCGCGTTCTTGGGGGTCTGTGAACAGCACCCTGATCATCGACAACGTGGTCGGCATGATCATCGAGCCACCCACGCCCAGCAGTAGCCGGATGGCGATGACGTCGCCGGCACTGTCGGCCAACACGATGCCGGCCGAGGCCAGGCTGAAGGTCAGGTAGCCCAGCATGAGCACGCGCTTGCGGCCAAAGCGATCCGACAGGGCGCTCATCACCACAAGAAGACCCGCGACGACCAACGAGTACGAGTCCACGATCCACAGCAGCTGCTCGGTGGAGGGATTCAGCTCTCGGGAAATAGCCGGTATGGCGATGGTCATGATGGTCATGTCCATCGCGACCACCAGCAGTGAGCCCATCATCACGGCCAGGCTGCCCCAGCGTCTGGCTGGGCTGCAGTCAGTCTGTGAGTCTCGGTCTTTTACCATCAAGCGCCTCATGAAGACTGGAGCCGGTGTGAGTGCACGCGAGGATACTCGCCGGGCAGCGACCAGCCGCAGCCCCGGGACCGCGGCTGGCACGCCGACCGTCCGAATCCCCATCAACCACCCAGGTAGGCTAGTCCGGTGACTCTTGATCCGCTGGCCAGTGGACGTCTCCCGGGCCCGTTCACCACGCCCGGGTCGTCCTCGTTCACCGAGTTCGTGGGGGAGTTGCGCCCAGACCTGCTTCCCGGCAACCGGCTTCGCGGCACCGCCGCTGCCGCCCCCCTCGAGGTCCCGCACGGCACCACCATCCTGGCGCTGATCTTCCCCGGCGGGGTGCTGATGGGCGGTGACCGGCGCGCCACCGCGGGCAACATCATCGCCAACCGGGAGATCGAGAAGGTCTTCCCGGCCGACGAGTACTCCTGCGTCGGCATCGCCGGCGCGGCCGGCATCGCGGTGGAACTGGTCCGGCTGTTCCAGGTGGAGTTGGAGCACTACGAGAAGATCGAAGGCGCGCTGATGAGCCTGGACGGCAAAGCCAACCGGCTGGCCAGCATGATCCGCGCCAACATCGGACTCGCCCTGCAGGGCCTGGCCGTGGTGCCGTTGTTCGCCGGGTACGACCTGGACCGGCAAGCCGGGCGCATCTTCTCCTACGACGTCACCGGCGGCCGGTACGAGGAACACCACCACCACTCCGTGGGGTCCGGGTCGTTGTTCGCCCGCGGCTCGCTGAAGAAACTGTGGCGGCCCACCTACTCCCGCGACGAGGCCATCCGGGTGGCCGTCGAAGCGCTCTACGACGCGGCCGACGACGACTCCGCCACCGGTGGCCCCGACCTGGCCCGGCGGATCTGGCCGGTGGTGGCCACCGTCACCGCCGCAGGATACGAACGCATCGGCGAGGACGAGCTGGCCCGCGTGGTCGACGACGTATTCGCCGGACGGGCCGGCGACCCCGGCGGCACCGGCGCCGCCCGCGCGGGAGGTGAGCAGGCATGAGCATGCCGTTCTACGTCTCCCCGGAACAACTCATGAAGGACCGGGCCGATTACGCCCGCAAAGGCATCGCCCGGGGCCGCTCGGTCATCACCATGCCCTACGACGGCGGCATCGCCTTCATCGCCGAGAACCCCTCCAACGCGCTGCACAAGGTCAGCGAGATCTACGACCGGATCGCGTTCGCGGCAGTCGGCAAATACAACGAGTTCGAGAACCTGCGGGTGGCCGGGGTGCGCTACGCCGACCTGCGCGGCTACTCCTACGACCGCACCGACGTCACCGCCCGCGGCCTGGCCAACGCCTACGCCCAAACCCTGGGCACCGTGTTCACCACCGAGTCCAAACCGCTGGAGGTCGAACTCGTCGTCGCCGAGGTGGGCCGGCAACCGCAGGACGACCAGATCTACCGCCTCACCTACGACGGATCGGTCACCGACGAGAGCGGGTTCGTGGTCATGGGCGGGGCCGCGGACAAGGTGGCGCAAGCCATCGGCGACACGTTCTCCACCGGGCTGCCCCTGCAACACGTACTGCGGCTGGCCGTGTCCGCGTTGTCGGAGGGCAACGGCGAACTCACCGCGGATTCGCTGGAGGTGGCGGTGCTGGAACGAGCCCGGCGCCGCCGGGCCTTCCGGCGGGTGGCGGGCACCCAGTTGACCGGACTGCTGGACGGGCCGGCCGGCGGCGAGGCACCGGCCCCCGACGCGGCGGACGAAGCGGCTCCACCGGAAGGACCGTCGCAGGAACAACCCGGGGGCGGCGGTTCCGGCACCCACGACGGCACCGGCCACTCGGGGCTGCCCAACGACCGCCCGTAGCCGTACTGTAGCCAGTACCGGACACCACTGAGCACGCACACGAAGCCACCCTCGAACACGTTAGGTGCGCGGAGGCACCACACATGCCGAACCCAGTTGTCATGTTGAACCGAGCGGCCATGCCGGGCAGCGGGTTGCCATGGTGAACACCGACCTTCCGATCCGGATCCAGCATGCCCGCAACACCGACGTCGGGGAGTACCTGGTGCTGCGCCGGGCCGCCTACGTCGCGGAGGCGCAGCGGCTGCGCAACCCGTTCATCGCCCCCCTGCAGGAGACCCCCGAGCAGATCAGCTCGCTGTTGACGGACCCGCACTGGAGGTTGCTGCTGGCGGTGCTGACCCAGGACAACGACGTGGGACGCCGGGGCAGATTCGTCGGCAGCATCCGCATCCAGTTCCGCGACGACCTGGCCGACATCGGCCGGGTGGTGGTCGCACCCGACGTGCGCGGGCGCGGCATCGGTTCCGCGCTGCTGGAGGCCGCCCACCGCGAGGCACTCAGCCACGCGTCGGTGCAACGGTGCGAGATCTGCGTGGGCGATGCGGCCGTCACCGACCTGGCCTTGTACCGGCGCAACGGCTACACCCACGCTCGCCCGCGGACCGGCGAGGGCGGCCGGAGCGTGCCGGTCCTCACGCTGAAGCTCGACCGGAGATGAGTACCATGCGGCCGCTGGAGCGCCGGATCTTCGGGGTGGAAACCGAGTTCGGGGTCACCTGCTCCGGTGACGGGCAGCGGCGGATGTCCGCCGACGAGGTGGCCAGGTTGCTGTTCCGCAAAGTGGTGGCATGGGGCCGCTCCTCGAACGTGTTCCTGCCCAACGGGTCCCGGTTGTACCTGGACGTCGGCTCGCACCCGGAGTACGCCACCGCCGAATGCGACCGGTGGGAGGACGTGATCGCCCAGGACCGGGCCGGTGAAGAGATCCTGCACGACCTGGTCGGTGACGCGCAGGAGCGGATGGCGGCCGAGGAGTTGTCCGGGGACATCTACCTGTTCAAGAACAACACCGACTCCGCCGGGAACTCCTACGGCTGCCACGAGAACTACCTGGTCGGCCGGCTGGGGGAGTTCTCCCGGCTGTCAGAGGTGTTGCTGCCGTTCCTGGTGACCCGGCAGATCGTCGTCGGTGCCGGCAAGGTGCTGAGCACCCCCCGGGGCGCGCTGTACTGCTACTCCCAGCGGGCCGACCACGTCTGGGAAGGCGTGTCCAGCGCGACCACCCGGTCCCGGCCCATCATCAACACCCGCGACGAACCGCATGCCGACGCCGAACTGTACCGGCGCCTGCACGTCATCGTCGGCGACTCCTCGATGGCCGAGCCGACTCTGCTGGTCAAGATCGCCAGCACCGACCTGGTGTTGCGGGTGATCGAAGCCGGGGCATCGATACGCGACTTCACCCTGGAGAACCCGATCCGCGCCATCCGCGAGATCAGTCACGACTTCACCGGGACCGCGACGGTACGGCTGGCCAGCGGCCGCTCGGTGCGGGCCGCCGACATCCAGGCCGAATACTTCAACCGGGTCGAGGACTACCTGCGGGCCAACGCCGACCCCAACCCGTTGGCGCAGCAGGCGATGGACCTGTGGCGGCGCGGCATCGAAGCCGTGCAGACCCAGGACCACTCCGGCGTGGACACCGAACTGGACTGGGCCATCAAGCACCGGCTGATCAGTCGCTACCAGGAACGCAACGGCCTGACGCTGTCCAGCCCACAGGTGGCCAGGATGGATCTGGCCTACCACGACATCGATCCGGCCCGGGGACTGGCCCGCATCATGGAGGCCCGCGGCATGATCCGGCGGATCAGCGACCCGGCGGTGGTCAAGCACGCATGCGACTACCCGCCGGGCACGACGCGGGCCAAACTGCGTGGTGACTTCGTGCGCCGGGCCCAGGAGAAGCGGCGCGACTTCACCGTCGACTGGGTGCATCTGAAACTCAACGATCACACCCAGCGCACCGTGTTGTGCAAGGACCCGTTCCGCAGCGTCGACGACCGGGTGGAGAGGCTGATCGCGAGCCTGTGACCGGGCACCGGCGGCCCGGGCGGGAAACCGGCCGGACATTGTCACCGGTTATTGTCACGAGACGCTGCCGATGACGGGTAGGCTCACTGGCTGTGCGTCGACTCCTGACTGTGTCTGTTCTTGCTGTTGCGCTGGCCCTGGCCGGGTGCAGCGGCGACGACGGCGACAAACCCGGTCCCACCGCCTCCGGTGACGCGGCCCCGACGCTGGCCCCGGACGTGGACGTCTCCGACATCGACAAGATCGACGTCAAGGCCGAGGTCGGGCAGGACCCGGCACCTAGCTGGGGCGACGGTGTGTTCGGGGTGGCCGAGAGCACGCGCAAGGTTCTCACCGAAGGCGACGGTCCGCCGGTGCAACTGGGCCAGCGCTTGGTGGTCAACCACTGGGAGTACAACGGCGAGGACGGGTCGATGTTCGACTCGTCCAAGGACAACCCGGCCACGTTCAAGCTCACCGATCAGCTACAACCGGGACTGGTGAAGACCCTGGAGGGCGTCAAGGTGGGTTCGCGGGTGCTGGGCGCGGCCGCTCCGCAGGACGCGTTCGGCCCGATGGGCGGTAACCCGAGTTCGAACATCGCCGCCGACGACACGGTGCTGTACGTGATCGACGTCCTGGAGGCGGTCAGCGTGGCGGACCGGGCCAGCGGCACGCCCGTACCGCCCAAGGAGGGCCTGCCGACGGTGCAGCTGGCCGAGAACGGCGACCCGAAGATCACCATCCCGAAGACCGACCCGCCGGCCGGGTTGGTGGCCCAGCCGTTGATCAAGGGCGAAGGCAAACCGGTGGAATCAGGCCAGACCCTGGACGTGCAGTACAAGGGCGTGATCTGGGCCGGCGGCAAGGAGTTCGATTCCTCATGGTCGCGGGGCCAGTCGGCCTCGTTCCCCATCGGCGAGGGTGGGGTCATCGCCGGGTGGGACGAGGGCCTGGTCGGGCAGACCGTCGGCAGCCAGGTGTTGCTGGTGATCCCCCCGGACAAGGGGTACGGCGAGAGCGGGCAACCTGCCGCCGGGATCTCCGGCACCGACACCCTGGTGTTCGTCATCGATATTCTCGACGCGTACTGACAACGTCTGGAGCAGTAGTGAGCGAACCGACCCGTCCCGAGATCGATCCACCCGACGGCCCGCCGCCGGCCGAGTTGCAGGTCACCGACCTGGTCGAGGGCGACGGCGCGCAGGCGACAGCGGGCCGCACCGTGGCCTGCCACTACGTGGGTGTCTCCCATTCCACCGGTGAAGAGTTCGACGCCTCCTGGAACCGCGGCGACACCTTGAGCTTCCGGCTCGGGTCCGGCCAGGTGATCGACGGCTGGGACCAGGGCATCCAAGGCATGAAGGTCGGCGGCCGGCGCCGGATCGTCATCCCGCCGCACCTGGCCTACGGGGACCGCGGTGCCGGTGGGGTCATCAAACCGGGTGAGACGCTGATCTTCGTCGTCGACCTGATGGACGTGCGGTAGGCGGCGCGAACCGCGGACCGCCAGCGTCGGCGTGCGGTCACAAGCCGGCGGCGTGGACTCCCGCCGCGGCCGCGGCGAGGAAGGCCGCCGGGTCCTCCGCCACCGAGCGCCCCATGGTCGACAGCGGAACCGGACTGGCTGCCAACGCCTCACGCAGCCCGTCCACCGCGACCGGCACCAGCCGGTGCCGGCCGGCCAGCTGCTGCGCCTGCCGGTGTACCAGGTCACCGAGATCACCGCCCAACCGCGGCACCACCACGTCGGCCCGCGCCAGTGCCACCCGCCCCAGCGCGGTCAGCGATTGTGCCGACACCCCCTGGTGGCGGGCACGCGCATCGGCACCGGAGATCCGCAGCACGGCCACCGGCCGCCCACCCACCGCCGCGGCCGCGTTGACCGCCTCCCCGGCCTGCACCCCACTGAACCCCCAGGTGGTGCCGGTCCCCGCGTTGCCGGGCCCTTGCGCCACCACGACGATGCCGGCTCCGGCCACGTGCCGGGCCGCCAGCAGCCCGGAGTGCACGGTTGTCGCTTCCAGGTCGCCACCGAACGCCTGGCCGGCCGTCACCGTCGCGGCCAGCCAGCCCGCCTGCCGCAACCCGGCGACCGCACGGGAGAACCACACCGGCAGTGCGGCCCCGTCGCTCATCAGGTACACCACCCGGGCAGCCGCCCGCACCTGCCGGATCCCGGCCAGGACCGCCGGCAGCGAGGAATGCAGACCGGCCACCACCACCGGCATCCCGTCCACCGACTCGGCCCGCGCCAACTCCGCGTGGTGGTCCGACTCCTGCTCTTCGACCCCGCACACCATCGCCTGCAACGGGGTGTACCGGGCCTTGACGATGTGCCCCGGCGCGGGTGGCGGGTCTGGCGGCAACCGGTGCGGGATCGCCACCACGAACGCGTACCCGCCGGTGCCCAGGCCGCGGCGCTGCGCGCCGACGTTGAGCAGCACCTCATCACCCGGCTCGGGGGTGCCGACCAGCGGGGGATAG
>PDSI01000190.1 GCA_002748415.1 Micrococcales bacterium | reverse complement strand
TTCCGAACTACCACGATAGACGAGCGCGCGACGTCCCGGCACGCTTGGGAGGAACGCCCGCGTCACCGTGCCCACCATTTCTGTAATCAGATTGTGATACGAATGCGGGAACAACGTTGCCGCATTTGCGGTTTGAATTGGATGCGTGCCGGGGCGGCCGGGCATAACCGCCGCGTCAGTGGAACGGCGGCCTGCTTTCCCAGCCCGCGCAGGCCCGCCCGGATGCTCGCCAGATCCATGCGGCTAGGTCGCGGTCTGCATCGGAGATGAAGTTGCCCATCCAGCGGAATGCGAGCTTCATCAACCAGTGCGAGCGCATCCCCAGCGGGCCGAATGCCGGCACCAGACCAGGAACCGTGAGCAGGGTCGCCAATCGGCGCGCGACCGCGAACGAGTCGCCGTAGTGCCCGGACAGCGTCTCCCGCCAGTCGTCGCTGATGTCCGCATGCGGCGGCCGGGCAGCCAACAAATCGGCGACCAGCCGGCCGGTCTCCATGCCGTAGTCGATCCCCTCCCCGTTGAGCGGGTTGACGCAGGCGGCGGCGTCACCGACCATGGCCCAGTTCGGCCCGGACACGCCGCTGACCGCACCACCCATCGGCAACAACGCGGACGTCGGCATCCGCAGTTCGGTCCCCAGCTGGAAATCCTCGCGGATGGTGTCCGCGTAGCGCTGCATGAGCGGCTTGATCGCGATGTTCGCCGGTCTGCGCCCTGTTGCCAGACTGCCCGCCCCCAGGTTGACGGTTCCGTCGCCCAGCGGGAACACCCAGCCGTAGCCGGAGACGATCTTGCCGGCCTCGTCGCGCAGCTCCAGGTGAGAGGAGATCCAGGGATCCTCACTGCGTCCGGACTCGATGTAGGACCGGCCGGCCACCGCGTAGACGGTGTCCCGGTGCCATTGCCGCCCCAACAATTTGCCCAGCGGTGACCGTACTCCGTCGGCAACCACGAGCCGTCGGCAACCGATCTCGACGGTCCCGTCCGCGGTCCGCAACAGCACGCCGCCGACCCGCGCGCCCGCGCGGCGCACATCGACTGCTCGAGCGCCCTCGACGGTCGCGGCGCCGGCCTTCTCGGCCACCTGGCGCAAGTGATGGTCCAACTCCATCCGGGGAACCGCCGAACCCCAGTCGGGCAGGTTGCCTCCGGGCCAGCGCAGCATTTGGATCTGTCCGAAGCCGTGCGCCCGCAGGCCGCGGTTGACCGTATGCGAGCGCAACCAGTGCTGCAGGCCGAGTCTGGTCAGTTCCCCCACCGCGCGCGGTGTCAGCCCGTCCCCGCAGGTCTTGTCGCGGGGAAACACGGCGGCGTCCACCAACGTGGTCTCCAAACCCTGCCGGGCGGCCCACGCGGCCGCCGCCGAGCCCGCCGGACCGGCCCCCACCACCAACACGTCCGTCTGTCGCATCGTCACGCAAAGGAGTCTCGCAGGTGTCGGCCCTCCCATCGAATCCGCACCGTTCAGTAGCGAAATGAGCACAATCCGCTGAGAAGCGAGTCATCACGCACCGACGGGACGCGCACGCTGTGTAACGTCTGGTCGTTCGACGTTCCATCAGCGAGCTGCGGCTGGCATGGGTGCCCGGCGGCAGGGCAACGAGCAGTGACGCAGACCGAACGGTGGCACAAGCAGGACTGGCCTCGGCCTTTCGTGCGCGGCCAGGACATGCGCGGACGGTCCTGAGCGGACAGGATCCGGCGTCCTGTCTGGCCTGTTTGGGCTGATGTTGTTGCGCGATTCCGGGTTTTCTCCTCGCACCAGAGTGCACGGGCTGGTCATTTCAGGCACCTACGCAGGCACCTACGGCGGAGTCGAACCGGGCCTTCTGGACCCTACGGCGCTGTTGGGGTACGTCGGGTAGCGGCGCGCCGGCGCCATACGTCGCCTAACTGCGCCATAGGGGTCGATGTGGGCGATGCGGGCGGAGTGGCGGCGGGAATGTTGAGCGATCCGGTTGCCGGTGCGGCCGGCCGAGTGTGGCGGCGGGCGGTGTGCCGCCGGCTCGGGGAAGATCAGCCCACAGGCATAGCAGGCACGCCCATGCCCGGAACGCGCGGACCGGGCGTTTGCGGCATCACGAGGCAGAGATGGCCCTCCGGTTGCGCGAAGGACTGCTAGGAATGCGCGCAGGAACGTCAGAAGGGTGCTGGGCTCATGAAAAGAGGGTGCTGGGCTCATGAACAGTCCGAACTAGGGCCGGTCAGTCCCGGACAATGCGCTGCACCTTCACATCCCCCATCACGACCACACCGGTGACGACGATCTGCAGCGGATCGCCCGCCGTACCGGTCACCGGCTCGGTGCCCTCAGGATGCGGCAGCCGGCCCCGCTTGGACTTGCCCCACTTGCGCCACCGGTGCTTGGTGACTTCTTTGATATCGCCCATGATCGGGGTGCCCTGCAGGCTGACCTGCGCATGCGGGGGAACCAGGATGGTGCAGTCCCCCATCAGTATTTGTGCCCGGACCGTCACCTGCGGCGGCAGCGAGGTGGCGCTGGTGAAGTCGAGTTTCACGTCGCCCATCAGCACGTTGGCGGTGATGTGTTCGGCGGGCACCCACCCCCCTTGCCGTTTCACCGATCCCATGATCGAGGTAATCGTCTCGGTGGTGCCGGTGGGCGCCTCGGGTAGGTGCGGCGCCGGCCGTGGCGCCGCAGCGCCGACAGCGTCCAGATGCTCCCGCGCCTCCTGCGGGACGACCTCCTCATAGGCGACGACGTCGCGCACCGGCTGGGACGCCATCAACTGCCCGGAAGAACCCGCGGGTAGCGCCGAACCGGCGTCATCGGTTTCACGGCCAGGACGGGCCAGCCCAGGGAGCGGATCCGTCAGTTCCAACTCGCCGGAGCGGCTCAGCGGGCCGGACAGGACCGTCGGATCGAACGCTGGTGGCTCGGCGAACCGGGCCGGCCGGTCGGCGCGAGCCGGGCGTTGAGGCTCCCCCGCGTACGAGCCCGGTCCCTGTTCCGACGTATTTCCCATCACACCGACTGTAGTCCTCACCAGCGCCGGCCGGTACCGCCCCCGGCCGGCGGGGAATAGGCTGGAAGCTGCTGTGTTTGTCCGCACGCACCGCTCAGCACACAGGAACGGAGTCCGCATGTCGTCCGGAGTCTCCCCTCAGGGGCGCCGCATGCTGCGCGTGGAGGCACGCAACGCGCAAACGCCCATCGAGCGCAAGCCGGAATGGATTCGCACCCGGGCCACCATGGGCCCCGAATACAACGACCTCAAAGGGCTGGTCCGCCGCGAGGGCGTGCACACGGTGTGCGAGGAAGCGGGCTGCCCCAACATCTTCGAATGCTGGGAGGACCGGGAAGCGACGTTCCTTATCGGTGGTGAGCAGTGCACCCGCCGCTGCGATTTCTGCCAGATCGACACCGGCCGGCCCGCGAGCCTGGACCGCGACGAGCCGCGCCGGGTGGCCGAGAGCGTCCAGGCCATGGGCCTGCGGTACGCCACAGTGACCGGAGTGGCGCGCGACGACCTCGAGGACGGCGGAGCGTGGTTGTACGCGCAGACCATCCGGGCCATCCACGAGCTGAATCCCGGCACCGGAGTGGAGATCCTCATCCCGGACTTCAACGGGATTCCCGATCTGGTGGCTCAGGTCAGCGACGCGCAGCCACAGGTCTTCGCGCACAACCTGGAGACCGTGCCGCGGGTGTTCAAACGGATCCGCCCGGCGTTCAGCTACCAGCGGTCGCTGGACGTCATCACCATGGGACGCCAGGCCGGGCTGGTCACCAAGTCCAACCTCATCCTGGGGATGGGGGAACGGGACGACGAGGTGCATCAGGCGCTCGCGGACCTGCGCGAGGCCGGGACCGACCTGGTGACCATCACCCAGTACCTACGGCCCACCCCCCGCCACCACCCGGTGGCCCGCTGGATCAAGCCGGAGGAGTTCCTGGAGCTCAGTGACATCGCGGAGGAACTGGGCTTCGCCGGGGTCATGGCCGGCCCATTGGTGCGTTCCTCTTACCGCGCCGGGCGGTTGTGGGCGCAGGCGATGTCCCGCCGCGGCCTGCCGATCCCGGAGGCGTTGTCCCACCTGGCGACGCATTCCCCGGCCCGGCAGGAGGCTCGCAGCCTGCTGACCACCTGAGCGCGACCGATACGCACCCACCTGCGGTCATCGCCGGTGGTCGCGGGTACGCCCCCGGTGGTGACCTCGACCCGTCGGTGAACGTTTAGGCTTGTCCGTATGCCCTCCAACGCTGAGAAACCGCGCCGCGGTCTGTTCCGGCGCACCCAGAAGACCCCGAAGAGCAGCCCGGGCCGAATCCGGCAGGTCGTCAACTTCTACAAGCAGACCTCGCAGGTGGACAAGTCCATTCCGTGGTGGACCTGGGGATCGTTGCTCGGTGTGATCGCTGCCGGCGTGTTGGTCGGGTTCCTGCTCGGCCGGCCGGTCTACGCGGCCGTGCTGAGCATCCCACTATCCCTGGTGGTGGCTCTGAGCGTGATGCTGCGCCGCGGCGAGCGGGCGGCATTCCGGGCGATGGAGGGGCACCAGGGTGCGGCGGCTGTGGCGCTGCGCGGGCTACGGGGGCGTCAGTGGACGGTGCAGGAGGAACCTGTAGCGCTGGACCCGAAGACCAGGGACCTGGTGATGCGAGTGGTCGGGCCGGTCGGCGTGGTGCTGGTCGGCGAAGGCCCGCCGCACCGGGTCACCAAAATGCTGGCCGCCGAGGAGCGCAAGGCCAAGCGGGTGCTGTCCTCGGTGCCGGTGCATACCGTTCAGGCGGGCCAGGGCAAGGGCCAGGTCGAGCCCCGTAAAGTGCCCTCGCACATCATGCGTATCAAAGGGACCAAGCTGAGCAAGGCCGAAATCGCCGAGGTGCAACGCCGCCTCAAAGCACTCGGCGGTTTGAACGTACCGATCCCCAAGGGCGTCGACCCGAACCGCGCCCGGATGGACCGCCGGGCGATGCGCGGGCGATAGCCTCTGTCGGTCCTACGAGTCGGTCGGTCCTACGAATCGGTCCTGCGACCCTACGAATCGGTCCTGCGACACCGATCGGGTACAGCAGCGCGGCATGAGGGGCGCCCCCGGCAGGATTCGAACCTGCGCTCCCGCCTCCGGAGGGCGGTGCTCTATCCCCTGAGCTACGGGGGCCGACGCGACCACTTACTGTACCAGCCGCTGGGCCACTGCTTCCTGCCGTGCCGCCGCTGCTCGGCGGCACCGCCAGGCTTGGGCGCCGCCTCGCGGCGGGCCCGCCTAGGCCCGCCGCGAGGCGTCGGTGATCTCCCCCACCAGTTCCTCCAGCACGTCTTCCAGGAACACCACCCCGTGCTCGCGTCCTTGCCGGTCGACGACCCGGGCCAGGTGGTGTCCGCTGCGCTGCATCGCGGCCAGCACGTCCTCCACCTCGTCCTGCGGATCGACTCGCTCCAGCGCCCGGATCCGCTTGTCCGGGATCGGCTCGTCGTGGCGACGGTCATCGGCGTACAGCAGGTCCTTCACGTGTAAATAGCCGACGAAGTCACCGCACGACGAGCGAACCGGGAACCGGCTGAATCCGGTGCTGGCCACCAGCCGCTCCACTTGCGCCGGTGTCGACCCGGAGCCGGCGGTGACCAGGTTGACCAGCGGCACCATGACGTCCTCGGCCGTCTTGTCGCTGAACTCCAAAGCGCCGCTCAGCACGCCGGTCTCGTCGCGCAACAGGCCTTCCCGCTGGGATTCCTCGACGATGGACTGCACCTGCTCGATGGTGTAGGTGGAGGCAACTTCGTCCTTGGGATCGACCCGCATGGCCCGCAGCACCAGGTTGGCCATCTCGTTCAGCACCCAGATCGCGGGACGAACCAACCGGGCAGTCCATACCAGCGGAGTGCCCAGCACCAGTGCGGAGCGCTCCGGCCGGGCGATCGCCATGTTCTTGGGCACCATCTCCCCCACCACCACATGCAGGTACACCACGACGGTCATCGCGAACGCGAACGCGATCGGGTGCAGCAGGTTGTCCGGCACGCCCAGCGCATGGAACGGCACCTCCAGTAGGTGCGCGAGCGCCGGTTCGGCGACCGCACCGAGCCCGAGGGAACACAAGGTGATGCCCAGCTGGCAGCAGGCCAGCATCAACGACACGCGCTCCATCGCCCAGATCGCCACTTCGGCGCGGGTGTTGCCTTCGGCCGCGCGGGGTTCCAGTTGCGAGCGGCGGGCCGACATGACGGCGAACTCGGCGCCGACGAAGAACGCGTTGCCCACCAACAGCAGGAACCCGACCACCAGTCCGGTGCCCGTGCTCACCGTGGTGTCCTTGTACCGCGACCGGTCGGCGGGCCGCCGCTGTCCTCCCGGGCGGGCACCGGCGGCGGGTAGTACCTGATCCGCTCGATCCGTCGCCCGGCCATCCGTTCCACCCGCAGGAGCCCGCCGCCGACGCTGACCTCGTCCCCGTCGGCGGGAACTCGTCCCAGCTCGGACATGATGAACCCGGCCAACGTCTCGTAGGAATGGTGGTCCGGCACGTCCAAGCCCAACCTGTCGCGCATCTCGTCCGGACGCACCGATCCCGGCAACCGCCAGCTGCCGTCGCGACCACGGTTGATCCCGAACCGGTTCCGGTCGTGTTCGTCGGTCACCTCACCGACCAGTTCCTCGATGACGTCCTCAAGGGTGACCATGCCTGAGGTACCGCCGTACTCGTCCTCGACGATGGCCATCTGGTTGCCGGATTCGCGTAGCTGCACCAGCAGCGGATCCAGCGGCACCGTCTCCGGAACCCGCAGCACATCGGTCATCAGCATCCCGCACGCCACCTCGGTTCGCTTGCC
The DNA here is from genome assembly GCA_002748415.1 of Micrococcales bacterium. Classification (GTDB taxonomy): domain Bacteria; phylum Actinomycetota; class Actinomycetes; order Actinomycetales; family CAWJMD01. Next base: position 16,454 of record PDSI01000190.1, on the reverse strand, counting down.
GGCAGGCACGGTGATCACCTGCTTGATGTGCACCACCCCAGCGATGTCGTCCAGTGACTCCCCGATCACCGGGAACCGGGAATGGCCGGTGCGCCGGGCCAGCTTCAGCACCTCGCTCACCGGCTCGTCCCGGCGTACACCGACGGTGCTGGTGCGATGCGTCATCACATCGGCGGCGGTGTGCTGGGAGAACCCGAGGGTGCGGGTCACCAGCCGCGCGGTGCCCGGGTCCATCGTGCCCGCCTCGGCGGAGCGCTTGACCATGAACGACAGCTCTTCGGGGGACCGCCCGGCCGACAATTCCTCCTGCGGTTCGATACCCAGCCATTGCAGGACCCCGTTGGCGCTGCCGTTGAGTAACCGGATCATCGGGGTCATCGCCCAGGTGAACGCGCGTTGCATCGGCACCGCCCAGGTGGCGGTGGCCATCGGAGCCGAGATGGCCAGGTTCTTGGGCACCAGCTCGCCCAGCAACATCGAGAAGCCGGTGGCCAGGCTCATGGCGATGGCCACGGTGGCCGCCGGCAATGCCTGCTGCGGCACCCCCACCGCCAGCAGCGGCCGGCGCAGCAGGGTGGCCAGCGACGGCTCCACCAGATACCCGACCAGCAGGGTGGTCAGCGTGATGCCGACCTGGGCACCGGACAGCTGCGTGGACAGGCTCTTCAGCCCGGCCGCGATGCCCTTGGCCGACGCGCCCCCTTTCCCAGCGGCCCGTTCGACCTCGACCCGATCCAGGGTCAGCAGCGAGAACTCCGCGGCCACGAACACACCGGTGGCCAGGGTGAGCAGCACTCCCAGGCCCAGCAGAATCCATTCCATGGTCGCTTCACCGTATCCGTTCGCGGCCGGGGACTCACCAGCCTGCCGGCAGCGGCCGGCCTTCTTCGAAGCCGGCCTGGGTCTGCAAGCCCAGGACGGCCCGCTCGTGGAACTCGTCCACGGTACGGGCACCGGCGTAGGTGAACGCCGAACGCACCCCCGAGGCGATGCCGTCCAGCAGGTCCTCCACCCCTGGAGTGGCCGGGTTCACGATCATTCTCGATGACGAGATGCCCTCCTCGAACAGGCCCTTACGGCCTTGCTCGAACGCCGAGTCCCCCGAGACGCGCGCAGCCACCGCCCGCGCGGAGGCCATGCCGAAACTCTCCTTGTAGTGCCGGCCCTCGGAGTCGGTCATCAGGTCGCCCGGGCTCTCGTACGTACCGGCGAACCATGACCCCACCATGACCGAGGAGGCACCGGCCGCCAGCGCCAGCGCGACGTCGCGCGGATGGCGAATCCCGCCGTCGGCCCACACGTGCTTGTCCCGTGCCCGCGCCGCGGCCGCGCACTCGAGCACGGCGGACAACTGGGGGCGGCCCACCGCGGTCATCATCCGGGTGGTGCACATGGCGCCCGGCCCGACCCCCACTTTGACGATGTCGGCGCCCGCATCCAGCAGGTCGTCGACGCCGGAGGCGGTCACCACGTTGCCGGCGACCACCGGCACCCCGGGGTCCAGCGCCCGGACGGCCTGGACCGCGGCGATCATCTTGGCCTGGTGACCGTGGGCGGTATCCACGACGAGCACGTCGACCCCGGTGTCCAGCACCGCTTCCGCCTTGGCGGCAACGTCGCCGTTGATCCCGATCGCGGCCGCCACCCGCAACCGGCCGTGACCGTCCACTGCCGGCGGGTAGATGGTGGACCGCAGCGCGCCGCGATGGGTGAGCACACCGGCCAGCCGCCCGTCGGCGTCCACCACGGGAGCCATCGGCCGCCGCCCGCGCAACAACGTCTCGTAGGCCGCCGACAGGCCGTCCTCACTCAGCACTTCGGACTCGGGCAACGTCAGCAGGTCGCGAGTCATCACATCACGCAGCTGGGTGAACCTGTCGGTGTCGGTGAAGTCGCGGTTGGCGGCCACGCCGACCGGCCGCTGGTCGGCATCGACGACGACGACGGCCCCGTGGGCCCGTTTGGTCACCAGGTGCAGCGCCTCACTGACGGTGGCGTGCGGGTCAAGGACGACGGGAGTCTCCAGCACGCAGTGCCTGGCCTTGATCGAGGCGACCACGTCGGCCAGCACGTCCACCGGGGTGTCCTGCGGCAGCACTCCGAGGCCGCCGCGCCTGGCGATCGTCTCGGCCATCCGCCGCCCGGTCACCGCGGTCATGTTGGCGCTGACGATCGGGATGCTGGTGCCGCAGCCGTCGGCAGTGGTGAGGTCGACATCGAACCGGGACGCGACCTCGGACCGGGCGGGCACCAAGAAAGCGTCGGTGTAGGTCAGATCGCGAACCGGGCCGGGCCCGGCCGGCGGGGTCAGGAAGCGCACAAGTCCACACCATACGCGGGTGGTACGGGCACCGGGCGCTGCCGCCCCCGAGCCCTCGTGGCGCAGGTCGAACGGGCTGGCGGTCCACTCCGCCGATCTGCCGCCGCGTACCCATTGCGGCCGGTAAACCGGCTATTGTTGGCCGTAGCGCACCTGTCGCCGACGACGAGCCGCTGTCAGCAGGAAAGAAGGGGAGCCACTTGGCCGCAATGGAGTCTGACCCGGACCCTACGCACCCGAACCCTCAGCAGAAACACCGGCCACCCGGTCAAAGCCCGGTAGATCTCTCCGATTTCGGGGCCAACGAGTGGCTGGTCGAGGAACTCTACGAGAAGTACCTCCGGGACAAGAACTCGGTCGACCGCAGCTGGTGGGACGCGCTGGAGCGACTACGACGCAGCAACGGCCGGGGGCCTGCGACGGCCGCAACCAAGCCGCTGGCCCACGGGTCGGCACACCGGCTGGCAGCCCCACCGCCGCAGCCTGCGGGGCGGAGCAGGGCACCCGGCCGTCACCGCGGACCGGACCCGGATCCCCAGCAGAACACGATCAGCATGAACAGCCCGCCACGCGTGGACCTCAGCGATGAGAAGCCGGCCGGTGCCGAACACCAGGGCCACAACCTTCGCCACATCCCACCGCGGCCGGACGCCCGACGCCGGATCCCGCTGCAGGAACCCCCGAAACTGGACCGCGGCGCCGAGCCGTCGTCCATCAAGCTGCGTGGCCCGGCCGCCCGGGTGGTCACCAACATGCAGACCAGCCTGGAACTGCCCACCGCCACCAGCGTGCGCACCGTCCCGGCCAAGCTGCTCGTGGACAACCGCATCGTCATCAACTCGAACCTGGCCCGTGCCCGCGGCGGCAAGGTGTCGTTCACCCACATCATCGGCTACGCCGTCGTGGAGGCGCTGGCCGCGATGCCGCACCTGAACTACCACTTCGGCCAGACCGAGGACGGCAAACCGGCCGTGATCGACCCGGGCCAGGTCGGTCTGGGCATCGCCATCGACCTGGCCAAGGACGACGGCAGCCGCCAGCTGCTCGTCCCGGCGGTGCGCAACGCGGAGCAAATGGAGTTCCGGGAGTTCTGGACTGCCTACGAGGACGTCGTGCGCCGGGCCAGGGCAGGCAAGCTGCAACTGGAGGACTTCACCAGCGTCACCCTCACCTTGACCAACCCGGGCACGATCGGGACCGTGCACTCGGTGCCGCGGCTGATGAAGGACCAGGGCTGCATCATCGGTATCGGCGCCATGGAGTACCCGGCCGAGTACGCCGGGGCCAGCGAGAAGACGCTGGCCGAGCTGGCAGTCAGCAAGGTCATGACGCTGACCTCCACCTACGACCACCGGATCATTCAGGGCGCGGTCTCCGGCCAGTTCCTCAAACTGATTCACCAGAAACTGCTGGGGGAAGACGGCTTCTACGACCGGATCTTCCGGTCGCTGCGGATCCCCTACGAACCGGTGCGGTGGGTACGCGACGCCATCTTCGCCGGTCAGGACGAGATCAACAAGACCGCCCGGGTAGTGGAACTCATCCACGCCTACCGGGTACGCGGCCACCTGATGGCCGACACCGACCCGCTCGAGTACCGGCAGCGCAAGCACCAGGACCTGGACATCCAGTCCTACGGGCTGTCGTTGTGGGACTTGGAACGGGATTTCCCCGTCGGTGACCTGTCCGCCGGCCGGGTCCCCCCGGTACTCAAGCTGCGCGATATCCTCAAGGTGTTGCGTGACTCGTATTGCCGCACCATCGGTATCGAGTACATGCACATCCAGGATCCCGAGCAACGCAGGTGGATCCAGGCCAGGGTCGAGCGGGCACACGAGAAGCCGTCGCGGGAGGAACAGCTGCGGATCCTGCGCAGGCTGAACTCGGCTGAGGCGTTCGAGACCTTCCTGCAGACCAAGTTCGTGGGCCAGAAACGGTTTTCCCTGGAGGGTGGGGAGACGACGATCCCGATTCTCGACGAGGTGCTGTCCCATGCCGCGGCCGAGGGCATCGACGAGGTGTGCATCGGTATGCCGCACCGCGGGCGGCTGAATGTGCTGGCCAACATCGCCGGCAAGTCCTATGAGCAGATCTTCCGCGAGTTCGAGGGTAGGCAGGACCCGCGGTCGGTGCAGGGTTCCGGTGACGTGAAGTATCACCTGGGTACCGAGGGCATCTTCAGCAACAAGGACGGCGAGACCACCAAGGTGTACCTGGCCGCCAACCCCTCCCACCTGGAGGCGGTCAACCCGGTTCTGGAGGGCATCGCCCGGGCCAAGCAGGACAAGCTGAACAAGGCCGGGGAGTCCTTCCCGGTGTTGTCGGTGCTGTTACACGGCGATGCCGCTTTCGCCGGGCAAGGTGTGGTGTCGGAAACGCTGAACCTGTCCCAGCTTCGCGGCTACCGCACCGGCGGCACCGTACACGTCATCATCAACAACCAGGTCGGGTTCACCACCGCACCCGCCGCGTCCCGGTCCTCGGTGTATTGCACCGACGTGGCCCGGATGATCCAGGCGCCGATCTTCCACGTCAACGGTGACGACCCGGAGGCCTGTGTGCGGGTGGCCGGGTTGGCGTTCGAGTTCCGCCAGGAGTTCGACAAGGACGTCGTCATCGACATGATCTGCTACCGCCGGCGCGGGCACAACGAGGGCGACGACCCGTCGATGACCAACCCGACCATGTATTCGCTGATCGAGAACAAACGCTCGGTGCGTAAGATCTATACCGAGTCACTCATCGGCCGCGGCGACATCACCACCGAAGAGGCGGATGAGGCGCTGCGGGACTTCCAGGCTCAGCTGGAGCGAGTGTTCACCGAGACCAAGCAGGCCACTGATTCTTCCACCGACGGTCAGTCCCACGGCGGGCTGGGGCAGCACTCCGCCCAGGCAGCCGACGACTCGGCCACCCCCGCGGTCTCGGCGACCGAGACCGCCATCAGCCGGGAGATGCTCAAACGCATCGGCGACACCCACGTCAGCCCGCCGGACGGGTTCACTATTCACCCGAAGCTCAAGACCCTGCTCGAACGGCGCTCGCAGATGTCCACCGCGGGTGGAATCGACTGGGGATACGGCGAACTCATCGCGTTCGGGTCGCTGTTGATGGAGGGCGTGCCGGTGCGGATGTCCGGCCAGGACTCTCGCCGTGGCACGTTCGTACAGCGGCACGCCGTGCTGATCGACCGGGAGAACGGCGAGGAGTGGACGCCGCTGTTGTACCTGTCCAAGGGGCAAGCGAGGTTCCACATCTACGACTCGTTGCTCAGCGAGTACGCGGCCATGGGGTTCGAGTACGGCTACTCGGTGGAGCGCCCGGACGCGTTGGTGCTGTGGGAAGCGCAGTTCGGCGACTTCGCCAACGGGGCGCAGACAATCCTGGACGAGTTCGTGTCCAGCTCCGAACAGAAGTGGGGACAGAACTCCTCGGTGACGCTGCTGTTGCCGCACGGCTACGAGGGCCAGGGCCCGGACCATTCCTCCGCGCGTATCGAGCGGTTCATGACCCTGTGCGCGGAGAACAACATGCGGGTGGCGATGCCGAGCAACCCGGCGTCCTATTTCCATCTGTTGCGCCGGCAGGCGTACGCCCGCCCGCGGACTCCGCTCGTGGTGTTCACGCCGAAGTCGATGCTGCGGTTGAAGGCGGCGGCCAGCGGTGTTGAAGACTTCCTCACCGGGCGGTTCCGGTCCGTCATCGGCGAACAGCACGCCAGCCCGGAACAGTTGCGGCAGGTGGACCGAGTACTGGTGTGTTCCGGCAAGGTCTATTGGGATCTGCTGGCACAGCGGGTGTCGCTGGGCGACCAGAAGACCGCGATCGTCCGGGCCGAGCAACTGTACCCGCTGGCCGAAGACGAATGGCACCAGGCGTTCGCCCCGTTCGGCTCGCACACGGATGTGGTCTGGGTACAGGAAGAGCCGCAGAACCAAGGTGCCTGGCCGTTCATGGCACTGAATCTGCCAGCGGTTCTCGACCGCGGCCTTCGGGTGGTCAGCCGGCCCGCGTCGGCGTCACCGGCAACCGGGTCCAGCAAACGGCATGCGGCCGAACAAGAGGCTCTGGTCGCACAAGCATTCGACCGCGGCTGAGGCGCCCTACCCGCCCCCGCCGGCGGGCAAGTGGTTCGCCGGTGCCGGTACCGGTGCGGCAGGATGGCCCTTGTGTATTTCACCGACCGCGGCATCGAGGAACTGCAAGACCGGCGCGGCAACGAACACGTGAGCCTGGCATGGTTGGCCGAGCAGTTGCAGGTCTTCGTCGACCTGAACCCGGACTTCGAGGTTCCGGTCGATCGGTTGGCCACCTGGCTGGCCAGGCTGGACGATGACGAGGAAGCGGTCGACGAGGATGAGTGAGCCGCCTGCGGGCGGCGCGGCGCAAACACCGAGGAGAAGAAGGCAGGCTGGACGTGACCGATGAAGCAATGCCCCACGGGCTACGGATCTGTGTGGTCGGCGACGACCTGGTCGCCGGCATGGGCGACGGCAAGTCCCTCGGCTGGGTAGGCCGGGTTGCGGCCCGCACCGGGGCACCGGCCGGCGGGATCGCCGTGTTTCCGCTCGGCGTGCCGGGAGAGGGCTCGGCCAGCCTGTTGAAACGGTGGCAGCAGGAGTGCGGTCTGCGGTTCGCACAGGGGTCGGACAACCGCCTGGTGGTCGGAGTGGGCACCCACGATCTGGACACCGACCTGTCGCTGGCCCGGTCCCGGCTGAACATGGCCAACATCCTGGACGAGGCATTCTCCCGGTCCATCTCCAGCTTCGTCGTCGGGCCCCCTCCCAGTGGTGATCCGGACCGGGACGAGGCCATCTCGGCGCTGTCAGCGGCGTTCGCGGACGTCTGCGACCGCCGCAGCGTGCCGTACGTCGACTGCTACACCCCGCTGGCTACCCACGACCAGTGGCACGCCGACCTGGCCGCCGGTGACGGCCAGCATCCCGGCCAGGCCGGGTACGGGCTCATGGCGTGGCTGGTGCTGCATGGCGGCTGGCACCAGTGGCTAGGCATCCCGCAGGAGTAGGAGAGTCCAAGCCGGTCCAGGCAAGGTCAATCCAGGGTGAACACGATCTTGCCGGTGTGCTGCCCGGATAGCATCCGCTGGAACCCGTCCCGGGCTTGCCCCAGTGGCATCGAGGAGTCGATGCGCGGCCGCACCCCGGTTCTCAGGCACAGTTGCACCAGCCGCTGCAGTTCCTGCCGGTCGCCCATCGTCGAACCACGAACGTTCAACTGCAGGAAGAACACTCGGGTCAGGTCTGCCGACGGCCCGGGGCCGCTGGTGGCGCCGCAGGTGACGATGGTGCCGCCCGGGCGCACGCTCTTCACCGAGTGAGCCCAGGTGGCCTCCCCCACGCTGTCCATCACCGCGTCCACCCGTTCCGGCAGCCTGGCACCGGACTCGAAGGTTTGATCCGCGCCGAGTTCCAGTGCGTGCTGCCGTTTGTCCTCGTGACGGCTGGTCACCCACATCCGGTACCCGGCCGCCGCTCCGAGGGCTACCAACGCGGTGGCCACTCCGCCGCCGGCTCCTTGCACCAGCACCGTGGACCCGGGCGGGCACCCGGAACGGCTGAACAGCATGCGGTAAGCGGTCAACCAGGCCGTCGGCAGGCAGGCAGCCTCGGCGAAGCTGATGCCGGCCGGCTTGTCGATGAGGTTGCCCGCCGGGACCCGCACGGTTTCGGCGAAGGTGCCGGGGTACTTCTCCGAGAGCAGGCTGCGTTGGGGATCGAAGGTCTCGTCCCCGGACCAGCCAGGGCTGGCGATCACGGAATGGACGATGACTTCGCGGCCGTCCTCGCTCACCCCGGCGGCGTCGCAGCCGAGGATCATCGGCAACCGGTCCTCGGGCAGGCCCACCCCACGCAGGCTCCAGATGTCGTGATGGTTCAACGCGGCAGCCTTCACCGCAACGGCCGGCCAGTCCTCAGGTACCTGCGGCGGGTCCACATTCTCGACCCGCAGCCCGGCCAGTGGGTCGGTCGGGTCGGTCCGGGCGGCGTAGGCAGCAAGCATGTCGTTCACGGTATCCGGCCCGCTTGCTCACCCGGTAGGGGCGGCCACGGGTGATTCGCGGGCGCAGGCCGGCTCGCCACCAGCCCCCAGGGGCCGAGCGGGCCATGGACGACGGACTACGGACGAACGACCCCGTCGGCGTGCGCGGCGACGGCCACTGCCTCGCTCACCCGCGGGCACACGTCCTCGTTGAACACACCGGGCACGATGTGCTCCGCCGTGGGTTCGGCCACCACGTCGGCGATGGCCTGAGCAGCGGCCATCTTCATGCGCTCCGTGACGCGGGTGGCGCGAGCGTCGAAGGCTCCCCGGAACACCCCGGGGAAGGCCAGCACGTTGTTCACCTGGTTGGGCAGATCACTGCGCCCGGTCCCGTATATGGTTGCGATGCGTTGCCCGACTTCAGGTTTCACTTCGGGGTTGGGATTGGCCAGCGCCAGCACGACCCGGTCGGGGGCCATCAGCTCGACCTCTTCCGCGCTGACTCGGGCCCCGGACACGCCGATGAACACGTCGGCACCGTCCAGCGCGTCGGCCAGCTTCCCGCACACGTCGCTGGGGTTGGTGACGGCAAGCAGATCCTGCTTGTACTCGGGCAGGTTGGGCCGGTCCGGGCCGATGACACCACGAGAGTCGGTGATGATGACGTCGTAGACACCGGCCGCTCGCAAGATGCTGGCGATCGCGACCCCGGCCGCGCCGGCGCCGCTGATGACCACCCGCCAGCCGGTGAGTTGAGCGCCGAGCACCTTCGCCGAGTTGATCAATGCCGCCAGCGTCACGATGGCGGTGCCGTGCTGGTCGTCGTGGAAGACGGGGATGTCCACCCGGTCCTGCAGAGCTTGCTCGATCTCGAAACACCGCGGTGCGGCGATGTCTTCGAGGTTGATGCCGCCGAACGTCGGGGCCAACGCCGCACAGATGGTGACGATCTCCTCGACGTCGGTGGTCTGTAGGCAGATCGGAATCGAGTTCAGCCCGGCGAAATGGTGGAACAGCAGCGATTTCCCTTCCATCACCGGCATGGCGGCCCGCGGCCCGATGTCGCCCAGGCCGAGCACGGCAGTGCCGTCGGAGATCACCGCGACGGTGCTGGCCCGGGTGGTGTAGGTGTCCGCCAGCTCGGGGTCCTGGGCGATCATCTGGCATACCTGGGCGACGCCCGGACTGTAGGCGATGGACAGGTCACGACGGTCCCGCAACGCGATCCGCGGCGTGGTGAGGAGCTTGCCGCCCAGATGTGCCGACAGTACCTCCGCGGTCGTGAAGGCGATCGGGGCGGTAGGGTCGCTGGTCGTCGTGGGTGTGGCGGCGGCTTCGGATCGCGTCATCACGCTGAGGAACCTCTGTGCTGATGGGTTACGGGAGGTGACGGCCGCCCGGTGTGGGGATCTGCTCACACCTGCGGGTACCAGGGAGGGGGTGACCCGAGCGCCAAGCATGCCAGACAGGCCCTGCCGGCGCACACCCCTCATCACCCGCACCCCTCATCAACGCCGGGTAGCCAGGACGATGAAGGCCCCCTCACGGCCCGTTCACCGATAACGGGCGGTACCTGCCGACGAATGACCCTGGCCCAGCGGCGCTGGCCGTGGCCACACCCTGGCCACCACCCGGGCTCGGATGTGCTGGGCGGGCACCGGGCCGAAAACCCGGGAGTCGGTTCCTTCGTGGGGATTGTCGCCCTCCAGCCAGTAGCCCTGCGCCTCGATGCGCCGTACCCGTTTCACCCCCAGGCCGCGACCGCCCGGTAGCAACGCAACCACCACCTGCCCCGGTCCGGGACTTCGGCCCTGGTGCACCAGGTGCACGAGCAGCAGATCTCCCTCGCGCAGCGTCGGCAGCATGGAGCGGCCTCGCACCCGCGCCAGGCGCCACCCACGCTGCCGACTCGCACCCACGGCAGGTAGTGTCGCAGGTGTCCCAACCGGTCTCTGCCTGAGGAGCACGACCCTATGCGGCTTTTTGCCATCACCGAGGTTTCCGCCCACTGCGACCTGCCCTGCGGTGTCTACGACCCCGCGCAGGCCCGTATCGAGGCCGAGTCGGTCAAGATGATCTGCCAGAAATACGCCGATTCCTCCGATGAGGTGTTCCGTACCCGGGCGATCATCATCAAGGAGCAGCGCTCGGAACTGGTCAAGCATCATCTGTGGGTGCTGTGGACCGACTACTTCAAGGCGCCGCATTTCGAGAAGTACCCGAATCTGCACACGCTGGTCAACGAGGCCACCAAGCTCGCCGGCGGCGGCGACGGCACCAAGTCCAACATGGACGTCGAGACCGCGGACAAGCTGCTGGCGATGATCGAGGAGATCGCCGAGGTCTTCTGGGAGACCAAGCAGGCCTGACCAGCAAGTAGGCCCGACCGCCAAGAAGACCCGACCAGACGGTTCAGCCCCCACCCGTAGCGCACCGATAGACCGCGCTGCAGCTAGCGCACCGCATCAGGGTGGCCGGCGCTTGCTGGCTAGCCGGCCCTGCTGCCCAGCCGGTCGCGGAGCCAGGCTAGGTCAGCCAGGTGTTCCCTGGCTCCGCCCGGAGTCTCGCAGATGACGGGTGCGTTCGCCGCGGCGATCATCCCGGTCAGCTGATCGGCGTCGATCTGCCCCCTGCCCAGGGATGCGTGCCGGTCGGCCCCGGAGCCGGCGGGGTCACGAGAATCGTTGGCGTGCACCACGTCGATGCGCCCGGTGATGGACAGGATGTCCGCCACGATCGTGTCCAGATCTACTCCGGCCGCGTGCGCGTGACACGTGTCCAGACAGAAGCCGACCCGGTCGAAGCCGTCGGCGTCGCTGATCGCTTCCCATACTCGCGCGATGCTGTCCACGTGGCGGGTCATCGCGTTGTTTCCGCCGGCGGTGTTCTCGATCAGCAGGGGTAGCTTGACGTCGCAGGACTCCACGGCCTTGCGCCAGTTGTCGTATCCGGCCGCGGGATCGTCGTTCTTGGTCACGTGTCCGCCATGCACGATGAGCCCTTTGGCACCGATCCGGGCAGCCGCGTCGATGTGTTGCTGCAGCAGCTTGCGCGACGGGATGCGGATGCGGTTGTTGGTGGACGCCACGTTGATGATGTAGGGCGCGTGCACGTACAGGTCGACCCCGGCTTGCTCGGCGGCCGACCGCAATGCCTCGGCTCCGCCCGGGTAGCGAATCTGCGGACCCTGGTAGCTCTGCGGATCGCCCAAGAAGTGCTGGACGATGCCGGTCTTGCGTGCCGCCGCCTCAGCGACCGGATCCTGTTGGTCGACGTGGGCCCCGAGCTTCACCCGGCCACCATAGCCCGCGGCCGCAGCGCCGCGGCCGCCGGGCGATCGGCCGCGCCTGCCCGGTCGCCGAGTGGAATCCAGCAGAGTGGTGTTGACGGATCGTAAACCTCCATGGGTGCCTGATGTGCCCGCCAGCAGGCATAAGATACGGTGCGGCGCACGATGCGACGGTCACGGACCGTGGCGTCGCGGCGCCCACGCACCGGCACCGAAGGGACGCCTACTCATGACTGACTGCACGGCCCGGATCGGGTCATCGAAAGTCGGGTCGTGGGGGCGGCACCTGCTGTGGCGCGGGGTGTGGGACATCCTGGGCGGGGTGACCATCACCGGCCCACGCCCGGTCGGCCCGGCGATCCTGGTGGCCAACCACTCCTCCCACGCCGATACTCCGGCCCTGCTGGCGGCGATGCCGCCGTCGAGCCGGCCGGCAGTCGTCGCCGCCGCGGACTACTGGTTCGACAAACCGTTCAACCGGGCGGTGGTCAGTTCCATCGTGCCGGCGCTGCCGGTCCGCCGGCACGAACACGGTGCCTACGAGGGGTTGCGGGCCGCGGTGGCGCCGGTGCTCGAACGCGGCGGGGTGGTGGTCATCTTTCCGGAGGGGACCCGTTCCACCAGCGACAAGATCGGTGGTTTCGCGCCGGGCGCGGTCCGGCTGGCCGACGAGTTCGACGTCCCGTTGATCCCGTGCGCGATCCTGGGCACCAGGGACGTCCTGCCCAAGAGTGGGTCGCTGCGCAAGGGCCCCACCGAGGTGCGGTTCGGGCACGCCTTCAACAGCGACGGGCTGGCTGCCGACCGGCTCGGCGCACTGATGGCGTCCAAGCTGTTGCGTGAAGAGGTCGAACACATGCGGGACCGGGCCCCGATGGCCGCTCCGGTCTCCCGGACGTGGCAGGCGGTGGACAACCTCAACGGTTCCCCTTTCGGGCCCATCGGAGCCTTCGCGTGGGGTCTGGGCGACGCGCTCATCCTGCCCGCTCCCGCAGAGGTGGAGCTTGCCGCCTTCGCCGGTACCCGGCCCAAGTGGGTGGTGCCGCAGGCATTGGCGGTCGCGGCCGGGTCCACGGCGGGTGTGGCCGTGCACGTCGCGCTGGCCCGCCGCGGCATCAAGTTCCCGTTGTTGTTGACCACCCGCCGGATGCGGGCTGCCGCTGCTGGGCATCTGGCCGTGAACGAATGGGGTTTGCGCCACCAGATGTTCAACGGCATCCCGGTCAAGGTCTACGCCGACGAAGCCGCGAAGACCAAGATGCCGCTGCGCAAGATTGTCGGCGCGGCCGCGGTGGGACGCGGAACCAAGATCCTCGCGTTCGGCGCGGTGGGCACCGGCGTGTCCTGGTGGTCGCACCCGGCCGCTCGCCGGTTGTGGGGTCCGTGGATGATCGCCACCGGCATCGGATGGGCGTTGAATCAGCGGCACCGGCACAATCGGTGGTCCTGACCAGGACTTGCCGGTTGCCGGACGCCGTGGGAACGGGTGACCCGTACCAGGAGGCTCAGACGATGATGCCCCGTTGCCGCAGCGCCACCGTCAGGTCGTGGGGTGAGGAGGAGGCCGTCATCGCGTCGTCGAGTGCCACGATGCCGTCGCGGATCAACTCGACCAGGTGCTGGTCGAAGGTCCGCATGCCGTAGAAATCGCCGTCGGCCACCAGGTCCTGGATGCTGTGGGTCTTGTTCGGGTCGATGATGGCATCAGCGATGCGGCCGGTATTGATGCAGATCTCCATCGCCACGCAGCGTCCGTGCCCGTCGGCCCGCGGAACCAACCGCTGGCAGATGATGCCCTTGAGTGCGCCCGCCAGCGACAGCCGGATCTGCTTCTGCTCCGACAGCGGGAAGAAGTCGATGATGCGCGAGATGGTCTCGGTGGCATCCGTGGTGTGCAGGGTGGACATGACGAAGTGGCCGGTCTCGGAGGCGGAAATCGCGGCCCGCACCGTCTCCACGTCCCGCATCTCACCGACCAGTACCACGTCCGGGTCCTGGCGCATCGCGGCCCGCAGCGCGGTGTTGAAGTCCTCGGTGTCGATGTTGACCTCGCGCTGGTTCACCATGCTCCGCTCGTCATGGTGCAGGACCTCGATCGGGTCCTCGATGGTGACGATGTGCGCCTCGCGGTGGGTATTGATGTGGTGCACCATTCCGGCCAGCGTCGTGGTCTTTCCGGACCCGGTCGGCCCGGTGACCAGCACCAGACCCCGCGGCTCCAGCGACAGCGACTCGATAACGGTGGGAATACCCAGCTGAGCCAGCGTGATGGCCCCCTCCGCGACCCGCCGGAAGACCAGGGCGGCGGCTCCCCTGGCCCGGAACACGTTCACCCGGAACCGTCCGAACCCGGGCAGGGTGTAGGCGAAGTCCGCCTCCTGCGTCTCCAGGAACCTCTGGTACTGCTCGGCGGTCATGACCTCGGTGGCCATGTATTCGGTGTCTTGGGACGTCAGCGCTGCGGTATCCAAGCGGCGTAGCCGACCGTCCAGACGAACCCGCGGCGCGGAACCGACCTTGCAGTGCAGGTCGGACCCGACGACGTTGACCAGGACCTGCAGGAACGGCAGCACCGACATGGGCTCCAGTGCCGCACGCTCACCGCGAGCGTCGTCCACCGCCTCCTGGACAGGCACGTCGATCTCGGTAGTCACCCCTGCAGTGTCGGGGAGCCCGCCGTCCGTCTTGAGATCGGTCAGTCTACGACGACCAGAAGGTCACCCTCCTGCACTACGTCACGGGCCTGCATACGTCACCGGCCTGCCCTACCTCACCGGCGGGCATCGCGATCCTGGTCACCGTGCCGTGCCCTTCCGGAACAGCCGGAATCTCCATCTTCATCGACACCAGCAACACCGGAGCCTGCCCGGCTTGCACCTTTTCGTCTTGGTGCACCAAGACCGAGAGCACGGCGCCGACCATGTCCGGCCGCACTCGCTCGGCCATCGCGCCGCCCTTCCGCTCGCCCGTGTGGAACCGGGGTGAGTCCTATGCCACCCGGCCCGGTTGCGCACCGGCGGCGGCACCGGCATCGTGGCCGGCGGGGCCACGGCACGCGGGCCGCAGACCGGTAGTGCCGATCAGCTGTAGCGGCTCACCCGCACCGTGGTGATGCGCTGCATGATCCGCATCCTCAGTTCTGCGGGCGCACGCTCACGCGTGCAACAGCGGCGCACCATGGCCTTCATCACCCGGTCCAGCTCGTACTGGGTCAGGCACGGCGCGCACTCGGCCAAGTGCTGAGCGATCGCCTCGGGCTGCAGATGCCCGTCCTCGCCGTCCAAGTAGCTGTACAGGTCCGCAAGGACCTCCGCACAGTCGGTTTCGTGGGGCCTGCCACAGCTCATGAGCGGGCCTCCCCCGCACCGACCAGTCCGCGCTCGCGCGCATAGTCGGCGAGCATGTCGCGCATCTGCCGCCGGCCGCGGTGCAATCTCGACATCACGGTACCGATCGGGGTGTCCATGATCTCGGCGATCTCTTTGTAGGCGAACCCTTCGACATCGGCGTAGTACACCGCCATTCGGAATTCTTCCGGGAGCGCCGCGAGCGCCTCTTTGACGTCGGAGTCCGGTAACCGGTCCAGCGCCTCGGCCTCCGCGGACCGCAACCCTGACGCCGACCGGGACTGCGCTTGTGCCAACTGCCAGTCCTGCATCTCCTCGAAGGTGTCCTGCATCGGCTGGCGCTGCTTCTTGCGATAGGAATTGATATAGGTGTTGGTCAGGATCCGGTACAACCACGCCTTGACATTGGTGCCCGGTTTGTACTGGTGGAACGCGGCAAACGCCTTGGTCATGGCCTCCTGGACCAAGTCCTCGGCGTCGGTGGGATTGCGGGTCATCCGCAGCGCAGCGGAGTACAACTGATCCACATGCACCATCGCGTCCCGTTCGAAACGAGCGACCCTTTGGTCCTGGGTCTCCGCGTTCAGGTCGACGTCCGCGTCGTCGAAGGCGTCCGCCGTCGGCTCGAGGTCTGCGGGGCGCGCACCGCTGTGGCCCGTCCTGTGCTGGTCGGTCCGGTCAGCTTGGTCATCGGAGTGCGTAGCCATCAGGAGGAATTCTACTGCCCGGCTCGCCCATGCGGCACGGTGAACGGGGTCCGCGGCCACCTCCCTGGGCAGGACGTCGACCAGCATCGCACTCCAATTCCACGGCGTGTCGCGGCCACCACGCTGACGGCGGTGCCAACACGCCAGCCACCCAGCGCATTCCCGGACCGGCGCGTAGCCCGCTCGCGCCGTACGGTCCAGCGACGGTCGTCGCCCTACTCGTCTGGCTCAGACCGGCCAGTCCAATGCCAGCTCGGGCTGTCCGGAGATGTCGATGGGCGCCACCAGTTCCGGCCCCCGGTTGGCGACGTTTCCGACGGCAGGCGATACCGGTACCGCCCGGAACCGCCCGGCGTCCACCGCGGCGGCCGTGCGCATCATCGCCGCACCCTCCGCCGCCTGATCGAGAGTAGGGTCCAGCCAGTCCGGCCACGCCGACGGATCCAGGACCAGCGGCATCCGGTCGTGGACCTGGGCCAGCGGCCCGGGTTCGGCGGGCCGGGTGAGGATCGTATAGGTGACCCACCAGGCAGCCGGGTCGTTCTTGTCCGCGACGCGCGGGTCACGCCAGAACTCGTACAGGCCGGCGAAGGCCAGCGGCACCGCATCGGCACGTATCATGAAATAGGGCTGCTTGCCGGGCTTTCCGTACTTGCCGGGCCGCCCGGTGACACGCCACTCGAACCAGCCGTCGGCCGGGACCAGGCAGCGCCGGGCCGCCAACGGCTTGCGAAAAGCGGAGCTGTGCGCCGCCTTCTCCATCCGTGCGTTGATCATCCGCGAGC
>PDSI01000007.1 GCA_002748415.1 Micrococcales bacterium | reverse complement strand
ACGCCAACACCCCTGGTCCTGACCGATCCCAGTAGGTTCCCGATTTGGGAGCTACTGCTGGGTGGAACCCGGCTCCACCCAGCACATCACCACCGCTTGAGCGCACGTCCCACCGACCCTGTACCCTGCCGCGAATGCTGGCCTGCAGACCCTGACCGACAAGGACCACAACGCCGGTGCCGGGATCGGCATCCTCACCCCGACCAAAGGCCATATCCCCCGCCACCAACGACCGAGCCGGAACGCGCCAACGCCCTTCTCCGAGACCACCTCCGCCACCCTCCGCCCCCCAGCGAATCGGCCACATAGTCGCCGCCGCACTCGTCCTCCACACCCTCAACCACAAAACCCAATGAGAAAACCTCAATTATAGCCAAGCGCTGGCATGAGTTGGTAGTGCTAGCGTTGCGTACCGTGTCGAAGCGCTGGCAGGTGAGGGCCCCTCACTCTTCCCTACAGTGGTGGATCCATGCGGTGCTCTGTGGGGTATTGGCATTCGTCTTGTACTCTCTGATCGGTGTGGCGCGGTACCGATCCGGGCTGGCCGGAAACTACGATCTCGGCATTTTTGCCCAGGCAGCCAAGGGATGGGCCAGCCTTGAGGGGCCGTCGTCGCAGATCCGAGGACTGCCGAGCCTTTTCGCGGATCACTTCAGCCCGATAACCGTCGTTTTCGGGGCTGCCTGGAGTCTCTGGCATGATCCGCAAGTCTTGATCTTGACTCAAGCAGCATGCTTAGGAGCGGCCGTCGCCATCTCCCTGAGGATGCTGCCGCGCAGGATGTGGCTATGGATCAGCGTGGTCGCCACGCTCCCGTGGGCCAAGGGGTTGATTTCCGCGGCTTACTTCGACGTGCATGAAGTAGGCCTGGGAGCGCCGGCGATGGCCGCTCTGTGCCTATCCGTGCTGGACCGTCGTCCGCGACTGGCCATCGTGTCTGCCATGGTTCTCGCCTTGACGAAAGAGGACCTCGGTGTCACCGTCGTCGCCACAGCCGCGGTGTGGCGCCTGCGATACGGAAAGGATCAGACCGGGGTTGGCCTCCTGTCGATCGGCATCGCAGCTGTGCTCATCTCTTTCGGCACGATCTACGTCGTCAACGACAGCAGTCAGAGCATCTACCTCTCATCTGTCTATGAGCCACACGGTCGCGAGTTCCTGGCCAGGCTAGGACCGGCGTTGCTGTTCTGTTTGACGTGCGGTTTCGTCGGGGTCTCATCTCCGGTGGCTTTGATGGCCGTGCCGACGCTTGCTTGGCGCTTGGTCTCCAGCACCGAGTCCTACTGGCAGACCTACTACCACTACGACGTCATCCTGGTGCCCATCGCGATTGCCTGCCTGGCGGACGTGTACCGCCGCGACTTGAACCGTGGATCCCGGTCGGGCCGCGGATTCCGGTGGCAACCGGCATCGCGCCGGCTCACCATGCGAATACACCGGCTATCCGCGGTAGCCGTAGTCCTTTCCCTGGGATCAGCTGCGTTCATGGGCCTGTCCAAGGCGGCCAACGTGGAGTGGTGGCATCCGCGCGGATATGACTGGGACCCCGGTCTGCGCGCAAGCGTGTCGCTGCTCGAGCAGCATCTCAGATTGCCCGGGCCGGTCGCTGCCGATCAATCGCTGGGCGTGATCCTGGTCAACGACCACGACGTCGCGATGCTCAGCCACGCCCGGCAGGTGCAGGCCTGTGCCGTGGTGCTTCGCCCGGACCGTGACTCCGCGAGCGGGTCAGCGGCCCAGAAGAAGGCATGGCTGCACCGGATGAAGAGCGCAGACGACGCGCAGGTCTTCACCCGAGACGGCGTCGCAGTGGTCGTCTTCGACGGTATTCGCGCGGTACGGCTACCCGCGCCTTCCCGCACGGGCTCGTGAGGAAGCGCTCGTCCTCGGTGCCTGGAGCCGCTGCCGGGTTGATCGCAGTCAAGATCACGTTCGATCTGCCTACCGCGTACCGCATTGCTGCGGGAAGATGCAAGAAACGGCAAGCCCGCTCGCCGACTGCCGATTCCCCACCGTGGCTGGGCTGCAGAAGGAGGCAGTATGACGCTCACCAGCCTCATCGAGGATCTCGGTCACCAGTTGCCGTCGCACTGCTTGGTCACCGATCCCGCTGAACTCAGCATGTATGACTGCGACGGGTTGGCCAGTTACCGGGTTCAGCCGGGCTTGGTGGTGTTGGCCGATTCCGTCGAGCACGTCCACACCGTGATTCTGGGCTGCGCGCACCACCACGTTCCGTTCGTGGCGCGCGGATCCGGCACTGGGCTGTCCGGCGGAGCACTCCCGCACGCCGACGGGGTACTGCTGGTCACCAGCCGGCTACGAACCATCCACGAGATCGAGGCGGCGGACCAGCGTGCCGTCGTCGATCCTGGGGTGATCAACCTGTACGTGTCCAAGACGGCGAACCCCGAGGGCTACTACTTCGCCCCCGACCCGTCCAGCCAGCGGATTTGTTCCATCGGTGGGAATGTCGCGGAGAACGCCGGTGGAGCGCATTGCCTGAAGTACGGCTTCACCACCAACCACGTCCTCAGTGTCGACGTTGTCATACCTGACGGCACCGAGGTCACGTTCGGCACCAGCGCACCGGACGCGCCGGGATACGACCTGGTCGGAGCCTTCGTCGGGTCGGAAGGCACGCTGGGGGTCAGCACCCGTACCACGGTGCGGCCGGTCCGGTTGCCGGAAGACGTGGTCACCGTACTGGCCGTGTTCGCCGGCACCGATGAAGCCGGGGCGGCCACCAGCGCCGTGATCGCCGCCGGCATCATGCCGGCCGCTATCGAGGTCATGGATGCGCTTGCCATCGAAGCGGCCGAGGCTGCGGCCGCCTGGGGATACCCCGAAGGGGCCGGCGCGGTCCTCCTGGTCGAGGTGGACGGGCCCGCTGAAGAGGTGGCCGAAGAACTGGCCGAGGTGAAAAGAATCTGTTCTGCCGCAGGCGCCATCGAAATCAGGGAGGCAACGGACCCACCCGACCGGGCAGCCATCTGGCGAGGCCGCAAGTCCGCCTTTGCCGCCGTCGGGCACCTGTCCGCCGACTACTTGGTCCAGGACGGTGTCGTGCCACGCACGGAGCTGGCCCAGGTGTTGCGAGAGATGGCCGAGCTGGCCGGGCAGCGCGGCCTCAGGGTGGCCAACGTTTTCCACGCCGGCGACGGCAACCTGCACCCGCTCATCCTGTTCGACAGCGCAAAACCTGGCGAAACAGAACTGGCCGAAGAACTCGCCGGCGACATCCTGTTGCTATGCCTGCGCCACGGTGGCTCCATCACCGGCGAACACGGCGTCGGCGCCGACAAGGCCAGGTTCATGCCGAAAATGTTCACCGAAGACGACTTGGACACCATGCAAATGCTGCGGTGCGCCTTCGATCCCGCCGGCATTGCCAACCCCGGCAAGATCTACCCGATGCCCCGTTTGTGCGGCGAGCGGCCCGGGCGGCGAACCGGCCCGCACCCCCTGCAGGAGGCCGGCCTCGGCGAGGTGTTCTGATGAGTCCGACCGCGCTGCTGGCCGAGTTGGAAACCGCGTGCCCGATGCGCGCCGGCACGAACAAAGATGCCGTGGATGACGTCCCGGCCGCCGTGGTCGCACGGCCCGGCACCACGGAGCAGACGTCCGAGCTGCTGCGGCGAGTGCACCGGCTGGGCGGCAGCGCGGTGGCGACCGGACACCGCAGCAAGCTCACGTGGGGCCGGCCGCCGGCACGAGTGGATGTGTTGATCGAGACCGGTGACATGAACCGGCTGGTGGAGCACCAGCCCGGTGACCTGATCGCCACCGCCGAGGCCGGATTGAGCTTGACCGAGCTGAACCAACGGCTGCACGACAGCGGCCAAGAGCTGGTGATCGACGATCCCGTCGGCGACGCCACAATCGGCGGCATGCTGGCCACCGGGTTGTGCGGGGCGCGCCGGCTCTGGGTGGGCGCACCCCGCGACCTACTGCTGGGGCTCACCTTCGTTCGAGCCGACGGCACCATCGCTCATTCCGGCGGCAAGGTGGTCAAGAACGTCGCCGGCTATGACCTGGGCAAATTGTTGACCGGATCGTACGGAACCCTTGGGCTGATCACCCAGGCCACTTTCCGGCTGCACCCGGTTCCGGCCGCATCGCAATGGACGACGACCACGATCCCAGGATCCGCGCTTCCCCAGACCCTTTCGATGCTCTTGCACACTCAGCTGGCACCACGAGCCATCGAACTCGACGCAGATCAAACAGACCAGATCCGCTGCGCGGTCCTGTTCGGCGGCACCCACCAAGGCGTCGCCGCGCGGGTCTGCGCATTAACCACGATGCTGAGCGACCAAGGACTCGACGCGGTGGCGCTCATCGATTCCGCAGACTCATCGTGGCTCAACCGGCTCCCCGGAGAACCCGGCGACGTGTTGTTCAAGTTGACGACGCGGCTGTCCGGCATCCCGGATCTGATCCCGGAATGCACCCGGCGGCGCGTCCGGATCCGCGGGTCTGCCGGCGTCGGTGTGTTCACCGCAGCGATGAGCGCAGATGCGGACGCGCCGGGCACCGTGGCCACGCTACGGCGGCTGTGCACCGAGTTGGGCGGCAGCTTGGTGGTCCTTGACGCACCGGCACAGGTGAAGAACGACACGGATGTGTGGGGAGACGACGCCGTGCCCGGCCTTGAGGTGATGCGGCGGGTGAAGAACGAGTTCGACCCTGCAGGAGTATTGTCGCCTGGCCGATTCGTGGGGGGCATTTGAGCACCGAAGCGGCGGAGCATGCCCCCACGGCCGCGGGGCTGGTTGCCGACATGCTCGAAGTCCATCGGCTTGGTTGCGCTCGCGTCGTCTGTGAGTACGCCCAACCGCCGCACTCGTGACAGGCATGTGCTGCGTTTCACGCGCTCCTTCCTCACTCGACTCCGTTGCGTCCAGTGCCCGCGCGATCTGCCGGCGTACCGAGCCGGGTCGACCGGGCTGTCAGACAGATCAGCTCGCTGGGGTGTGGTTCGAGGGCCAGAGCCCGGTGCAGGTCGTCGGCGGCATCGGAAAGGTTGCCAACGCGCTCGTGGGCCTCAGATCGGGCCACCCAGTAGTAGTGATAGCCCGACAGGGCGTCGCGCAGGTCGTCCAGCTCACGCAGCGCCTCGGCCGGGCGACCGGCGCAGGATACGGCGATCGCGCGGTTGAGACGCACCACTGGAGTGTCGTCGAAGGCCAGGAGCGCGCCGTACCAGTGCACGACAGTCCGCCAGTCGGTCTGCTCCCAGGTCGGGGCCATCGCGTGGCAGGCGGCCAGAGCCGCCTGGATCTGGAAACGCCCCAGGCGCTTCTGGCGCAAGGCTCGCGTCAGGCGTTGCCGCCCGGACGCGATGAGGTCGCGGTCCCAGAGACGACGATCCTGGTCGGCCAGCAACACAGGGGCGTCGTCTTCACCGATACGTGCGGGACGACGCGCATCGGTCAGATCGAGCAGCGCCACCAACCCGAGGACCTCCGGGTCGTGCGGAGCCAAGCGCTCGACCAGCGACGCCAGCCAGCGAGCCTCGTCGCAGAGGTCGCCGCGGATGAACGTAGAGCCGTCACAGGAGGCGTGCCCCGCCGTGAAGGTGAGATAGATGGCCTCGAGCACCTTGTCGACCCGTTCCGGCCACCGCTCGGGGTCGGGGATCTGGAAGGGAATGGCATTCGCGGCGAGCCTGGTGCGGGCTCGGGTCAGCCGCCGGGTCATCGTGTCGGTCGTGGTGAGGAAGACGGTGGCGATCTGTCGCGTCGACAGGCCGTTGAGGCAGCGAAGGGTCAACGCCACCTGCGAATCCGGTGACAGACACGGGTGGCACATACCGAACAACAGAGCCAGGTGGTCGGTCACCGGGTCGTCGGCCTCCCGGGGTGCCGGGCCGTTGGGCTGGGCCAGCAGGTGCGTGCGGTCGGCGAAGCGCGCCTCGCGGCGCATCCGGTCGACCGCCCTTCGCTGTGCGATCGTCCAGAGCCAGGCGCCCGGCTCCTGCGGCATACCGCCGCGCCATGCCTTCGTCGCTTCGGCGAAAGCCTCTGCCGCACATTCCTCGGCCAGGCTGAGGTCGCGGTAGCGCCGGGCCAGCCGGGCCACGAGGGTCGGCCAGTGGGCGGCAAAGGCTGCCGCCACGACCGACCCTCGTGAGGCTGTGCTATTGGGCACGGGCTACCCCACGCCGTCGAGGTTCATGACTGGGCGGATCTCGACGGTCCAGGTTTCTCCGGGCACCCGGCGCGCCCACTCCAGGGCGGCATCGAGGTCGGCGACCTCGATCACGTCGAAGCCCCCGAGAATCTCCTTGGCCTCGGCGAACGGACCGTCGGTCGTGGCGAACGAGCCCTGCGTCTTGCGCAGGGTGGTCGCGGTCTCCGGGGGTAGCAACGGCGCCCCCCAAACGGCCACGCCGGCCTCCGCCATGGCCTTGGCAAGCGCCATCCACTCCTGGACCTCGCAGCCGGCCTCCGGAGAGTCCTGGGGTGGCTCCGCGCTGGGGTCGTAGAAGTACTGAAGCATGAACTGCATCTCGGTGTCCTTTCCCTTGAGGTTCTGAAGCACGAGTGATGCTTCGACTGGTCTGTCGTCCAAGCTAGCCAGTTCCGGACACCAGGGGCAGGATCGGCTGTTGGGTTGACGCAATAGGTCGCATTCGGCGGGCGCTGTACCGGAGGAACGGAGGCCGATCCCGGCCGCCTGAGGGCCACCATGGGCAGCCAGGCCGGTCTTCGTTGGCCCCGGCGCCCGGCCCCGGGCAACTCCCCCGGCGTTCCGGCCTGACCGGGCTGGGGCGCTTACCGGGCTTCGGCACCGGCGGGCGCCGGATTCGCAGGTGCCTTGGTGGCAGCCGACACCACCTCCTCGACCAGCGCTATCAGGTGCGCCGTCTCGGCGACTGTCGGAGCCAGTTCGTAGGCGTGCTGATGGGCGGCCGTGGACAGGCCCGCCCAGGCGTGCTCGGCGACGTGTGCGGTCTCCCCCGTGCCGCCGACCGCGCGCAAGCAAATGAGCTGGACCCGCATCGACGCTCGTGACGCGTCGATCCCACGATCGGCCAGGAGTCGATCGACCGCGGACTCCAAGGCCGAGCGAGCCAACCAACAGGCACCTCGTCGACGCTGCGGCACGCTGGGCCCGCTGTGGCTCAGCAGGAGGCGGGCGGCATCGAGCAGGCCTTGGCCGGGGTCGGTCACGATGTTCTCGCGATGTCGGCTACCAGGTCCTTGACATCTCGGTGAGCGGACACGAGATCCCCGGCCGCACCGTGATGCATACCCGACGTGCAGATGCCCAGTGCACGGCGCCGATATGATCGTTTGTTCAGCCAGGGGGTCAGGTCGTGACGTGCCTCGCCGTAGACCGTCAGCGCCACCTTGGCGCTGGTCTTGCGTGCCGATTCCCACGCTTGCTCGACGTCGGCTCTCGACGTGCCGGTGGCATACAGGTGTGTGAAGAACCGGTCCCGGGCGGCCGCTTCCACCGCGAGCCGGAGAATGCCGGGCAGGATTCTGCGGGTGGTCGGCTCATCGATGCCCTCGTCCTTGATGAGAGCCCAGGCGTCCATGAGATAGCGCTGCGCCGGGTCGGACTCGCCGCTGACGTGCACCCGTGATCCCTCCTCGCGGGTGACCTTGACGATCGTCGCGTCCGAACTCGCGTGGCGGGCGGCCGTGGCAAGCCGGTCGTCGTGGGAGAAGACGACGACTTGGCGGTTGCGGGCCAGCTGGGTCAGCACGTCGAGCAGCCCGTCGACCTTCGCGGGATCCATCGCCTGGACCGGGTCGTCGAGCACGATGAAGCGGAACGGGCTGCTGGGCATGGTGGCTCGCGGGAGGAACAGCGCCAGGGCCAAGGCATGTAACTCGCCTTGGCTGAGCACCGTGACACCAGGGGCGTCGGTGCCGTCGATGGATGCGGCGATCTCGACGTGGCGCCGGGTGGACGTGCCTTCGAGGGTGATGCCGGCGATGTCGACGTTGCTCTCTTGGCGCAGCGCGGCCCAGATGGCCTTGGCTTCGTCGGCGATCGGTCGCAAGCGTTGGTTCTTGAGGTGGTTGTCCTCCTGCTTGAGCCAGGTAAGGGCGGCCCTCGCTGCGTTACGCCGCGGAGCGAGCCCGCCGCACTTCTTTGCCTGGGCTGCATACCCGGCGAGAGTACCGGCCACGGCGCGCCATGCCGCGTCGTGGCGGTCCAGTTCGGCTGTCACCGCGCTTCGGAGGTCGGCGAGCGCGACGTCGACGGCATCGAAATGACCTTCCAGATGGGCCGCCAGGCCGACCGGCTCGGGAGGGCCGTCGGCCCACGTTTGCCAGGCCTGTCGAAGGGTGTCCGCGGTGGTGGCGAGCGGTTCCTCCAGGGCC
>PDSI01000108.1 GCA_002748415.1 Micrococcales bacterium | reverse complement strand
CCTTGCCCATCACCTTGTGGCCGGGCATGAAGATCGGCCAGCTGTGCTTCTTCCGGCTCAGCTCACCCGCTGATCACCCCTACGGTTCGCCGCAGTACGGGTCGCGGTATCTGGGGCAGCAAGGTCCCACCGCCAGCCGCTCGTACTTGAACTTCCAGCGATTCGACGACACCGGCCGCCTGGCCGGCGCCCAGCCCACCGACAGTTGACAGACGATGGTCGCCGGGCTCCACGGATGGGAGCATCACGAGGAGTTCTCATCGGTCGATGAGCGGGCCTTGGCAGACGCCCGCCAGGCCGAGGAGGTGATGCTGGCGTTCCACGTGCTCGTCGCCCCGGTCCAGGTATCGCCGGAGCACGTCGACCGGTTGTTCCGTGAGCTGTTCCCCGCTGCTGAACCGTTCGGTGAGGCCCGGCTGCGGCTCGGGGACGCGGCCGCTCTGCACGGTCCACTGGCCGGCCGGGGCGGGACCCGGCTGTTCCAACTGGTTGTGCCGGCGCAGCGTGGCGAGCGGCCCGACCCGGACCTACCCGACGCCGACGGGTTGTACCGGCTTTTCCCGGCCGGGATGCCCGAAGACCAGGAACTCGACGTCGTCCTCGCGCTGCTCGCCGTAGCCAGGCGCATCGGGGCCGGGGTCATCGTCGACGTCGACGCCAGCGGCGGCTGCGCGGTGGTGCCCGACCCGGACGCGCGCGTCGACCTGATCGTGTGGGCAGCCCCGCTGATCTCGGCCGCCGAACTGTTGTCCCAGGTGCGCCACGTGGAGCCACGCGCCTACCTGCCGGCCGACGACCTCAGCTTTCTGTATCGCGAACCTCAGTCGGCGCCGGAGGCGGATCTGCGACCGGCGGACCGCGCCGCGTTGCACGAGCAGGCATGGCGTATCGACGCCGCCGCGGTAGGGCTGAACCAGCCGGACCCGGAGCGGTTCGAGGTACGGGTGCCGCTGACCGGTGACAGCCTGCTCGGCGTCTACGTCTACCCGGTGCAGGACATCGACGGGGTCCGCCACTGCCCGTCCGGGCTGGCGCGGTACTGCTACGAGGTAGCCTGGCAGCCTGCCCGCGACATCTACCGTTTCACCGACCAGGTGGACGAGCCGATGCGCCTGGAGCGGGAGATGGCCAAGAACCACATTCGAGCGATCGTGACGCATTTGGCCGCCGCGTTGGGCGGGGTCACCACCAACGCCGACGGGCTCCGGGTCGACGGCTGAGCCTCGTCACTGGTTCGCCGGCCTCCCGAGAGGGCTACTGCGCCCGGTTTCCCAGCAAGCTCTCAGTCGCCGGTGGTACACAAGACCCATGCCGACCCCGGTGACCGAGGCGCTGGATGCCCATCGGTCCTCACTCAGCCTGCATCGGCGGTTTGTCGTCGTCGACGATCGTCGGATTGTGCTGGACCATGTGCTCAGCAGCCGGGCCGGTGCGTTCCTCATTCAGGAACGTGACACCGCGCAGGACGTCGACAGTGTGCGGCGCACGGCGGAGGCGCTGGAGCTGGTGGTGCTGCGCCCCATCGAGCCGGTACTCGTGGTCGGTGCAGATCAACTGCCCGGCGACCTGCGCAACGGAACCCTGCGCGGGGTGCGCGTGGTGCCCGCTTCCGGGTTCCAGGAATGGCTCCAGGCGTTGCCGGACGTCGTCGACAAAGGCGAGATGGTCATGGTGAACGCCCGCCTGGAGAGGGCAACCGAGGACTGGGGCCGCCGCCGCCGTATCCCGGACTGGGAGGTGCGGGCTCGCCTGACCGACAACGGTATCCACTCCTCGGCGCCGACCGGATCCCGGGCGCTGCCGCCGCGGCCGGGACGGCGGGACCATCGACAACCCACGGCTGCTGCCGGTTGGCAGCGGACCGGGTTCTTGCGAGGCATGAGCCGCACCACCAAGTACGTCGTGGCACTGATCGCCATCGCGGCGCTGATCACCCTCGTCTCGTTGTGAGGCTCAGCCGGAGTAGTCCATTCCCATCACTGAGCGCACCGTGTTCAGGGTCGCATCCGCCATCTCGTTGGCGCGGGCATTGCCCTGCGCCAGAATGGCGAACAGCGCAGCGGGATCGGCCATCAGCTCGGCGTGCCGGGCCCGCAGCGGGCGTAGATGCTCATTCACCGCTTCGGTGACGATCCTCTTCAGTGTGCCTGCGCCGCCGTCGCCGATCTGCTCTGCCAGACCGGCCGGGTCGGGTACCTCGCCGGTGTCGGCGGCCCGGCACAGCTCGGCGATGAGTAGCAGGTTCGCCACCTCGGGGCGGTTGGCCGGGTCGTAGGTGATATGCCGGTCCGGGTCCGTCTTAGCGCGCTTGATGCGCTTGGCCGTCTCGTCCTCGGAGTGGGCCAGGTCGATGGTGTTGCCCTTGGACTTGGACATCTTCGCGCTTCCGTCCGTGCCCAGCAGGACCGGGGCCTGCGACAGCAAGGCACTCGGTTCGGTGAACACCTGCCGGCCACCGGCGTATCGCTCGTTGAACCGGCGGGCCACCAACCTGGTGGCCTCGATGTGCGGCAGCTGGTCCCGTCCCACCGGCACCACGTTTCCGTGGCAGAACAGGATGTCGGCCGCCTGGTGCACCGGGTAGGTGAGCAGCAGGCCGGACAAGGCCCGGCCACCGGAATCCTCCAGCTCGGTCTTGACAGTCGGATTGCGCAGCAGCTCGCCGTGGCCCATCAGCGACAGGAACGGCAGCATCAACTGGTTCAGCGCCGGCACCGCGCTGTGCGTGAAGATGGTGGTGCGAGTGGGGTCGATCCCGCAGCTGAGGTAGCTGGCGATGAGTTCCAGCACCGTGCGGCGCAGCTCCGGCAGCGTGTCCCGGTCGGTGATCACCTGGTAGTCGGCGATGACCAACACGATGGGAACACCCCTGTCCTGCAACCTGACTCGGTTGCGGAGCGTGCCGAAGTAGTGGCCCAGGTGCAGCGGGCCGGTGGGCCGGTCACCGGTGAGCACCCGGTAGGCGCCCGGATTGGCGTCCAGATCGGCCTCGATGGCATTGCTGCGGGCCACCGCAGTGGCGAACGAATCGGAGATCGAATCGACCTCGCCCATGACGTCGCGGCCGGGTGCCATCCCGTCCGGGGATGTCGCCGGCTGATCGGTCGCAGGTGCGTCGCGGCGTTCGGTCACCGCGCCAGCGTAGCGGCGCGCGGCGGGCCACCGCACCCGGATCGCCTCGTGGCCCGGGAGGGTCGCCTCAGCGTTCGTTGCGCGCGGCGGCCAGCTCGGCCACCCGGCGGGGTCCGGTGCGGCAGCACCCGCCCAGTACGGCCGGGCGTCGGTCCCACCAGCCGGCCAGCAGGTCTGCCGGCCACCCGGGATCGCCGGCCCAGCCGTTCGCGGCAGCATCCCACCGTTCCCCACTGTTCGGGTAGGCTATGAGGGGCAGATCCGTTGCGCCGCATCGCAATTCGTCCCAGGCAGGGAGCACGTCGGCGGGGTCGCAGCAGTTCACTCCGACCGCGACCAGGCCTTCCGCACCGGCCAACTCCTGGGCCACCATACGCAGCGGGTCCCCGGCCGCGGTTCGTAGCCCGCCCGCAGACACGCTGAACGACAACCAGACCGGGATTGCGGCGCCGAGGGACGCGACCACGTCCAGGATCACCAGCGCCTCGTCCAGTCTGGGGACCGTCTCGCCGGCCAGCACGTCGACTTCGGCGGTCAGCAACGCTTCCAGCCGGGGAACGTGGAAATCCCGCAACACTCTGGCCGCTCCTGTGCCGAGCCCGTAGTCACCGGTGTACTCCGACCCGTCCGCCCGGCAGGCCCCGTACGGCCCGACCGAACCGGCGATCAGCCCGTCCGGGTTGATCGCGTCCCTGGCGAGTACCGCCAGGTCTACGGCACGGGTGGTGAGCACCGGCAGGTCGGCCGGGTCCGAGCCAGCGGCACGCAACGACATGCCGCTCAACTGATACGTGCAGGTCGTCGCGATGTCGGCGCCGGCGGCGAAAAAGTCCTCGTGCGCCGCTCGGACCGTCGCCGGCGCGCTCTGCAGCACCCGGGCCGACCACAACGGGCCGGACAGATCCGCCCCACCGGCCTCCAGGTGGGTGGCCAGGCCACCGTCGAGGACCAGCGACCGAGCCTGCAGCACGCTCAGGCTGCCTTTGCCGGCGCTCTCTTGGCGGCTTTGCGCTGCGCCTTCGTGGCGGCCTTCTGCTGTGCTTTGGCGGCTTTGTGCTGTGTTTTGGCGGCTCTGTGCTGTGCTGCCTTCGCGTCGGCCCGCGCCTGCTGCGCCGACCGTTCCAGTGACTTCACGGTCTTTCGCTGGCCCCGCATCGCCTTCCGGTGGGCCTTGTGGGCCTTCTTTTCGATGGACTGCTGCTCCTTGCGTACCGGCGGCGGCAACTGCCCGGATGACTTGGTGTACAGCTTGGTGGCCTGCTTGGTGGCCAGCATCCGGGCCAGCCCGACCGCGGCCCCGGAGGTCGCGGCGAACAGCATGGCTTCCTTGGCGTCGCAGTCCGGTGCCTCCGGGGCAGGCGGCGGATTCTTTCCGGAAGCCCGGTACCAGCCTGCGGCCACGACCTTGCGGGCCACCGCGGCGGCTGCGAGCGCGGACCCGGTGCCCAGGATTCTCCATGCCATGCTCATACAAACTCCTCCTGTTCGAATCCTGACGGTCCGTGTCAGGTCAGGCGTTCTGGGACAACGTCTCCGTTGCGGGACGACGTCCCCTGGCGCTGCTGCAGCTGCGTGGGCAGATGCCCGGCCGACTGCTCGTAGTACCGGGCGGCCTTGCGGGTGGCCAACGTCCGGGCCACCCCGGCGACTGCCCCCGTGGCCACGGCGAACAGCACGGCTTCCTTGGTGTCGGTGCCGGGGGCGCCAGGGTTGGCCGGTGCATTCTTGCCGGTCGCCCGGGACCAACCGGAGCGCACCGCCTTGCGGGCGGCCAGAGCGGCCGCCACCGCAGATCCGGTGCCAAGGACTCTCCACACCAACGCACCCACGATGTCCTCCTCGCTGCGGTTGTCTGCCTGGGCGCAGTCTAACCGTGGCCGCAGCGCAGCCCGGCCAGGGTGCGCAGAGACCGATTGCCCCGCATCGCCGGTCAACGAGCGAGCGGTCCGGCAGGCCCTACGGACACCAGTACGCCTCCATTGGCACGAGTACACCTCCGTTCACACCAGTGCGCCCGTGGAGGTGTGGATGCGTTCCGCTATCGCCACCACTCCGGCGGCGGTGGCCGCGAGCAACACCGAGGCAGCCAACGCCATGCCGTAGTTGGCCTGCCCGGGCAGCCCGATGAGCCGGAAGATGAGCACCGGCAGTGTGGGGGTCTTCGGACGAGCCAGGAACGAGGTTGCTCCGAACTCCCCGACCGACACGGCGAAGGCGAACCCGGCCGCCGCCACCAGCGGGCGGACCAGCACGGGCAGATCCACGGTGCGCAAGACGTGCACCGGGCCCGCTCCCAGGGACGCGGCGGCCTGCCGGCCGGTGTCGTCGATCGCAGCCAACACCGGGACCAGCGTGCGGATCACCAGGGGCAACGCAACCAGCGCTTGCGCAATGGGCACCAGCAACGGGGAATCGCGCAGGTCCACCGGGGGAGAATCCAGCGTGATCAGGAAGCCGAACCCCACAGTGACGGCGGATACTCCCAGCGGCAGCATGAACACCTGATCCAGAAACCCCCGTACTCTGCGCTCGGCGACCGACCGGGACGGCCGCGTCACCAGCACCGCGATGAGCACCCCCATCGTGACGGACATCAGCGTCGCGTCCAGCGCGGTGCGCAGTGTGTTGCCCAATGCTTGCAGCGCCGTCGACGGCAGCGCGGCCGATGCCGATCCGTCGGCCAGCGCCGCATAGTGATCGAACCCGAAACCACCCGCGGTCCTCATCGATCCGGTGACCAACGCCAGTACCGGCGCGGCCAGGAAGACGCCCACCGTGGCACTGACGGCCAGCACCGGCAGGTCGGCGAGTCCCGGCGCCCGCGCGGCGGCGCCGGTCCCGGTGTCCGGGTGACTGCGAACCCGCCGGGTCAGTCCCAGCAACGCGATGACCGCAGCGATCTGGATCAACGACAACGCCGCCGCCCCCTGCAGATCAAGCAGATTGGTGGTCAGCAAGTAAATCTCTGTCTCGACGGTTGCGTATCTGACCCCGCCCATCGTCAGCACGACGCCGAACGCGGTGGAGCAGAAGAGGAACACCACCGATGCACTGGAGATGATGGCCGGGCGCAGCATCGGCAGGGTCACGGTACGCAAGACCTGCGCTTTGGTGGCGCCCAGCGACGCGGCCGCATCACCCAGCCGCGGATCGAGCCCGGCCCAGGCGGCGCCGACGGCCCGGGCCACCACACAGATGTTGAAGAACGCCAGCGCGGCAACGATCCCGGCGGGCGTGCCGTCCAACCCGAGGAAGCCTGCCGGCCCGGTAGGCCGCAGCAGCTGCCGGAACGCCACTCCCACCACCACCGTCGGCAGCACGAACGGAACCAGCAGGGCCGCCCTCGCTACCCGTACGCCCGGCCAGGTCAACCGGTACAGGGCGTAGGCCAGCGGCAGTCCGGCCAGCACCGACAGCAACGTGCCGGCCGCCGCACTCCACAGGGTGAACCACACGACCCGGGCGGTGCGGGGCCGGACCAGCGTCTGCCAGGCCCCGGCCGGGTCGAACACGCCGTCCGGCCACAGTCCTCGCGCCAGGATGCCGGCCACCGGCAGCCCGAAGAACACTCCGAGCACCACCAGCGGCGGGACGGCACCTGCTGCCAGCCACAGCCTGCCGCTCGTTCTCACTTGCTGGTGATGTCGGTCCAGGTGTTCAGCCATTTCTCCCGATTGGCTGAAATCTGTTGCGGATCAACGGTGTACGGGTCATCGGGTCGCTTGGCGTGGGCGGCCCATTCCGCCGGCAGCTGCACGTCTTGACGTACCGGGAAAACGTACATCGATTCCGGAAGCTTCTGTTGCACAGGCTTGCTCAACAGGAAGTCGACGAATGCCTCGGCGCCCTGCCGGTTCTTGGTGCCGGCGAGCACTCCGGCGTACTCGACTTGTTGGAAGCAGGTGTCCAGCAGTGCTGCGGTCGTGGACGCCTCAGCGCCCTCAGGGACGGTGAAGGCAGGTGAGGAGTCGTAGGACACCACGACAGGCCGGTCTCCGCCTTGACCGCCCTGGGTGAAGTCGGCGTAATAGGCGTCCGACCAGCCGGAGGTGATCTTCAGTCCGTTGTCCATCAGCTTCGACCAGTACTGCGGCCAGTCGTCGCCGAACTCGGCGATCGTGGTGAGCAGGAACGCCAACCCGGGCGAACTCGTCGAGGCTCCCGGGGCGACCATCAGGTCTGCGTACGCCGGGTCGGTGAGGTCGCGCAGGGTGGCGGGCGGTTTCACCTTGTTCTTGGCGAACCAGGTGGTGTCGATGTTGACGCACACGTCAGCGACGTCCACCGGGACCGGCCGACCCGCCTCGTCACCGGGGAGCAGGTAACGGTCCACGCCGGCGGGCAGCTCGGGCTGGTAGGGCGCGAAGACCTCCTCGTCGGTGGCGCGGGTGGCGAAGGTGTTGTCGATGCCGAAGGCCACGTCGCCGATGGGATTGCTCTTGGTCAGCACGAGCTTGTTCGTCAGTGTGCCCGCGTCGCCGCTGCGCAGCACGGTGACTTCATAGCCGCTCTGCTCGCGGAACTGCGCCAGCAGCTCGTCGGGCAGCTCGAACGAGTCGTGGGTGACCACGGTGAGCGTGCCCGCCCCGCTGGCGTTGCCACCCGAGGTCGCGTCCCGGTCGCCGCCGCCCATGGTGCTGCACCCGGTGAGGGTGCCGAGGAGGGCGGCGCAGCAAACCAGGATCCCGGCCGGCCGCAGTCGAGAGGCCATCGTGACTCCCTTCGCCGGTACGAGCCGGATCAGGTTCGGAGGGTCTGCGGTTCGTCCCGCACTCTCAGCACCGGAGGGTGCTCCCCTGTCGGACGGACTCAGTTTAGCCGGTGGTCAGGCATGCTCTTGCTCTTTCGCCTCGTCTTGCTCTTGCGCCTCCGCGATCTTGGTGCGCACTTCGTCCATGTCCAGGTCTTTGACGCCCTTGATCACCTGCTCCAGGGCCGGAGCGGGTAGCGCTCCCGGCTGGGAGAAGACCAGAATGCCGTCCCGGAACGCCATGAGCGTGGGAATCGAACTGATCTGCGCCGCGCCCGCCAGTTGCCGCTCCGATTCGGTGTCGACCTTGCCGAAAACGACGTCGGTGTGTTCGGCCGACGCGCTCTCGAATACCGGGGCGAAGGCCTTGCACGGCCCGCACCACTCGGCCCAGAAGTCGACCAGGACGATGGGGTTCTCCTGGATCGTCGATTCGAAATTGCCTGCTGTGAGTTCTTGAGTTGCCACGGAGATCATAACGATGCTCGTGCATGGATCATTCCTGGCATTCGCACTACTCTTCACCCTATGGGCTATCGCGGCCAGCACGTGGCCAAGCCGGCGTCCCGGCGGCCCCGGGTGCTGACTACCGCGATGACCGCTGGGATCGCCGTTGTGGCGGCCGCCGTGACGATGGTCGCGTTCTTCGTTTTGCGTCCTGAGCCGTCGCCGAGTGAGCTCGCCGGCCGGCAGGTGTCCGGGACCACTGCGTCAGCCGGTTCCGCGCCGGGCCGGTCGCGGTCCGCCGGGGCAGCGACGGCCACCGGGGACAACGTAGCGGGGGCGGGCGTATCCGCTGGTGCGAGGACCGGGGGCGGCACGCCGGCCGGCGCATCGACCGGCCGGGCGACACGCTCCGGGGAGCAGCCCTCGGCGGCAGCATCGACACCTACGGGGCGGTTGCTGCCCGCCGCCCTCACCCACGACCAGGGGGGTGGGGCCAGCCGGGTTCCCTATCGCGTCGAGGTCGAGGAGGGCTTGGGTTACGAGCCGGACACTGTCGCGGCGCGGGTGGCCGGGATTCTCGAGGACCCACGTGGGTGGCAGGCGGTCGACAACGTGGACTTCGTGCCGGTCGGCCAGGACGAGCAAGCCGAGATCGTCGTGACCTTGGCCAGCCCGGCACTGACCGACGAGCTGTGCGCGCCGCTGCAGACCAGCCATCGGTTGTCCTGCTGGCGGGACGGGCGTGCGGTGCTGAACAGCTGGCGCTGGGGCAACGGGGCAGACTCCTACCCCGATGACCTCGCCGGGTACCGCATGTATCTGGTCAACCACGAGGTCGGGCACGGGCTCGGTCACTACCACCTGGGCTGCCCCGGTCCCGGACGCAAGGCACCGGTCATGCTGCAACAGACCAAGGGACTGCAGGGGTGCGCTCCCAACCCGTGGCCGGCCGAGGACGGCGAGCGGTAGCTTGTGGGGTCCCGGCGCAGGTAAGCGCGATGCTTGGCGCCGCCGCCTGGGCTACAGTCCAGCGGTGTGACTACCGATCAGCACCACGCCTCGCCCGAGCAGCACGCCTCGCCCGAGCAGCACGCCTTGGCTGCCGGTCACGCCCCGGCCGCGACCGTTCCGGCCGGCACCGCCAAGGTGATCCTGCCCGAATCGCAGATCCCCACCCACTGGTACAACGTCGCGGCCGACCTGCCTGAGCCCTGCCCACCGCCGCTGCACCCGGGCACCCGGCAACCGCTGG
>PDSI01000042.1 GCA_002748415.1 Micrococcales bacterium | reverse complement strand
CACCGCGGAGGTCACCAGATCGCCGCGGAACTTCGGCAGGATCACCCCTCGGCTGACCGCGCCCACCTGGTGCCCGGCCCGCCCTACCCGCTGCAGACCACTGGACACCGACGGTGGAGCCTCCACCTGCACCACCAGGTCGATCGCGCCCATGTCGATGCCGAGTTCGAGGCTGGACGTGGCCACCACCGCGGGCAGCCGACCGGATTTGAGGTCGTCCTCGATCAGCGCGCGTTGTTGCATCGACACCGACCCGTGGTGTGCCTTGGCCAGAATGGGCGGCGCGCCGGCCGTCTGCCCGGCGGCGGCCATCATCTGCGCCGGCGGGCGCCCAACCGGTGCCTGCCCGGACGGCGCCTGCCCAACCGGCGCTTGCCCGGCGCTGCCGGCCAGGGCATCCGCTGCCATCCACCGTTGCTCCCAGATCTCGTTCAGCCGAGCCGTCAACCGCTCCGCCAACCGGCGGGAGTTGGTGAACACCAGCGAGGAACGATGTGGACCGCTGGGCGCGATCAGGTCGACCACCCGCTCCTCCACCGCGGGCCAGATCGAGTGCCGCGCAACCTCCCCGGCCGCGTTGCCGGACAGGTCACCGGTCGGGGCGCCCAGCTCGGTCATGTCCGGCACCGGTACCTGCACGCTGAGGTCGAACGTCTTGGCCGCCGGCGGGGCGACGATCTGCACCGCCCGCCCGCCCTCGGCCGGCGTCCGGGTGCCGGTGAGGAACTGAGCCACCGTCTCGATCGGGCGAACCGTCGCCGACAACCCGACCCGCTGCACCGGGCGATCCGTCAGCGCATCGAGTCGCTCCAATGACAGCGCCAGGTGTGCACCCCGTTTCGTGCCCGCCACCGCGTGCACCTCATCGACGATGACGGTGCGCACGTGCGCGAGCGCCTGCCCGGCCCGCGAGGTCAACAGCAGAAACAACGACTCCGGGGTGGTGATCAGGATGTCCGGCGGGTGGCGAGCGAACCTGGCCCGTTCCGCGGCAGGGGTGTCCCCGGACCGGATGCCGATCTGGACCGGCGCCAATTCCAGCCCCAGCCGTTGCCCGGCCGCGTGGATGCCGATCAGCGGCGAACTCAGGTTGCGCTGCACGTCGCTGGCCAGTGCTTTCAGCGGGGACACGTACAGGACCCGGCACCGCTGCGACGCATCGACGGTGCCCGGTTGCGCATCCGGCCCGGCGCCGGCCAGCAACCCGTCCAGCGCCCACAGGAAAGCCGCCAGCGTCTTGCCCGACCCCGTCGGCGCCACCACCAGAGTGTGCTGATCCTGGCGGATCGACGCCCACGCTCCCGCTTGTGCCGCTGTCGGGGCATCGAACGCGGCACCGAACCACTCCCGCGCCGGCGCGGAGAACCCGGTCAGTGGGTCGCTCGCAGCAGAACCGGGGGAGTCGACGGGCATGAGGCGATTGTGGCTCATACCTACGACAGTTCTGCGGGCAGCACGGTGAGTTGTTCGTGTACCTCCGGCGTGGCCCGCCGGGCCACTACGCTGACCCTGACAGGACCGTCGCCAGCACAGGAACGCATATGCCGCAGACGCCGAGTACCGCAGCAGACCCGCAGACCACAACGGCCCATCAAGACCCTACGGATCGCCTTGAGCCGCACGACTACGACTACGACGTGCTGGTGGTGGGGAGCGGCCCAGGCGGGCAACACGCTGCCGTTACCGCGGCCAAGCTCGGGTACCAGGTCGGCGTGATCGATCGGCGGGCGATGGTGGGCGGGGTCTGCGTGAATACCGGCACCATCCCGTCCAAGACCCTGCGCGAAGCGGTCATGTTCCTGACCGGGTCTGTGCGGCGCTCGATCTACGGAGAGTCCCACCGGCCCGGGGCCGACACCACCATGTCCGATCTGACGGCACGCACTCAACATGTGATCGGCAAGGAACTCGAGGTCATCCGCGGCCAGCTGCAGCGCAACCATGTCGATGTGTTCACCGGCACCGCGAGTTTCGTCGACTCGCATACGCTGAACATCGAGGGGTACACCAAGGACGTCACCGCGGCGCGCATCATCCTGGCCCCCGGCACCACCGCGGTCAGGCCGGAGTCGGTGGAGTTCGACGGCATACACGTCATCGATTCCGACGGGTTGCTGGAACTGGAGCGGATTCCCGGGTCGATGGTCGTGGTCGGCGCCGGTGTCATCGGCATCGAATACGCCTCGATCTTCGCCGCTCTGGGCGCCCGGGTGACGGTGGTGGACAGCAGGAACCAGATGCTCGAGTTCTGCGATCACGAAGTGATGGAGTGGCTGCGGTTCCATCTGCGCGACCTGGCCGTGAGCTTCCGGTTCGGCGAGACCGTGGAATCCGTGCAGGTGGGCAGGAACGGGGCCCTGACCACGCTGGAAAGCGGCAAACGCATTCCCTCGGAACTGGTGCTGTATTCCGCCGGCCGGCACGGCGCCACTCAATCCCTGGGATTGGACAAGGCAGGCATCCTCGTCGACAAGCGGGGCCGGTTGAAGGTGGACGAGCACTACCGCACCAAAGTGGGGCACATCTACGCCGTCGGCGACGTCATCGGTTTTCCGGCGCTGGCATCGACCAGCATGGCGCAAGGACGGCTGGCCGCCCTGCACGCCGTGGGTGCCGGCTACGGGAGCCTGAGCCGGCACCAGCCCATCGGCATCTACACCATTCCGGAAATCTCCTTCGTCGGCGCCAACGAGGCGGAATTGACGGCGAGCTCTACTCCCTACGAGGTCGGCGTCGCGCGGTACCGGGAACTGGCCCGGGGCCAGATCATGGGGGACTCCTACGGCGTACTGAAACTCTTGGTCCATAGCGAAACCCGGGAGATCCTCGGGGTACACGTGTTCGGGACCTCGGCCACCGAGCTGGTGCACATCGGCCAAGTCGTGATGGGACTGGGCGGAACCATCGACTTCCTGGTCGAATCGGTTTTCAATTACCCGACGCTGTCCGAGGCTTACAAGGTGGCCGCCCTGGACGTCGCGAACAAGCTCTACGCGCTGCAGGAGATCGGCCCACGCTGAGCCCACCGCTGCCGCCCGCGGGCCGTGGGCGCGGGCATGTGAGACCATCGCCCGGGTCAGGCACAGTGTTCTGGTGCGGGAGGAGGCCCGGGCGTGCGACACAGTGAGTTCTGGAACTTGATGCGGGGCGAGTTCGGCGTCACCTATGCGGCTTCGGTGGCCCGGTCACAGAGCATGAGCGTGCTCGACGGGCGGACCGCTGAGGAAGCGTTGGAAGCCGGGGTGCCGCCCCGGCAGGTGTGGGAAGCGTTGTGCGATGCGATGGACGTACCCGTGCAGCGACGCCTGGGAAAGGATGCCGGAACCCGCCGATGAAACGCATCGATCGACCTGTGCCGGCCGCCCTCGCCGCCAGCGCCGTCGCCCTGGTCTGCATCGCCTCCAGCGTCGCCGAGTTCAACGTAGGCGCACGGATTCTCGTGGTAGCGGCGACGGCGCTGGGAGGGCTGGTCTCGGTGCTCGGCTGGTTGCTGGGGCAAGCGGACGGCCCACTGCGTTCTGCCGCCGCCCGGTACGCGGCCGCCGCAGCCGGGGCGGCGCTGGCGGTCCTGGCCGGGGTTATGGGGTCCTGGCAGTTGCTGGCCGTGGCCGTCTTCGGTCTCGGTCTCGGAGTTGCCGGCCTTCGCACCGGCCGGTACGAGCGGCCGGCTGCCGGGACGACCGGCTCCTGGTGGGTCACCTTCCTGGGCTGTGGCTCGGCCGTGCTGGCGCTGAGGGTGCTCACCGCGGCCGGACCCGAGGCAGGATTCGCGGTGGCCGCGCTGACCTTCGGCGCGGCCGCTGTCCTGGGCCGGGCCGCACCGGCGGGCTCCTCGTTCGAGCCGGCCGAGTCCGACCCGGCCGGTGACTCGGCAGCGGCCTCGAACGCCTCCGCGGACCCCGCGCCGGCCTGGCAGCCCGGCCCGTTCGGAAAGCCGCCACGCCGGGTGCTGGGCACCGTCGCCGTGCCCGTGGCGCACATGGGGCTGGCCGTCGTCGCAGCGCCCACCCTGAGCGGCGCGGCCTGGGACGGGGTCAGCCTGGCCGCCCCGGTGACGGCCTTGCTGGGCGGCATGGCCGCCCCGGTGGGCGTGTGGTCGCTCACCCGCCGGGCATGGGGGCACGGGCCCACCATGATGCTGGGTGGGCTGATCCAGCTGATCGCGCTGGTCGCGCTGACCGGGGCACAGCAGCCGGACGGCGAGCGGCTGGCTATCGGTCTGGCCGGCGTCGGCCTCGGATGGGCCGCAGTCGCGGTAGCCGGGTCGGGTGCGCTGCGGGACTTCGAACCGCCCACCGAACTGGCCGGCACGCAGGCCCGCACCGATGCGTGGGCGGCCGGGTGGATGACCGCCGCTGCGGTCCTCGGGTCGATGGCGGTGGCGGCGGTGGGCTTCCCGTTCGTCGCCGTTCCCGGGCTGTTGTTCATCGGCATCATCATGGTGACCGTCGTCTGGGCCGATGTGCTCACCGGTCTGCAAGCACGACACCGGCCCCGGTAGCGGCCGAGGATCACATCGCCGCGGTGGCCACCGGCCACGCGATGCCCGCGAACCGGATCGACCGGCCGGCCATCACCAGTGCGGCGAACAACGACGGGTTGGTCCGCCGGGCGCCTGCGGCGATGGTCAGTAGCGCCAGTGGGGGCACGCCGACGACCGCGCTGAGTAGCACGACCACACTGCCGGCGAAGGGCCGGTCCAGCATTCGCAGCAGCCTCTCGCTGGTGTCCAGGAACCACACCCTGGCCCCGTCCCAGCGGTCCGGCCACCAGCGCTGCAACAGGCCGCAGCCACGGTCGTGATCCAGTTTCCTGTCGATCCAGGCGGCGCCACGCCGGGCCGCGTGAAAGATGGCCAACTTGCCCAGCACCTGCCCGATCGCGGCCGCCAGTACGGCCGGCCACACCAGATACGGCCTGGTGCCCGCGACCACCATGACGAACGCCTCGATATTGATGACCGGGATGAGCGCTGAGGCCACCGCGACCGCCACGGACATCGCGAGCACGATGACGTCGTTGCTCCACGGGATGTCGAAGGCCAGCGGTTGGGCGGCTGTGATGAGTCCGCTCACGAGACCGTCCCGGCGACTGCGAGCCGCCGCATCAGCCGGGTCATCCGCCACAGGCTGTACACCTTGGCCATGGCGAAGCCGGCCGCGATCGCGGCAGCGAGCGGATACCAGCCCAACAGGCAGGCGATGACCACGGAGGAGGTATTGGTGGCTTTCGCCCACGCCGACCAGTTCAACCGGTAGAGGTGCTCGTCGGCCAGGTAGAAGTAGTTCGGGCTGAGCACCCCGAACGGCAGGAATCCGAGGGTGAGCATCGTGTCCAGGATGCAGAACTGGGCCAGGAAGATGCCGATGGGCAGTGCCACGGCCGGATCCACGACGATGAATGCGGCCGCCGCTGTGGTGGTGCACAGCCGGTCGCTGGTGATGTCCAAGACCGCGCCGGTGCGGGTCTCCTGGCCCGTCCGGCGGGCGAGCGCCCCGTCGGCAATGTCGCCGACCCAGTACGTCAGGTAGCTGGCCACCAGATAGGCCAACGATGCCTCCCGCAACGACAGCACAGCCAGCCCGAGCGCGGCGAGGGTGCGAATCACCGTCACGGCATTGGCGGCGGTGTCGATCCGTTCTGCGGCGATGGGAGTCAGTGTCGGTTCCTGGGGGACTAAGGCGCCGGTTCCCCGGGGGACTGTGGCGCCGGGAACCGGCGGGTGGGGCCGGTCATGCTGACGCGAGGATACCAATGCAACGACCCGCGCCGGCCGGCGTACGTTGTGGCCCGGGGGCGTGTCGCGTCGCTACTCGAACACCTGTACGGCGTACCGTCTGCAGTGATGGCGGGCAGTTCGTGCGGCCCACCCGTACGGCGGCGCAGTCAAAGTGTCAGTGGTGATGCGTAGTGTCCACGACACCGGCAGGCAAGCAGCAGGCGGCGCCTCCGCGCCGAACTACGAAGGAGACAGACCATGCCAGCACCAGCTGATCGCGACAAGGCCCTCGACCAGGCCCTCGCCCAGATCGACCGCCAGTTCGGCAAGGGGTCGGTCATGCGCCTGGGTGACGACGTCCGGGCGCCCGTTGCGACCATTCCCACCGGCGCCATCGCTCTGGATGTGGCGCTGGGCATCGGTGGATTGCCCAGGGGGCGGATCGTGGAGATCTACGGCCCGGAGTCCTCCGGTAAGACCACCGTGGCGTTGCATGCGGTGGCCAACGCCCAGAAGGCCGGCGGTATCGCCGCCTTCATCGACGCCGAGCATGCGTTGGATCCCGATTACGCCAAGAAGCTCGGAGTGGACACCGACGCGCTTCTGGTCAGCCAGCCCGACACCGGTGAGCAAGCGTTGGAGATCGCCGACATGCTGGTGCGCTCCGGTGCGCTGGACGTGATCGTGGTCGATTCGGTCGCCGCGCTGACCCCGCGGGCCGAGATCGAGGGCGAGATGGGCGACAACCACGTCGGTCTGCAGGCCCGGCTGATGTCGCAGGCATTGCGCAAGATGACCGGTGCGTTGCACCAGACGGGCACCTCGGCCATCTTCATCAACCAGCTGCGCGAGAAGATCGGGGTCATGTTCGGCAGCCCCGAGACCACCACCGGTGGCCGGGCCTTGAAGTTCTATTCCTCGGTGCGCTTGGACGTGCGCCGTATCGAGACGTTGAAGGACGGCACCGAACCGGTCGGCAACCGGACCAGGGTCAAGGTGGTCAAGAACAAGGTGAGCCCACCGTTCAAGCAGGCCGAGTTCGACATCCTGTACGGCCAGGGCATCTCCCGTGAGGGTGGCCTGATCGACATGGGGGTTGAGCACGGTCTGATCCGTAAGTCCGGTGCCTGGTACACCTACGACGGTGACCAGCTCGGGCAGGGCAAGGAGAACGCTCGGGCCTTCCTGCGCGATAACCCCGACCTGGCCGACGAGCTGGAGAAGCTCATCAAGGAGAAGCTCGGCGTCGGTCCGCAGGTGGATGCGCCCGCCGATGCCGCAACGGTCGGTCTCTAGGCCCTGGCCATGTCAGGAAAAGGCGATCCGCCGGCTGCGGCCGGCGGGTCGGACCCGTACGAGGTCGCCCGGCTGATCGTGCTGCAACGCCTGAGTGCGGCGCCGCGGTCCCGGTCCGAGCTGGCCCAGACACTGGCCCGGCGTGGCATCCCCGACACTGCCGTGACGGCAGTGCTGGACCGGATGCAAGACGTCGGCCTCGTCGACGACGTCCGGTACGCCGAGGCATGGGTGCAGAGCAGGCATGCCGGTCGCAAGCTCGGAAGGCGAGCGCTGGCTGCGGAACTGCGCCGCAAGGGCATCGACGACGACGTGGCCAGGCGAGCACTCGCCCAGGTCGACGCCGAGGGCGAGTTCGCGGCGGCTACCGATCTGGTCCGGCGCAAACTGCGCTCGATGGGCTCGTTGTCACCCGAGGCGAAGATGCGGCGCTTGGCCGGGTTGCTGGCCCGGCGCGGCTACGGCGCCGAACTGTCCCGGCAGGTGATCCGCGACGCGCTGGCCGATACCGGGGCCGGCGAGAGCATTGCTGCTGGCCATTGAGGCGCTTCGCCGAAGATCTGGGCCACAGCTGCCAGACGATAGCGCCGATACGGCGCCACCTCGGCTGGCGAGGCAACTGACGCAGCCGGTGTCGGCCGGAGCGTTCACGATGGGGCCTCGCCGGGTTTATAGGCGAGGACTGCAATGGCCGTCGCGGCGATCAGAGCACGCCACCTCTCAGCGAATCCGCATCTGAAGCGGTCGGCTGATATCCCGGTTCCTGCGCGATACGGTGTCCGCCTCGGTGTACCCGGACGGTAGCCGGTCAGCCCGCGGTAGCCTCGGCGGGCTGTTCGACGTCGGCGCCGAGCGCACGCCGGCCCCTGGCCATCCGGGACTCGACGTAGGTGGCCAGCCGGGACAGCGCGTAGTTGATGCAGATGAACATCAGTCCCACCACGAACAAGGCCTGAATGGGATTGTCCAGCGACTGGTACACCCGCTGCGCAGACTTCAGCAGCTCCGGGTACAGGCCCAGGACGGCGGACAACGACGTGTCCTTGAGGATCACGACCAGCTGCGAAATCAACGCAGGCAACATGATCCGCACCGCCTGTGGGAGCAGGATCATCCGCATCGTCTGGAACTCGGTCAGCCCGATCGCGGCAGCCGCTTCTTTCTGGCCCTTGGGCAGTGCGTTGACCCCGGACCGGAGGATCTCGGCCAGGATCACCGAGTTGTACGCGGTCAGACCGATCACCAGGTACCACAGGTTGCGCCCGCCTGGCATGAACGACAGATCCAAACCCAGTTCGGGCAGCATTCGTGAGGCCAGGTAGATGGAGATCACCACCGGCAGGCCGCGCAGCAGTTCGATGAATCCGACCACCGGCATCCGCGCGGTCCGGCCCAGCATCAGCCGGGTGATTCCCAGCAGGGTCCCGAGCAGCAGTGAGAACGCGATGGCCAGCAGGGCGGCGGTCAGGGTGGCGCGAAGCCCCTTCAGGACGACGCGCCACA
>PDSI01000132.1 GCA_002748415.1 Micrococcales bacterium | reverse complement strand
TGGTGGCGTTCAGCGCCGCACCGGCCACGCTGACCCGGCCGCGCACCAGCGTGCCGACCATGGTGAAGAACCGGCGCTTCGGGTTGTCGATGGGGCTGGAGTAGTTGCCGTCCTTTTCGAGGCTGCCGTAGCGGTCCAGCAGGCCGGTGCGTGGTACGCGTACGTGATCGAACCAGATGCGGCCGTTGTCGATCCCGTTCAATCCGCCCTTGCGACCGCAGTCGGACAAGGTGATGCCAGGCCGGGCGCCGCGGCTGTCGCGGATCGGCACCAAGACCGCGTGCACGCCGTGCTGCTGATCGCCGACGACGAGCTGAGCGAAAACGACGGCCGTCCGGGCGTGCAGGGCGGCGTTGCCGATGTAGTCCTTGCGAGCCGACAAGTCCGGAGTGTTGATCACCAGCTCGTCGGTGTCCGGGTCGAAAGTGGCGGTGGTGCGAATGGACATCACATCGGATCCGTGACCGGTCTCGGTCATGGCGAAGCATCCGAGTGTCCGCAGCGCACGGGCATCGGCCAGGTACTTCTCATGATGGTGCCGGGTGCCCAACTGAGCGATCGCCCCACCGTACAAACCCCACTGCACACCGGTCTTGA
This sequence comes from Micrococcales bacterium, assembly GCA_002748415.1. Lineage (GTDB taxonomy): Bacteria > Actinomycetota > Actinomycetes > Actinomycetales > CAWJMD01. The sequence continues at coordinate 7,689 of PDSI01000132.1, read as the reverse complement.
CCATGAGCGACAGATCTATCGAGCCGATCATCTCGATCGCAGTCACCGCACCGCCCGGATCCGGGTTCTCCAGATCGAGCAGACCGACCTCCAAACCGCGCTCGGCGAACCCCTGCAGCACGCTCACGGTGTACTCACGCTGCTCGGCCGTCGTCATGAACTGCACCGGGCGCAGATCCATCTCCCGGATCGTGTCCCGGACCAGGTTCTTAGCTGCTGCGAACCGGCCGTCCAGCAGCTCGGTCAGCCCCTGCACCTGCGCATCGCTGAGGGCAGCCGCGGGCAGCCCAGGGCTGGGCACATCGTCCGTGGCCCGGTCTTCCAGGTGCTGGCAGGCACCACCGGCGTGATGAGGCCCCTCGACGACATCGCAGCCCGCCGGATGCGGTTCGCTGTTGGTGATCGCTGTCCCGCCGGCTTCAGACGATGTGGTGACGCTCGTCATATCTCCTCCTGACCGAACCTGGCGCGCCATCGCCCCCGGTTGCACCCCTTACCGCTATGTTACTCGCCAGTAGGCGCCGGCGCAAAGGCGCAGCGTAAAGACTTGTAGACTGATTGTTACCTTAACGATCAACCATCGGCGGAGCCGTCCGCGGAATTTGTGCATCGCCGCTTGCATCCGCTACAAATTGTAGTGCTTGGCCGGTTCGTAGTTGGAAGGCCGAGTGGTGGGGCCGGGTTCGACGGGCATCCCCCAAGTCCGCCGATCCCGGCCCGCCTCAACGCCGAACCGCTTCGCCTCGCTCTTCCCCGCGGCATACCGGTTCCCTGCGGCATCGGCCGCGCCAACCCGTGCTCGTGCGGCAGAGTGTGTCCGGCTGCCGGGATCGTTAGGATCATCCGGTGCGTGCCTACCTGGACCTCATGGATCACATCCTCACCACCGGCACCCGCAAGGACGATCGCACCGGAACCGGGACACTCAGCGTCTTCGGCCACCAGCTGCGCTTCGACCTGCAGGCGGGGTTCCCGCTGGTCACCACCAAACGAGTGCACACCCGCTCGGTGATCGGTGAACTGCTGTGGTTCCTACAAGGCCGCACCAACGTGATCTGGCTGCGCGAACGCGGGGTCACCATCTGGGACGAGTGGGCCGACGACGCGGGCGACCTCGGCCCCATCTACGGGGCCCAGTGGCGTTCTTGGCCGACTGCGGACGGCGGCCACATCGACCAGCTGGCGCGGGTCGTCGAATCGCTGCGCGGCGACCCCGACGGCCGCCGGCACATCGTCAGCGCCTGGAACGTTGCCGAGCTGGACCGGATGGAGTTGCCGCCGTGTCACCTGCTGTTCCAGTTCTACGTGGCCGGCGGAAAGCTGTCCTGCCAGCTGTACCAGCGCTCCGCGGACGTGTTCCTCGGGGTACCGTTCAACATCGCCTCCTACGCGATTCTCACCCACCTCATCGCTGCCGAAACCGGTTTGCAGGTAGGCGATTTCGTGCACACGTTGGGGGATGCACACCTGTACCTCAATCATCTCGACCAGGCGCGTGAGCAGCTGAGCCGCCAACCGCGGCCGCTGCCACGACTGGAGTTCACCCCCCGAGACCGGTTGGTGGACTATGAGATCGACGACTTCCGCGTCCTCGGCTATGACCCGCATCCGAACATCAAGGCTCCGGTCGCGGTCTAGGACAGGTGGCCATGCCCGAGCACTCGAACCGGCCGTGCGCGCCGGTCACCGTGGTCGCTGCCGTCGCCCGCAACGGGGTCATCGGCGCCGGTAACGCGATGCCGTGGCGGCTGCCGGCCGACCTGCGCCGGTTCAAGGAACTGACGATGGGCGGGGTGCTCATCATGGGCCGGGCCACCTACGAGTCGATCGGCAGACCGTTGCCGGGGCGGACCACCGTGGTCATCACCCGCGCCGCGAACTGGGCACCCGCTGACGGATCGCCGACCGAGGGCCCGCCCGGGCGGCCATGCGGGCAGGGCAGCGGCACCGCTGCTGCCGGTGGACTCCCGAGGCCGGCAGTGCGCCGGGCCGCAAGCCTGGAACACGCCCTGGACATCGCCGACGAGTTGGACAAGCAAGCATTCGTCGTCGGCGGTGGGCAAATCTACCGGTTGGCGCTGCCCGTGGCACACGCGGCAGAACTCACCGAGATCGACCTGGAACCGGCTGGGGACACCACTTTTCCCGTGTTGGGAGCACAGTGGCACGAGGTGTCCCGCGACCAACACGACGAGTACGCCTTCGTGCGCTACGAACGGGACCTCGCAACCTCGCCGTGACGCGGCTCACCGTTCTCGCCGATGTCCCGCGAGTCCCGGATTCGACCTCCTGCCGGCGGCTGCCCGCCTAGACTTCACCTGTGAGCGCACGTTCGGGCTGGTACACCGATCCCCACGGAGGCCACGACCTCTACCGATTCTGGAACGGACACGCCTGGACCGAGCACACCACCAATGATCCCCAACAGCCCGTGCCGGCGCCTGGGCAGGCCACCAGCAGCGCCCAGCCGTACGCGGCACCGCCCACCGAGAACTACGACACGACACTGCCCCGGGTCCCGGACGACGCCGCAGCCGAGGCGAATACCGCATCCGGGGCGCCCGCCGAGGCGACCGCTGACTGGCAGGTCAGCGACGACGCCGGCCGGCGCGCCGGCCTGGCGCGGGCACTGGCCGAAGCCCCACGACGCACCGGTTGGCTTGCCGGCGCCGCGCTCGCAGCGGCGATCGCCCTGGTGGCGGGCTTGTTCATCGCCAATTCTGCCCACGACGACGCCGGCCAGCAGAACGCCGAGTCCGTGCGGGTGTACCCGACCGATTCCCTCAGCCCCAGCGCCGCCACTACCCCGCATCCCACCATCTGTCATGCGCCCACACGCACCCGCACCACCCGGGACAGCGCATCGACGCACGTGCAGGCCGGCGGGTTGTCCTTCCCCCGGCTCCCGCAACCGTGGAGTCACGTCCAGGGTGAACAGTGGATGTCGATGTCGTCCGACTCGGCCATCCAGACCGCGCAGATCGCCGAAGACAGTTCGGGCACGGCCTACGCATACGTGCGGTCGGCTTCCATCGACACCGGGTCCTCGAACAACGATCCGCATGCGGCCGCCGACATGGCTGCCGAGTGCATCCTGCGCACGCTGTACAAGAACGTCATGCCGGGAAGCACGGTGGTGCGCAACGAGCGGTTCACGGTGGAGGGGCACGAGGGCTGGCTGCAAGAGCGCAACGTGACCATCACCTATCCCGACGCCGCCGTGCCCGAGGAGCGGCTCATCGTGCTCACCGTGCAAGTGGCGCCGAACCGGATGGCGATGTACAACGCCACGGTAGCCACCCAAGCGCAGGACCGGCTGTCGCAGGCGCACGGGCTCATCGCCAAGCTGCAGGTCACCTCCTGATCGCGAGCGGGCAATCACAGCGTCGCGTCGGGGCATCCCGCCACAGAACACCGGGCCACCGCGACCCACAGCCTCCAGCGGGCCGTTAGGGTTGACGTCACGCGAATCGGCATCAACGGCGGTTCCACGCACAGGAGGATCAGATGTCTGCACCCGTCGACCCGACCACCACGGACGCCTGGAACACGCTGCAACAGCTGGCAATCGACCTGAACCCGGACCTGCGGGCCTGGTTCGCCGAGGATCCCGGCCGCGCCGCCCGCTACAGCCTGACTGCCGGCGATCTGCACGTCGACCTGTCCAAGAACCTGATCACCGACGCGGTTCGTGACGCGCTGGTGCAGCTGGCGCACGAAGTATGCCTGGAACAACGCCGGGAGGCGATGTTCACCGGCGCGCACATCAACACCACCGAGGACCGCGCCGTTCTGCACACCGCGCTGCGGCTGGACAAGGACGCGCGCCTGACCGTCGACGACCAGGACGTGGTCGCCGATGTGCACGAGGTGTTGGACAAGGTCTACGCATTCGCCGACAAGGTCCGCAGCGGAGCATGGACCGGTATCACCGGTAAACGCATCTCCACCGTGGTGAACATCGGCATCGGCGGTTCGGATCTGGGGCCGGTGATGGTCTATGAAGCACTGCTGCCCTACGTCAGCCCGGACCTGTCCTGCCGGTTCGTGTCCAACATCGACCCGACCGATGTGGCCGAGGCCACCAAGGACCTGGACCCGGAGACCACGCTGTTCATCGTGGCATCCAAGACGTTCACCACACTGGAAACGCTGACCAATGCCCGACTGGCCCGCACCTGGCTGATCGAGCAGCTGCGGGCGCGCGGCGCCGTCGGCGATGACGCGAGCGAGGCCGTGGCCAAACATTTCGTCGCCGTGTCCACCGCCCTGGACAAGGTCGCCGACTTCGGCATCGACCCGGACAACGCGTTCGGGTTCTGGGAGTGGGTCGGCGGCCGGTACTCGGTGGACTCCGCCGTGGGGACCGTACTGGCCGTCGCGATCGGAAAGGAAAACTTCCAGGACTTCCTGGCGGGCTTCCGAGCCATCGACGAGCACTTTCGCGAAACCGAACTGGACCGGAACGTGCCGGCACTGATGGGGCTACTCAACGTCTGGTATTCGAATTTCATGGGTGCGGATTCCCACGCGGTCCTTCCGTACGCTCAGTACCTGCACAGGTTCGCCGCCTACCTGCAGCAGTTGACGATGGAATCCAACGGTAAACGGGTACGCTGGGACGGATCACCGGTGACCACCGGCACCGGCGAGATCTTCTGGGGCGAGCCGGGAACCAACGGCCAGCACGCCTTCTACCAGCTGATTCACCAGGGCACCCTGCTGATCCCGTGCGACTTCATCGCACTCGCTAATCCACAGCATCCGTTGCAGGACAGCGGTAACGACGTACACGAACTGCTGCTGGCCAACTATTTCGCGCAGACCGCCGCGCTGGCGTTCGGCAAAACCGAAGAGGAGGTGCGTGCCGAGGGCACGGAAGAGCAGATCGTGCCGGCCAGGGTATTCCCCGGCAACAAACCGACCACGTCGATTTTCGCCCCGGCGCTGACCCCTTCGGTGGTCGGACAACTGATCGCCCTGTACGAGCACATCACCTTCGTCCAAGGTGTGGTGTGGGGTGTCAACTCCTTCGATCAGTGGGGTGTCGAGTTGGGCAAACAGCTTGCGTTGCAGATTCATCCGGCCATCAGCGGTGACGATGCAGCGTTGGCCGGGCAGGATGCCTCCACCCGCTCTCTGGTCGAGTACTACCGCGAGCACCGGCGGCGCTGAACCCCGGCCGGGCCGTGCCGTCAGCTCGGCCGGACACCCAAGCGCACCGGTCGATGACACCTGGTGACTTCGGAATCACCCAAAGTTCCTGTTGTGACGCATGTTTGCGTTCTTCGCCGAGATTGACCATCCTGTGCAGATGCACCCTCTCCGACACCATGGCGCTCAGTTGTCTCTGAGCCGTAGTCCGATCGGCCGTAGGATAGGCATTCTGGCCGCTGCGGCCGGCCTGACCGCCGGGCTCGCGGTGTCGCTGCCAACCACCGCAGAGGCATCTGACAGCCCCGAGGGTGTCGTCATGGCGGTGAGCGGGCTCACCACCGATCACGGGTACTGGCGCGAGTCCGGTACGGGCCGGTGGACAAACGGGCGCGGCACACTCAAGCCTGGTGTCGGTGTGGCCCAGTCCGGTTCGATCACGCATCTGGTCGGTACCGACGACCAGGGCCGGTTAGTACACCGCACCAACCGTTCCAGCTGGCACGCGCTGACCGACACCGCATGCAACAGCCCGACCATCGTCACGTCCAAGGACACCGTGCACGGCGCGTGCGTCGGCAGCAACGGCACACCACAAGCGTTCAGCTTCAAGGCAAACGATCAACACCCCTCGGTGTCGCTGAAGGGCCTGGGTGGCCAGGTGACATCCGTCGCGGTGGCGGTCGACCGGGACGGCCCGGTCTACTTCGCCAACGGCAACGGCTACCGGATCCCGAGCACCGGCGCCACCGGGAACGTATACGTACGCTATCCGAGTTCGGCCGGCTGGGAGCGTTGGGACGCTCGCTGCACCGGACCGGTGGCTGCCGCGATCACGGCCAAACGCGCCACGGTGGCTTGCCAAGACTACGAGCGGGTCCGCGTCGAGATCTTCATGCCGCGCAACGAGAACAGCATTCTGCACAAGCTCAAGGGCTCCACGAGCGGCAAGATGGCTGTGGTTCCCACCGGTGACGGTTCGTCGGCCATGCTCTTGGCACAGGGACGGGACGGCGTCCCCCGCCACCAGCGCATCGACGATACGGGTGGCGCGGGCAGCTGGGCCGCCGTGGGCGGCGGCAGCCGGGGCGGCGTCGCCGGGGCGAGCGTGAAAGATCTGACCCCCTGACCACAGCCGGGGTCAAGTGACCACGCGCAGCCCGACCCGGCACCCGTCGGCGGGATTGCATCAGCTGCCGGGAGACCCAGCCGAACCAGTCGGCTCCCGATACTCCACCGGTGCAAGGTCATCGAGGAGCAACCGGGCAAAGGGCGACATACCCGTCGGCCCGTAATCACGAATAGGTAACGAGCTGGCTAAGCGCCGGAGATGCGGTCGGCCGGCACAGGATTCTCGATGGGAAAGACGTCCCATCGCGAACGGAGTCCCTGGTGCCCGCGCTTGCCCGCCGCCGCATGTTCCGCCGGGTCGCTGTCACTGTCGCCGCCGTGACTGGGAGTCTTCTCGCCGCGACACCGACGGCCAGTTCCAGCGCCGTCGCACCCGCGATCAGAAGCTCGAATCCCACTCCGCCAAGCGTGATCCTGAGCGTGACCGGGCTGACCAAGAACGCCTATATGCGCGACCCAGGCGACCGTGGCTGGACCAACCTCGGCGGCGGCATGGTCGGGGCACCGGCCGTCGCGCACGTCAACGGCCTCACCCACATTATCGCCCAGAGCAGGACCGGATACCTGGTGCACAGGACCCAGAACACCGGCTATCACCCCATCACCACTTCGGGCAGATGTCGCAACCCGTCGGCGGCGGCCGCCGGCACCCGCGTCACCATCGCCTGCATCGGTATGAACCGGCACGGCTACACCCTGACCTTCGACGGCACCCAGGAGCAGCCAGCACTGCAACCGTTGCGCGACATCGGCGGCGGACTCGACTCCATCGAGGTGATGCACGCCGACAACGATCCGGTCTTCGCCGTGACCGGGGGTTGGTACACCGCCCGCGAAGGTGGGCAGACCTGGCGAGCCAACACCTACGTCAAGGACGAGACCCAGTCCTCCAGTTGGCAACGACTGTCATTGCCGTGTGACGGGCCGCTGGCCTCCACGCTGTCCGCCAGTCATTGGTTCTCCTCATGCCAGACCGGTAGTGCCATGTCGGTACTGGTCATGGACGCGAACAAGACGCCGGAGGTATTCACGGTTCCGGGCCGGGCAGCGGGCAAGATCGGCATCGCGCCGGTCGGGGACGGTTCCAAGGCCGTCCTGGCCGTGCAGGGACTGGACGGGTACATCCGCTATCGCCACGTCACCATGAACGGCTCGGTGCAGTCGCACTGGACCCAGCTGAGCGGGGCAGCCAAGGGCGGCGTGGCCGCGGCGCCGGCCTCGGACCTCGGCTGAGGATCCGGATCCCGCCACCCCTCCCACCAACCCAGTGGTCCACCTGTCGAACACTCAGATGTCCAGATAGCGAACACTTCGGTGGACTTCAGCGCGGATTGAGTGAGAGCGTCGTAGCCGCACCCGTCAGAGGAGTGGATCCGCATGACACGACGTCCGACGCTTGCTGCC
>PDSI01000004.1 GCA_002748415.1 Micrococcales bacterium | reverse complement strand
GTCCTTCACCCCGCCCTGGACCTCCCGGGCCAGGGCAAGCACGTCCTCCGCGGTCGCCGTACCCCGGTTGGTCACCGCGAGACTGTGTTTGGTGGACAGGGCGGCCGGCCCGGGCAACCCGTATCCCTTGGGAAACCCGGCCTGCTCGATCAACCAGGCGGCGCTGCTCTTGATCCGCCCGGTGCCGGCCGGATACCTGGGCGCCTCCTGAGGTAGTGCCGCATCCGAAGGCACCACGGGGTTGGTGAAGAACGAACCCGCCGACCAGGTGTCGTGGTCGGCGACGTCCAGCACCATGCCTTTGCCACGCCGCAACTGCAGCACCACGGCACGGACCTCGGTCATCGGTGCCCGTTGCCCCGGTTCGACCCCCAGGGTCCGGGCCAGTTCGGCGTAGGCCACCGGTGCACCGAGGTCACCGAGCCGGAACTGGAAGCCCACCTCGAGGATCAGGTACCGGCCCGGCTGCGTCTTGAAACGGCTTGACCGGTAACCGAATCCGCATTCGGCGGCAGCGAAGGTTCTCAGCTGTCTATCGACCCGGTCGTAGGTGCGCACCGACGCGATGGTCTGAGCCACCTCCTGCCCGTAGGCACCGACGTTCTGCATCGGCGTCGCCCCGACCAGTCCGGGGATTCCGGACAACGCTTCGATCCCGGCCCACCCCTGCGCGACGGCCTGAACCACGAACTCGTCCCACGGCTCCCCGGCCGCCACCCACACCGTGGCCCCGCCGCAGGCACTGACATCTGCCACCCGCACGCCCCTGGTCCGAACCACCACGACGGTGCCGTCGAAGCCGGTATCGCCGGCCAGGAGGTTCGATCCGCCGCCGACGACCAATACCGGCTCCCCCGCGCAGTCGGCCTGCTGGACGGCCGCGACCAACGCATCGGTGTCCTCGACGATCGCGACCCGCGACGCAGGGCCGCCGACGCGCAACGTGGTGAGGTCTGCCAGCCGGGTGGGGTTCGTGGTCACCGCACCGAGCGTACCTACCGGACGGCGACGAGCCTGCTGCACCACAGGGCAAGCCGGCGACGAGATCTGTGCGGCGCCGGCCCCAGGAACACAATGACCCCGTGACGAGCCTGGCGGGGCGGCTGTGAAATTGCGCCAGTCGCGCCGGCCACCGAAATGCAGGCCATCCGTTGCGTGACCTTGCCGGCCCTGGGAAAATCACCGTGAATACTCACACTCACGTCGTCCACACGCGGTTCGTGTATCGGCGCGCTGATCATGGAGGAGCTATGCGCAAGCCCTTGGCCCTGCTTGTCGTGTTGGTGGTCTCGGCGTGCGGCGGCGCCAACAGTGACGGCGACTCTTCTGTTGCCGCTGGCAACCAACCCTCTGGCACTGCGAGCGACGATCCCACTGGTGTCACCCCAACGGAACCTACCCAGACAAGCTCTGGCAGCGATACGAACACGCCCACCACAATGGAGCCGGGGTCGGACGGTGCGGCTGCAGGCGCGACACCGACGTCCGCCGTCATCACGATCGAGGACGGAACAACTCGTGAACTGTTGAGGGCAGACGCTTTCGATCCAGGCGACTGGGAAGAAGGAAGCCATCAAATAGCGGGCAAGAGCGAGCAGATCCAGGCCATGGCAGCTACGCTCGGATGCAGTGGCGGCAACATGGAGCAGATCGAGTTCCGGTTCGCTGAAACGACCGGAACGTTGAAAGTGGACGTAGCGCAAGACATGCGTTCCGAATCGTCCAGCGGGCTGATCGAGTTCTCCTTGGTCGTCGACGGCCGGCAAGTGCAGACCAAGAGCATCGGTTTCAAGGAAACCGAGCAACTCACCACGGATCTCGCCAATGTCACCGTGGTCCAGATTCAGGCGCATGAAATCGGCGAAGACTGCACCAGCGGTAAATCTGCCGTGGCGCTCATCACTCGTGCCGCTGTCGACGGATGAACCTCGATTCCCCGGGTGGCGCCGAGGACGCTTCTCCGCCCCGCCCCACCGGCCGGTGGCTTCGCGGTTCCGGGATTCCGCGCTGGCAACTCGTGGTGGATGTGCTTGCTCTCATCGTTGCTGTGCTCACCTTGATCAGTAACTACTTTCAGCTGGGGAGTAGCCATCCGCCGCCATTGAGCGCGCCCGGGCCGCAGGTACCCGCGATGACGGCCGGACCACCGCACAAGCCGCTGGGAACCACCGTGCCGGGAGACCCATCGAGCGAATGCATGCTGGACAGCGGAGAGCCGGTTGGCTGTGATGTCTCCGGTGCTTGGCTGAGGCGCGAGATTCACCCCTGCGATGAAGCCGGCGCCGTTAGCTACCTGATGCCCACAGGTCCGCCCATTAGTCTTGATATCGAAACGAGGCGTTTCAACGATGCGTGCATGGTGCGCCCTGGCCGGGTCGTGAAATCGGTCGCATCGACTGCGGACCTGACCAAGCTCGATACCCGTGAGGCCCTCTCCCGGGTAACCAAATGCCTGGCCCGGGCGAACGACCCACAAAGCCCGCAGCTGCCGTGTACTCACGCGCATCACGCCGAGTATGTCACCAACTGGACGACCGGCTCGGGCAGCCCGGAGCGTTGTACGCAGGAAGCTGCCCGCTACGTGGCCGAAAACCTGGCTGGGATCAATGCGCGGTTTACCGCAGAAGTATGGCGCTCGGATGGGCGGCACCGGTGCGTCGTGGCCAGCAAGACCCCGCTGAACGGGACCGTGTGGCACTTGGATGACGGTCCGCTGCCGTAGCCTGCACAGAACCCACCCCTACGAGGGCTCTGCCTCCAGGTGACGTCACGCGCCGGGAGCCGTTCACCCCAACGCGACCACGACGCGCGCCTTACCCAGCACCACAGCACCGGCGCTCGTGACTCTCAGGTCGATGCGTGCCCCGTCTTCAGTGAGTTCCCCGACGGTGCCGACGATATCCACCTGTGCCTGGCCATCGGCCGGCACGACGACGGGTCGCGTGAAACGCACTGAGTAGGAGCGGATCGCGCCCGGGTCCCCGAGCCAGTCCGCCACCGCACAAGAGCCGAGTGCCATGGTGAACATGCCGTGCGCGATGACATTGGGTAATCCGGCGCTCGTCGCCGTTGCCTCGTCCCAGTGCAGTGGGTTGAAGTCGCCGCCAGCGCCGGCGTAGCGGACCAGGTCGGTACGGTCCACCGGGAACGATCGCTCGATGACGACCTCGCCCTTGGCCAGGCTGGCGCGGTTCGGTCCAGTCATGACGATGCCTCCTGCTCGTCCTCGCCGCGGACCACCAGCATGCTGGTCGCCGTGCAGACGGGTTCGCCACTGTCGGTGGCGATCTCGCTGCGGGTGACCACCATCGCGCTGCCGGCCCGGACGGTGACGGAGTCGACGTGCAACGTCGCTACCAGCCGGTCGCCGGCCACGATCGGCCGGTGATGGGTGAAGGACTGCTCCCCGTGCAGCACGCGGCTGAAGTCGATGCCTGCAGCCGGGTCCGTGATGAAGCGGGCGTCGCTGCGCTGGGCGATGATGACCGCGAATGTCGGCGGGGCGATGACGTCGGGATACCCCAGGTCGCGGGCCGCCTGCGGGTCGATGTGCACCGGGTGCACCACAGCATCAGGCCGGCCACCGGCGTTCAGGCCGTGGCTGGGTGCCCCGGCGACGGCTTCGGCGAACTCACGGATCTTCTCTCGCCCCACCTCGTAGACGGCGTCCGGTGGGTAGACACGCCCGGTGAAACCTTGGTTCACAGACATGGGGCGAGCCTAGCCGCCCGGTGCACCCGGGCGGATGGCCACGTCAGCGGGTCTCGCGATGTGATGTGTGCTTGCCGCAGCTGGGGCAGAACTTGCTGACCTCCAGCCGGTCGGGGTTGTTGCGCTTGTTCTTCTTCGTGATGTAGTTACGCGACTTGCAGTCCACACACGCCATCGTGATCTTCGGACGGATATCGGTGCTCTTGCTGGCCATCGCGTCTGCTCCTACTGCCGGTGGGCGTGCTCGTATCAACTGGTAGCGGGAGCGGGACTTGAACCCGCGACACAGCGATTATGAGCCGCTTGCTCTACCGTCTGAGCTATCCCGCCTGGGCATCGAGACGCTGGTTCTCGATGAGAGCCCCGATAGGGAATCGAACCCTAGACCTTCTCCTTACCATGGAGACGCTCTGCCGACTGAGCTATCGGGGCAACAGCGCTCTATGGTACACGGCACCGGCGCGCCGAACCTAATCTCTGGCCTGTCCACCGCTAGGGTCAAAGCGCCGGGGCCGGCGCTCGCAGGGCAGCGGGGGCGGACCCCGGCCGCCATCTGAACTGCTCTGCAACTCCACTGCTCTGCGGCGGCGCTGGCCCCAGCGCTGGCCACGGGGTATCGCATCGGCGCCGGGCGCAGAATCACGCCATCACCCTGGCCGTTGCTGGCCGGTACCGCCACCACGACATGCGGGACCGCCACCACGACATGACCGTCCGGTGCGGTTAGCCCACCCAGCGGCCGCGCTGCATCACTGCACTGACCTGCCAGTCAGCGTCCAGGACAACCAGGTCCGCAGTCACGCCTGTCAGCAAACCACGGGCCGGCAGCCCCAGCGCGCGGGCGGGATTGATACTGGTGTGCCGGACGGCTCCCAGCAAGGCATCCTCGCCGCCGGACCCGTTGTGCCGCATAGAGAACCTGAAAGAGGCGTCCATGGTGGCGGTGCTGCCGGCTATGGTGTCGGCGCCGGCAACCGTTGCCACACCGTCCTGGACCGTCACCTCCAGTGCGCCGAGCCGGTAGGGACCGTCCGGCATCCCGGCCGCACCGATCGCGTCGGTGATGACCGCCACCCGGTCCGGCCCGGCCCGCAGGCAAACATCCCGGAAGACCGCCGGGTGCAAGTGCAGCCCGTCGGCAATCATCTCCACCAGGACCCCGTCATCGGCGATCAGCGCCACCGCCGGGCCAGGGTGGCGGTGGTGCACCGGCCGCATCGCGTTGAACAGGTGCGTGGCCACTGTGGCGCCGGCGTCGATGGCCGGGCGGATCTGCTCGTAGCTGGCGTCGGTGTGGCCAATGGCAGCGACCGCCCCCGTGTCGACAATGAACCGGATCGCCTCCAGCGCTCCCGGCAGTTCCGGCGCCAGCGTGACCATGCGGACAGCTCCGTCGCCGGCGCGGAAGACCTTCCTGATCTCGTTCAGGTCAGGATTGCGCAGCGCGGATGGCTGATGCGCACCGCACCGCTCGGGTGCAAGCCACGGGCCTTCCAGGTGAATGCCGAGCAGCTGCCCGTCATGGACCGGTCCGGCGAGCTCTGCCACCTGGGCCAGCAAGTCATCGGGGTGAGCGGAAACCAATGAAGCCATCATCGATGTGGTGCCGTGCGAACGATGGAACCGGGTGGCGGTGCGGACGACGTCGGCAACGGATTCACCCTGGCCGCCCTTCTGACCGAAGGTCGCGCCACCGCCCCCATGGACGTGCATGTCCACGAACCCCGGCACCACGATGCCCGTGCCGAAATCAGTACCGGCGGGGCCTGCAGGCGCCCCGTCGCCTATGGCGACAATCCGTTCGTCAGCGGTTTCGATCCAACCGGGTCGCAATACGACATCACCGGTGACCACCGCAGCTGCACTGATCAGCATAGGCAAACCCGTTCACTGACCCTGTTTTTCACGCACAGTCCAGCTCGCGCATCGGCCCCTGGCACCATTGCGCTGCTCCCCCGGGCATGGATAAAGGGCCCGGGCATCACACACCCGGGCCCACCCACGTGGCAGGTGTAGGATTCGAACCTACGAAGCTTTCGCGACGGATTTACAGTCCGCTCCCATTGGCCGCTCGGGCAACCTGCCTCGGTGTGCTGCGGCCGAGCCAGTCGGCGCAACAGCGCATGCAATGATAGCAAGAAGACGCATCGACCAGAAAATGTGCGCGCCCGACCGGGTGCCTGCCGGAGGTGAACATGGCCAAGGACTCCTCGTTCGACGTGGTGAGCAAGCTGGACCGCCAAGAGGTGGACAACGCGCTGAACCAGGCCGCCAAGGAAGTCTCACAGCGCTACGACTTCAAGAACACCGGTGCCAGGGTCGAGTGGAGCGGACAGGACGCCATCGTCATCGCCGCCAACACCGAGGAGCGAGTCGCCGCGGTGCTTGATGTGCTGAAGACCAAACTGGTCAAGCGAGGGGTGTCGCTGAAGGTGTTGGACACCGGTGAGGCCAAGCAGTCCGGCAAGGAATACCGCCAGGTCAGCGCCCTCAAGGAAGGCCTCAGCCAGGAGGACGCCAAGAAGATCGCCAAGATCGTCCGCGACGAGGGCCCCAAGGGGATCAAGACTCAGGTGACCGGCGACGAGCTGCGGGTTACCGGCAAGTCCCGTGACGACCTGCAAGAGGTCATCGCCTTGCTCAAGGGTGCCGACCTCGATGTGGCGCTCCAATTCGTCAACTATCGGTAGAGGGTCGCGTTCGGGCTGGTCAGAGCCCTGTCACGGGGTTTCAGTCCGCACAGGATCCACAGAACCCCAGCACCTCGGGCATGAGGTCTGCGGATGCGGACCGCCTGCGATCTTCGGCCGTGTGCCAGAGGTGCGCGTAGCCGCCGCGCGTGATCTGCGCGGACGCGTGGACCGTCACAACGCCGCACGCCGCAGTGAGGGCGCTCGCACAGAAACGCTGCAGGTCGTGAAGGGCGCAGTCGGTGGGCAGCCCAGCTGCCAGATGGGTTGCGCGCCAAAGGCTGTCAGCCGAGTGCCGGTTCGAACGATCTGGTCCGGAGGCGAAGAGCCAGCGACCGCCTAGGGACGCCCCGCACAGCCCGACCCCGATCGGTGGATCCGGGCTAAGGCCCTCGGGGGCGAGCAGGTTGCGAAAGCCCGCGCCAGGGTCGCAGCAGACGTGCCATTGTTTCGGGTGACACGTGTGTTTCGGGTGACACGTGTGTTTCGGGTGGCACGTGAGGCCAGGGCCGGCCGGAGCGTCATGGGTGACTCAGTGAGGGCGAGGCAGGCATACGCGGGCAGGACCAAGGTCTACTAGGACGTGGTGCCCCTGACCATCGAAGGACTCTCTGGACAGGGCAGAACTCGGAGGATGGCCCTACAGACGAAGCCAATCCGCGCAGAGTCCGCAAGAGAGTCGAATCAGGCCAGGTTCCACACACATGGCCAACAGCATCCGCGCTGGTCAACGGCCCAGTCGCAACGCGATCACGGGCCGCCATTACCCCGCTGCTCAGGAGTTCGCCAACTATCGGCAGACCATCATGGCCTCGCGGGCCAGCCTCAGAGCCAATGCCGCGAGGGGGCGGTGACTCACCGGCGACGATCTGCCGTCAGTGCAGGTCCCTGCGTCGGCGTCGCAGTGTCCGCACCAGGTCCTGGATCCGTCGGTGGTCGAACGGGATCACCCCGTCCTGGACCTGCTCGATCACCGGCTCAGTTGCCGCCAGCGCCTCGGCCAACGTGAGTTCGGCTGCGGCGTGGGGCAGGCCGATGTCGGCGGCGAAGCCCAAGAACGCTCTGCGGGTGAGGTTCTCCCGGCGTCCGGCCAGTGGCAGCGCCGCGGTTGTATCGGCGTACGGCACCGTGCTCGGCACATCGTAGATCGGGGCGACCCGCCATTCTCCCTGTGTGCCGACGACGGAGACGTTCTTGGCGTGCAGGTCACCGTTGCCAGTCAACCAGGCGAAAACCAGCTGCTGGAACACAGCTCGCAGCGCCACCGGCCTCGCCGCGCACACCTGTCCCACCCGGCGGGCGAGATCCTCGCTGGTCACCGCGTACTTGTCAGCCGGATACAGCCCCAGCAGCTGCGCACCGTCCTCCACCGGTAGTCGTTGCAGCTGTCCGTCCGCATCGGTCACCCGGTCGAAGCGGGTCACCAATAGGCCGGGCCGCCCCTGACGGTCGTGCACCACCTTGGCCTGCACCACCGGGTGCCGCAACCGGCGGGCCACGGAAAGGAAGTACGCCTCGTTCGCCACCACATGCGGGAACTCCGGCACCTGGAACTTCAACAGGTGCGCCCCACCGCCGTGTACCAGCGGAACCGTGAGCATCCGCCCGGAGACCTTCTCGTGTACCCCGGCCAGGGCCGACGGATCGCCGATGCCGTAGGAACTCAGCAACACGGAGAAGTCGAGTTCATCGAAGTGGTCCACCACGGGTTCCTCGCCGGTCCCGTGCTCCGGTTCGATACCTTCGGCCAGCACCTGAACATCACCCACCGGATCCGACCCGATGGCCAGCAGCAGGGAAAGCTCGTCATCGGCCGAGGTCTTCACCGCGCGCCGCAGTGCGGTAAGCCGCCGCCCTTCCGGCAATAGATTGGCGAAGAACGCCGGGACTGCCCCTGCGACCGTGCGCACCGGCTCGTCCGTCAACGGCAGCGTCGTGGCAACCGCCGGCCCACCAGAGTCCAGATACGCTCCCTCGTAGGCGAATTCGACGGCGCCAGGCAACCGTCGCAGTGTGGCCGCCGGGACCCCCTGTTTGACGACGATAGCCCGGCGTACGTCCCGCGGATCGGTGACAGGGTTCATGGATGTTCGCCGGTCCGCAACCGCAGGACCAACTCCATGCCTAGGGTGTCCAGCACCTTGGTCAGCACGTCGAGCCGAACCGATGGCTTACCCGCCTCCAGCTGTCGCACGAACCTCTCGGACACCCCGGCCAACGCCGCAAGATCGGTCTGCCGCAGCCTCAGGGCATGCCGGCGCGCCACCAGCACCGCCGGATCGACCACCACACACACCACCTTTCAACCGGCACGATCATACCGATCCGGGATTGCTCCCGGCGAGCGCGTAATCCGGCGGGAGGAATCGGCACGATCGTGCCTCTCGATTGCCGGCCCGCGCCGCCCCGGCCACGTACTGCGCACGCACCGAGCGTCCGCCTACCATAGGGTTCGGTTCTCCTCACCGATCCCCTCAGGAGGCCACATGCCCACGATCTTTCCCGGCGCACCGGTTCGCCTGCGTACGCACGACCGCAGCCGCGAACCGGCTACTCAGGTACGGACGCTGGTGCAGGGGCAGGACGTTCGCCGTCCGCGCCGCGGGCGGGGATGCTGCCACCAGGAAAGGAATGGCCGGTAGGGATGTCTGCCTCTCAGGACTACTGGGACCAGGTGGCGCCGCGCTACGACGCTATGTCCGCCTTCCTGGAGCGTCGGGTCCTGGTCCGTGGCCGGCGGTGGGCGGTGCAGCGGGCCCGTGGGCGGGTGCTGGAGGTCGGCATCGGGACCGGCACCAACGTGCCGCTGTACGGCGCTGCGGTGGAGTTGATCGGCATCGACCCCAGCGAGGGGATGCTGGCGCAGGCGAGGTCGAAGATGACCACCCTGGTGACATCCCGGTCCGGCAGCGCCGAACAGGCTGACGGCAGTGCTCCGTCAGCTGCGCGGCTGCCGTCCGTTCAGCTGTACCGTGCCGACGGCCACGCGCTCCCGTTCGAGGACGCGACGTTCGACGCGGTCGTCAGCACCTACGTCTTGTGCAGTGTGCACGACCCGGAACAGGTTCTCGCCGAGGCCGTCCGGGTACTGCGGCCAGGGGGCGACCTGCTGCTGGCCGACCACGTGGCCTCGACGTCACGGGCGGTGCGGCTCGGGCAACGGGCATTGGAACGCTGGATGAGGAAAACATCGGACGAGCGGCTCACTCGGCGGCCGATGGACCTGCTCGCCGGCCTCGGCCTCGAAACTGTCGACTCGACCCGGCGCATTGCCGGCGTGTTGGAAACGGTGCACGCGCGGTCCATGACCTGAGGGTCCGGTGGCGTCAGCCGGGCGGGCGCAACCCCTCCACCGCATAGACGGGGACCTGCGCCGCTACCGGGACGAAGTCCTCGACGGGTGCCGTGTAGGGCACATGAATGTGCGGGCGCCCACCTGGCACCTGGGCAAGGTAGGTCTTGATGATCGCCGGCCGGTCCGCGGCCGGCACGGGTACCAGCCGGACTCGGTGCGCTTTCCCGTGGCGGAGCACCGCCTCACCACCGGCCGCCTGCACGTTTCGCGTCCATGCGCACTCGCCCAGCATCGACACGGCGTACCAGCGCCCGTCGAGGTCCGCCAAACCGATCGGAAAACGCCTCAGCATGCCGCTCTTTCGGCCTCGGACCTCCAGGCAGTGCCAACGACGCGGCGCCAACCCCCATGAAAAGACCGCCGCCCACAATTTCGCCAGCCGGCGAGCGGTCGGGGCCGCCTGCCCGGTGGCGTACTGAGACCGGAGCCATGCGTCGCTGCGGGCCTGCACCCGTCTCCATACAGACATGTATCGCGTTCCGGTCCCACAAGCCCACCTACTCCGCGGCGAAGCCACGGCCGTACGGACCATCGGGTAGTTGACCCATCTGCCGGGCCATCTGTTCCAGCCGGGCAATCCGCTGATCCATCGGCGGGTGGGTGGAGAACATGCTGGCCATGCCCCCGCCGCCACGGCGGAAGGGGTTGGCGATCATCATGTGCGAGGCATTGACCACATCACGCTCTGCGCGCAGCGGACGCGCCCTGACACCCCGCTCCAGCTTGGCCAGGGCCGAAGCCAGGGCAAGCGGATCCCCGGACAGCTGGGACCCGTCCTCGTCGGCATCGAACTCACGGGTACGGGAGATGGCCATCTGGATAACGCCGGCGGCCAGCGGTCCGAGGAACAGCACCAGCATCGCGGCGATGGGATTGCCGCCGCGGCCTTCGTTGTCGCCGCCACCGAAGAACATGGCGCCGTAGGCGAGCGAGGTGATGACCGATGACAACGCTCCGGCGATCGAGCCGGTCAGGATGTCCCGGTTGTACACATGCATCAGCTCATGAGCCAGCACCCCACGCAGTTCTCGCTCGTCCAGCATCTCCAGGATGCCCTGGGTGCAGCAGACGGCCGCATTTTGCGGGTTACGGCCGGTCGCGAACGCGTTGGGGGCTGATGTGGGCGACACGTAGAGCGCGGGCATCGGCTTGCCGGCCCGCTGGGACAGTTCATGCACGATCCGGTACATCCCCGGCTGTTCTTGCGGGGACACCGGCTGGGCACGCATCGACCGCAGCGCCAGTTTGGCCGAGTTCCAGTACGTGAATCCGTTCATCAGCAACGCGATGAGCAGGCCGACCACCAGCGCGGTGATGTTCTGCCCGAACAGCAGCCAACTGACACCCATGATGAGCGCGCCGATCAGACCGAACAGCATCGCGGTCTTGACCCCGTTGTAATGGCTGTGCATCGTGACCCCTTCGCCGGCACGCTCGTGCCGGTGTTTCGTGCGTCATCCGTGCTGGATGAACGTCATTGCCGTATTCAACGTTCCGGGTGGTGCCTGTCATCCCGCCGGCACGCCCCCGTCGTCATGGTGCGGGGAGACCACCTTGACGGGATGACGAAGGATCGCGGTCATCCCGTCAGTATTGCGATCGGCCGCGGAGAGTTCCAGACGCCCGCCCCCGCTGTCCCGCGAGTCCAAGACGGCCAAAAGCCCCGTAATGGTGTGATCGCGCGGCAAGAGTGTCACGCTGCGCAACCCTTCGCCGGACCAGAGCTCTCTGCGTGAAGATGGGGACGCTTTTGGTACCCCACGACGTACCAAAAGCGTCCCCATCTTTGGTCAACCCCTCCAGCACCCGCTCGATGCGCACGCGGCGTAGTGGCCGACGGAGTTAGGCAGCTGTTGGCCCGGACTGGTCGGCTGTTGGCCCGGACTGGTCAGGAGCCCAGCACACGCCTGACACTCCCGTGAGTCGTGCGATTCCCACACGTCGTGCGATTCCCGCGAGTCGTGCGATTCCCACAAATCCTGCACGAAGCCAGCGGGCTAGCCCCAGGCAAACCGGCTACACCCCATCCGCCGCTGAGCCCGGATCTCCCGACCGCGCCCGAACCACCCCATACTCCAAAGTTAACGTTCCGCGTATACCGCCCACATCGACCCCTATGGCGCTGTCGGGAGACGTATGGCGCTGGCGCGCCGCTACCCGACGTACCCCAACAGCGCCATAGGGTCCAGAATGACCGGTTCGGCTACTACGGACTCGCTCGCGCACCGGCTGGACGCCGGTTACACCCCGGTGTCGGTCCCGGGCTCGGCCGTCACGGTCCAGGTGTCGTTACCGGTCAGCAGCTCCTGCAACTCCTCGTCGGCCAGCTGCGGGCCCCGGCCCCCGCGCGCGTGGGCGATCTGCGCGCGCACGCCGTCGTCGTAGGTGGGTCGCTGGACCTGGCGGAAAATGCCCATCGGAACGTGCACCATGTCGGCGCGGTCAATGCGCGAG
>PDSI01000174.1 GCA_002748415.1 Micrococcales bacterium | reverse complement strand
GCCTCACCCGGCCGGTGTCGACCAAGAACACCGTCTCCTTCGCGTCCGCCTGCTCCGACTGCCCCCTGCGCCAGCGATGCACCACCGCCAAAAGCGGACGCACCCTCGTACTCCACAAGCACGACCTGCTACAACGCGAACACCGCAAACGCGCCAACGACGAAGACTTCCAAGCCGCCTACCCTCAACACCGACCAATGGTCGAACGCTCGATCGCCTGGCTCACCCGCGACGCCCGGCGTGTGCCCTACCGCGGGATCGAAAAGAACAACAACTGGCTCCACCACCGCGTCGCCGCCCTGAACCTGCGCCGGCTCCTCGCCATGGGCCTGACTGTCCATAACGGAGCCTGGGCCCTGGCCTGAACCACCCCGCCGGGCAGCAGATGACCCCTTGCACACCTACCCCGAGCGCCTCAGGATGACACCAGGCCGGCGCAACGACCCGTTGTCGCACCCAGAGCGCTGACCGGAAACGCCGCTCGAGGACCCATTGGTGGCGCTCCGCCCGCCACCCTCGCCAAAGCCAACGAGGAGATGCCGCCTTGTTCAGCACCCTCCTAGGGCGCGAGCGCCGGTACGCAGTGCTCAGCGACCCCCGACCATCGCCCGGCCGAGGTCCCGGTTCAACTGCGAGATCACGTCCAGTGGGATCTCCTTCGGGCACACGGCCGCGCACTCGCCGATGTTGGTGCAGCCGCCGAAGCCTTCTGCGTCGTGCCGGGCCACCATATCCACCACCCGTGCGGCTCGCTGTGGCTGGCCCTGCGGCATCTCGCCGAGGTGGGTGATCTTGGCGGCGGTGAACAGCATGCCGGACGCGTTCGGGCAGGCGGCCACGCAGGCACCACAACCGATGCAGGCCGCTGCGGTGAACGAACGGTCGGCATGCTCTTTCGGGACCAGCATCGCGTGGGCGTCGGGCGCGGCACCAGTGTTCACCGAGATATAGCCGCCCGCTTGCACGATCCGGTCGAACGCGCCGCGGTTGACGACCAGGTCCTTGATCACCGGGAACGCATCAGCGCGCCACGGCTCCACCACGATCTCGTCGCCGTCGTTGAACGAGCGCATGTGCAGCTGGCATGTGGTGGTGACTTCGGGGCCGTGGGCGACCCCGTTGATCACGACTCCACACATTCCGCAGATGCCTTCCCGGCAGTCATGGTCGAACGCGACCGGTTCTTGACCATCGGCGATGAGTGCTTCGTTGAGCACGTCGAGCATCTCCAGGAAGGACATGTGCTCGGAGACATCGTCCAGTTTGTAATTGACGAGGTCGCCAGGAGTGTCTGGGCTGGCCTGCCGCCAGACTTTCAGGGTGATTCTCACTTGTAGCTCCGCTGCTTCATCTCGACGTATTCGTAGTTGAGCTCTTCCTTGTGCAACGTGGGTGGCTCTCCCACACCGTTGAATTGCCAAGCCGCTACGTAGGCGAAGTCTTCGTCGTCGCGCAGCGCTTCACCATCCTCGGTCTGGCTTTCCGCGCGGAAGTGACCACCGCAGGACTCGGCCCGGTGGAGCGCGTCGATGCACATCAGCTCACCCAACTCGATGAGATCGGCAACACGGCCGGCTTTCTCAAGCGACTGGTTGAGCTCGTCCGGGCGTCCGAGCACCCGGACATCGGACCAGAACTCCTCGCGGAGCTTGCGGATCTCACCGATGGCGTATTCCAGCCCTTCGGCGCTGCGCTCCATGCCGCAGTAGTCCCACATGAGCTTGCCCAGCTTCTTGTGGAAGCTGTCCACCGACTGGGTACCGCCGTTGTTGATGAAGTGGTTGATGCGCGCTAGGACATCGTCTACCGATTTGCGAACCTCGGGAGATTCCGGGTCCACCTCTGGGTAGGGCGCGTCCGCCAGATAGTCGTTGATGGTGTTCGGCAGCACGAAGTACCCGTCCGCCAAGCCCTGCATGAGCGCTGAGGCGCCGAGCCGGTTGGCGCCGTGGTCGGAGAAGTTGGCCTCGCCGGCAACGAACAGCCCGGGGATGCTGGACTCCAGGTCGTAGTCCACCCACAGTCCGCCCATGGTGTAGTGCACGGCGGGGAAAATGCGCATCGGCACCTGGTAAGGGTTTTCACCGGTGATCCGCTCGTACATGTCGAACAGGTTGCCGTACTTGGCTGCGACCGAGTCTTGGCCCATTCGCTGGATGGCGTCGGCGAAGTCCAGGTAGACGCCCAACCCGCCTGGGCCGACGCCACGGCCTTCGTCGCAGACGTACTTGGCGGCACGGGAGGCGATGTCCCGCGGCACCAGGTTGCCGAACGCGGGGTAACGCCGCTCCAGGTAGTAGTCCCGGTCTTCCTCGGGGATGTCGCGGGGGTCCTTACCGCAGTCCGCTGCGTCCTTCGGCACCCAGATGCGCCCGTCGTTGCGTAGCGATTCGCTCATCAGCGTGAGCTTGGACTGGTAGTCGCCGGAGACCGGGATGCAGGTGGGGTGGATCTGGGTGTAGCACGGGTTGGCGAAGTAGGCACCGCGCCGATGCGCCCGCCACGTCGCTGTGACGTTGCAGCCCATCGCGTTGGTGGACAGGTAGAACACGTTGCCGTACCCGCCGGTGCCGAGCACGACCGCATCGGCCAGGTGGGTTTCGATGTCGCCGGTGACCATGTCGCGCGCGATGATGCCGCGAGCCCGGCCGTCGACGATCACCAGGTCCAGCATCTCGTGCCGGTTGTGCATGGTGACGGTGCCGGCAGCCACCTGACGCTCCAGCGCCTGGTAGGCACCGATCAACAACTGCTGGCCGGTCTGCCCTCGTGCGTAGAAAGTGCGCTGTACCTGCACCCCGCCGAAGGACCTGTTGTCCAGCATGCCGCCGTACTCGCGGGCGAACGGAACGCCCTGGGCCACGCACTGGTCAATGATGTTGGTGCTCACCTCGGCGAGCCGGTAGACATTGGACTCCCTGGCCCGGAAGTCTCCACCTTTCACGGTGTCGTAGAACAGCCGGTAGACGGAGTCGTTGTCGTTCTTGTAGTTCTTCGCTGCGTTGATACCACCCTGGGCGGCGATGGAGTGGGCGCGGCGCGGGGAGTCCTGGTAGGCGAAGGCGGACACCTGGTAGCCAGCCTCTCCCAGGGTGGCCGCTGCCGCCCCACCGGCCAGCCCGGTCCCGACCACGATGATCTTCATCTTGCGCCTATTGGCCGGATTGACGAGTTTGGCGGAGAATTGCCGACCCGGCCACCGACCCTCGATGGGACCGGAGGGAGCCTTGGTGTCGTTGATCGGCTCGCCGAGGATGAAGTGGTCGGTTTCCGGGTTGGTGCCAGGTCGTTCTGGTGCAATCGTCATGAGGTTGTTATCTCCTTAGCTCGCGCTTAGTCCACAATTCCGGCCAGCACCGCGATCGGGACGGTGAGGAAACCCAGCGTCACCGCCAGCGAGATGGTGACGGCGACCAGGTTCACCGCATTGCGGTTGCTTTGCGAGGTCAGGCCGAGGGTCTGGGTGGCGCTCCAAATGCCGTGCCGCAGATGGAACCCGACAGCGATCACGGCGAGCGCGTAGAACAACACCACGAACGGGTTGGAAAAGCCCATGATCACCATCTCGTACGGCTCGACATCTGCGTAGTCTCCGCCCACTTCGATGGTGCGGGTGGTGAACTGCAGCAGGTGGAAGATGATGAACAGCAGGATGATCACGCCGCCCCACCGCATGGTGCGGGACGCGTAGGTTTGCTGCAGTTTGCGGCTGCGGGCGTAGCGCTGCGTGCGGGCGGACTTGGCCCGCGACCACAGATGGAACGCCGAGAACATGTGCCCCAAGATCGCCCCGAGCAGCACGATGCGGAAGATCCATAGGAAGCCGGAATACGGCAGCATCGGCTCGCCCAGCTCGCGCAAGTGGTGCGCATAGTCGTTGAACGGCTCTGCACCGGCGAACATCTTGAGGTTGCCGTACATGTGCACGATGAGGAACAGCACGAGGAGCGACCCGGTGACCGCCATCAGTACCTTCATTGCCACTGTGGTCCGCGTCGAGCGCGTCACAGGCGTTTTGGGAATTGTCGTCGTAGCCACGAGAACAGTCTATCGGGCTGGAACGGGACGTTCACCAGGATGCGTGGTGTGAGCACTGCGACAGTTGGTAGGAACTGTCTGCTGCCGGGGCCTTCGGCACCGACGACGAGGTCCGGGTCGAACGGACCGCCCAGCAGATCACGGTGCCCGACGGAATCGCGGGCCTGTAGCGATGGCGCGTGCAAGAGCGGGAGCCGCACGCCTACGGGGTCGAGCTACCGGCGCACCGCCGCGTGCGCTACGACATCAGCTTCGAGAGCTTGGTGAGCGGACACGGCTACGGCATCTTCTCCGGAACCGTCACCTTGAATGCGGGCATGGTGCTGCGTTTCTTGATCAACACCGACTCCCGGGAGGTCGATGACATCGCCGAGTCGGTGCGGCAGCCGGGTATCCCGGTGGCCGCCGCGCTGGAGTACGTCGCCGGCCCACAACCGGTCCGCGATGCCGTTGCGGATACGGTCGAGTATCCCGGCGGCCGCCGCGCTGGAGTACGTCGTCGGGGTGCAGGCCCGGGTCGTCGGTAACCGTCGGTGGACTTCTGCGCCGCGGCCGCGGCCTCCGCGGGGGTCTCGCCGCCGGACCTATTGCGGGCGGGTGGGCGGGCGTTGAGCGTCGTCTGGGTGGCCTGGGGTCCGCCTCGCCGACGGGCTCCCGGCCTTGGTGCGCACCGGTAGCTGAGTGCGCCGCCGCCCTGGCCGCGCTGCGCGCGGGCCTGGCGACGCTGCATTGGTGACGCGGTGGTTTCTACGCCACCCGGGTGTGGATCCGTTCGTCGGGAAGGTGACGGTACGCGCCCGGCCCGGGCCGCTCCTGCGACTACGAATCGTCTTCTGGATGTCACAGTTCGTCATAGTTGCGCCGGTCTTCACCCATCAGTGTGGTTCGAGGCACGGTGCATCTGCTGTCGGTCTCGGCGCGGGCCCGTAGCGTGTGTGGTGTGCCTACAGTGAATCAAGGTCGCAGCGCCTGGGCTGCTTGTGAGCCCGTGTGGATGGTGCTCGCGTCGGGCACGGGAAAGCAACTGCGGGGCACGGTCAGCAACGTCGGGCCGACTGCTGCCAGCCGGGTCCGAGTCCGGGTTTCCTGCGAGTTCGGGCTAGGTCCCATGCTGGCCGAAGCTGCCTGGATGACGCCGGAGAGCGAGTTGCCCTTCGCTATCGACCTGGAATTGGTCGACCCGGATGCGAGCAGGTTGATCATCGACTGGCGCCTCCCCGGTGGGGGACGTGATCGGCACGCGATTCCGCTGCGGGATCTGGCCTTGCTGTGTGATGTCGGATGAGGGCGCCTGTCACCCCCGGATGCGGCTATTGCGCCAGGTAGCTGGTTAGTTGTTCCCGCTCGAACTCCAGCTGGGTGATGCGTGATTTGACCACATCGCCGATGGACACGATGCCCACCATGCGGCCGTCCTTCAGCACTGGAAGGTGCCGGGCCCGCTGCTCGGTCATCTCGATCATCAACTCCTCGACCGAGCAGTCGTCGTCGCAGGTGCAGACATCGCTGGTCATGATCTGGTGCACCGGAGCCTGGGCCGCGCCGGTATCCCGGCTGAGTGCTCGCACGATGTCGCGCTCGGAGACGATGCCAGTGACCGATCCGTCGCCCTCGCTGACGACGACGGCACCGATGTTGTGCTCGCTCAGCAAGCTCATGAGCTGCGTGACCGTGGTGTCCGGGGGGACGGTAACCACATCGGAGCCCTTGCTCGCCAGCAACTGATGCACCCTCATGGCCACCCTCCCGCGCTGATCTGGTACGTGATGTGAAACACACCCAACTCTGGCATGGCAGGTGGGAACCGGACAAGGCCCGCCACCTGTTGAGCCCACCACGGTTTCACCGCAGGCAGCGTCCGGCCCGCATTGCCTGTGGATAAGTGGGTGGCTTGTGCAGCGACTGGCGCACCATGTGGTGGTGCTTCGTCACAGCGCCGAGCTGCCGCAACCGTTGCTCGAGCTCGCCAGGGCTCAAGCCGGAGTGCTGTCGCGGGCGCAGCTGCTGACTGGATCCCTGTCCACCCGGCAGATCGGCCGGGCATCGGTTCACTGGCGGCGGCTGGCTCGCGGTGTCTACTGGGTCACACCGACGTTCGAGCAGCCCGGACTGCACACGCTCGTCTGGGCTGGGGTGCTCGCCGGTGGAGATGACGCTCGCGCCGGTGGGCTGAGTGCGGCCCGATTGGACGGTCTGGCCGAGCCGCAGCTCATCTGGTCCGCGGTGAACCCGGTCTGCGGAGAGGACGTCGTCATCTTCGTGCCTCGCCCCCGGCATCCACGACCTCAGCCGGGGTTCGCATTCGTGCGAGAACGCGCCGGCGAGCGGCTTGCCAGCAGGGCAGCGGAACCGCCGCGGACTCGGATCGAGGACACGGTCATCGACCTTTGCGCCGCGGACCGAGCGCCCGATGAACTCCTGTCCTGGCTGACCCGCGCATGTCAGCGCAGGCTCACCACGCCGTCGAGGTTGTTGCGGCGGCTCGAACACAGACACCGGATTCCGGGCCGGGACGTCATCGCCGAGATCCTGCACGACGTGGCTTTGGGCGTGACCTCGAACTTGGAGCACCGGGCGCTGCGCGAGGTGTTGACTCCGCACTGCCTTCCCGCGTTCGAGCTCCAAGCGCCGAACAATCGACGCCAGCGGGTGGATGTGTTGTTCCGTCGCTACCGCGTCATCGTCGAGCTTGACGGTCGGATCGGTCACGTGGGCGAGGGTGCGTTCCGAGACATGATGCGGGACAACGCACACATCGTGTCCGGCTACGCCACACTGCGATTCGGGTGGAACGACGTCGTGACCCGGCCCTGTGCAGTCGCGGCCCAGATCGGTCAATTGCTCAAGCTCGCCGGCTGGGACGGCGAAATCACGCCCTGCCGTCACTGTCGGTCAGGTTCTTCGACGGGCTGAGCGCCGCGCCAGAAGATGGGGACGCTTTTTGGACCTATGAGGAGCAAAAAGCGTCCCTATCTTGGCAGCTGGAGGGTTTGGGCCCGAGAACACTGACGCAGTGTGACGTGCGACGCCCAGTCCCCAGGCCGTTCCGGCGTGTGTCTCAGCCCAGAGCGGCCGAGACGACCTCCCGGGCGGCGTCCTGGACCTGCGCCAGGTGGTCCTTGCCCTTGAAGGACTCCGCGTAGATCTTGTACACGTCCTCGGTGCCGGAGGGGCGGGCGGCGAACCAGGCGGACTCGGTGGTCACCTTCAGCCCGCCGATCGCGGCTCCGTTGCCCGGCGCTTCGGTCAGCTTCGCCGTGATTTGTTCACCGGCCAACTCGGTGGCCGACACGTCCTGTGGTGCCAGCTTCGCCAGCTTGGCCTTCTGCGCGCGGGACGCCGGGGCGTCGACGCGGGCATAGGCCGGGTCGCCGTACCGCTCTACCAGGTCCGCGTAGTGCCGGCTCGGTGACTTGCCTGTGACAGCGATGATCTCGGCGGCGAGCAGGCACAGGATGATGCCGTCCTTGTCGGTGGTCCACACTGTGCCGTCCTGGCGCAGGAACGACGCACCGGCGGACTCCTCACCGCCGAAACCGACGGTGCCGTCCAGCAAGCCGGGCACGAAGTACTTGAAACCGACCGGCACTTCCAGCAGGCTGCGGCCGAGCCCGGACACCACCCGGTCGATCATCGAGGAGGACACCAGGGTCTTGCCCACCGCCACATCCTGGCCCCAGCCCGGGCGGTTGGCGAACAGGTACTGAATGGCCACGGCCAGGTAGTGGTTCGGGTTCATCAGGCCGGCGTCCGCGGTCACGATGCCGTGCCGGTCGGAATCCGCATCGTTGCCGGTGGCCACGTCGTAGGACTCCCGCTGCGAGATCAGGCTCGCCATCGCGTTGGCCGAGGAGCAGTCCATCCGGATCTTGCCGTCGGTGTCCAGGGTCATGAACGCCCACTGCGGGTCGACCTTGTCGTTGACCACGGTCAGGTTCAGGCCGTGCACCGTGGCGATCTGCGACCAGTACTCCACGGATGCCCCACCCATGGGGTCGGCACCGATGCGAACCCCAGCCTTGCGGATCGCATCCATGTCGACCACCGACGGCAGATCCTTCACGTACGAGGTGCGGAAGTCGAAGGTCTCGGCGGCCTGCTTGGCGTCGGCGGCAGATGCGCGTTTGACGCCGTCGTTGTCGGCGCGCAGCAGTTCGTTGGCCCGGTCGGCGATCCGCCCGGTGGCGTCCGAATCGGCCGGGCCACCGTGTGGTGGGTTGTACTTGAACCCACCGTCCCGGGGTGGGTTATGGCTGGGGGTGATGACGATCCCGTCCACCTGCGCGGCCTCGCCGGCTTTCCTGGCCTCGGCGTTCAGTTTGAGGATGGCGTGTGAGACCGCCGGCGTGGGCGTATACGAGTCGCGAGAGTCGATGGCGAACCGCACCCCGTTGCCGGCCAGCACCTCGAGAGCGGTCTGCTGCGCGGGCGCAGACAGGCCGTGGGTGTCGCGGCCGATCAGCAGCAGGCCGCCGATCCCCTGCTGGACGCGGTACTCCGCGATGGCCTGGGTAATCGCGGCGATGTGGGCGTCGTTGAACGCGCCGTCCAGGCTCGAGCCGCGGTGTCCGGATGTGCCGAAGACCACGTGCTGAGCCGGGTCTGCCATGTCCGGTTTACGGTCGTGGTA
>PDSI01000012.1 GCA_002748415.1 Micrococcales bacterium | reverse complement strand
GTTCCTGCCCAGCGTTCCGACGCTGTTGCAGCTGGCCGGGCAGCTGGAGGCCGAACGCGACCACGCCCTGGACCGGCCGCGCCGCGATGACGATGAACTGGAATGGGCCGAAGACGCGGACTTGGCCCGTGCCAACGCCGAGGAAGCGGCCAGCGACAGCTTGTCCGGTTCGTTCGAGGCGCTCGAGGCCGAGGCGGAGTTTTCTCACGTGCTGTTCGACGGCGGCGAGTTCGGCGTCGGCGCGACCACCGGCAGCGCGCAGGAACAGGACTACCTGGGGATTCCCGGTCTGCTGGAACCGGATCAGGTGCGCACGCTGTTACGGCAACGGCAGCGCAGCCACTCCAGGGCTGGCTCGTCCCGGCGTGGCCGCGGCGGCGGTCCGGCGCCGGGCTCCGCTGACGGACAACAGAACCCGACAGACACAACCACCCAAGCCCGGCACCGGGATGTCGCCGCGCTGCGCAAGGAGTTGAACTCCCTGGTGGCCACGTGGGCACGTAAGACCGGGCAGCCGCACGGACAGATTCATACCGAGCTGCGGCAGGCTTGCGGCGGGGGCCAGGTGGCCACTGCCACCCCGGGGCAGATTCAGGCCCGGATCGACGTCTTGCGGGCCAGGTTCGTCAGACGGGTCTGAACGCAGCGCATCTCACCCTCAGCGAGCTGGTGGACCGGTTCACCTCAGCAGAAGAACTGAGCCTCGATGCGGGTCAGCTCGTCCTGGGTCAGTTCGAGGCCGGCCGCCTGGGCGGAATCCTGGATCGACTGCGGCTGGCTGGCTCCCGGGATCGGGATCACCTGCTCGCCCAGGCTCAGCTCCCAGGCCAGTACCACCTGTTGCGGGCTGACCTGGTGGGCATCCGCGATTTCTTGGGCCACCGGGTACTTGCTGCCGATGTCCTTGCTGTTGGAACCGGTCCCACCCAGCGGGCCCCATGCCATGAATGCGATCTGGTGGCGAGCGCAATGGTTCAGTTCCTCGCGGCTGCTGCGGTACCTGGGGGAGAACTGGTTCTGCACCGACGCGAGGCCGTCGCGGCCCAGGACGTGCAGCGCGACGTCGATCTCCTCGACGTTGGCGTTGCAGATGCCGATCGCGCGGATTTTGCCTTCGTCCTGCAACTGCCTGAATGTTTCCACACATTCCCCGTAGATTCGCCACCGATCCGGGCGGTGCCACTGATACAGGTCGATGACATCGGTGTCCAGCGCACGCAACGAGGCCTCGACCGCGGATCGCAGGTACTCCGGTGAGGCGTTGCGGCCCCATCGTTCGCCCTCGGTGCGGGTGATGCCGCCCTTGGTGCCGACGACGACGTGGGACAGCAGTGCGGGGTCCCGGTACTGTTTCAGCGCCTTGGCCACGATCCGCTCGTTGTGGCCCATCGTGTCCCAGGACGGTGCGTAGATGTCTGCGGTATCGATGTAGGTCACCCCGGCGTCCAGGGCGGCGTGCACGGTGGCTATGGCCTGTTGTTCGTCCGGCTGCTGGTTGTTGCCCATCGACAATGGCATTGCGCCGAGCCCGATTGCGGAAACGCTGAACGGCCCAAGTTGACGTGTGCGCATGCAGCTGACCGTAACACCGCTCGGCCGGCATGGGTGGCAGGCGCGATGGGGGTCACACCGGCTGGACGCCTAGCTCATCCAGCAACGACAGCACCCGGGACTTGATGTCGTCGCGAATGGGTCGTACGGCATCCACCCCCTGCCCGGCCGGGTCGTTCAACTTCCAGTCCAGGTAGCGCTTCCCGGGGTAGAACGGGCACGCGTCCCCGCACCCCATCGTGATCACGACATCGCTGGCTTGCACAGCTTCGTCGGTCAGGATCTTGGGCTTCTCCGCGGAAATGTCGATGCCTTCCTCCAGCATGGCCTCCCGGACCGCGGGATTGACGGTCTCGGCGGGCGCTGACCCCGCGGACCTGACCTCGACGGCGCCGCCGGACAGATGGCGCGTGTAGGCGGCTCCCATCTGGGAGCGGCCGGCGTTGTGGACGCAGACGAACATCACCGACGGGCGCTCGGTCGTGGTCATGGCCTCATCCTCTCCCGTTCAGCTTTCACCCGGCAACCAGCTCTGGACCGTTGGGCTGCGGCCGGGCCCCGCGTCCGGGCGGGGCCCGGCTACTGCCGCCACTTGATCGAGCAGCCCATGCTGGGCCGGTGCGGCTCCGGTACCTGCTGGCCGGCCAGCGTCCGGCGGATCGCATCGTCCAGCAGTTCGCCGGTCACCGGGACACCGTTGCCGGGGGTCGAGCCGTCCATCGCGCCGCGATAGGCGAGCGTGCCGTCGCCCGCGTAGAGGAAGAAGTCCGGTGTGCAGGCTGCACAGAAGTCCCGGCCCACGTGCTGGGACTCGTCGATGAGGTAGGGGAATGCCCATCCGGCGCGGACGGCCTGCGCGGCCAACCCCGTGGGCGCGTCGTCGGGGTATTCGCCGGCATCGTTGCTGCAGATACCGACCACGGTGAACTCGGGATAGCGAGCGATCACCTCGCCGAAGACACTTTCGATGTGTTTGACATAGGGGCAGTGGTTGCACAGGAACGCGACCAGTACCGGTTTACCGGCCAGCGACTGGGAGGTCACGGTGTTGCCGGTGAGGTCTGGCAATCGGAACTGCGGCATCGGTGTCCCGAGAGGCACCATGGTGGATTCGACAGCCATATCTCTACACTACGGCACGGTTGGTTCCGTTTCCGGTTGCGTGGACTCAAGTGGTTTCAGAGTATGCGCCGAGGAGTGTTTGCTGTCGATGAGCCCGGGCGCGGAAGAGCACAGCGAGCGCGGCCAGAACCCCGATCGCGGGGGCGGCGCCCAGCAGGGTCATCGGCTGGTTCAGTGCTGCGGCGAACGAGCCGAAGAGCACGGCGCAGCCGATGGCGGCGCCGACGTAGGCTCGAGCAGCCCACCGGAGCTGCTTTGTGCAGAACTTGCTCGGAGCCTGCTGTTCAGGGTTCATGGCAAAAGGTTAGCCAACACAGCCACATCGCGGCACAGGTCCACGGCCGAGCGCAGTAGCGGAACAGCCGCCATCGCCCCGGATCCCTCGCCCAACCGCATCCGCAGATCTACGACCGGCTCGAGCCGCAGGTGGGTCAGCGCACAGGTCGCGGCCGGTTCACTGGACCGGTGCCCCCCGGCGAACCAGCGGGCCGCGCCCGGCCTCAGATCCTCGGCGATCACCGCCTCCGCGGCGGAGATGACTCCGTCCAGCAGCACCGGGACGCCATGGCCCGCCGCGTACAGCATGATGCCGACGCCGACCGCGAAGTCCGGTGAACCGAGTGCTGCCAGGCGTTTCAATGCCGGGACCGAACCTACTCGGTCGAGAGCATCCTGGACCACGGTCGTCTTGCGCACCAGACCCGCATCGTCCAAGCCACTTCCCCGGCCGGTCACCTGCCGCGCGGAGAGTCCGACGGTAGCTGCAATGAGTGCCGCCGCCGGGGTCGTGTTGCCGATACCGAGGTCGCCGACGATGAGAAGCTGTGCACCGGAGGCGATTTCTTCGGCGGCGATACTTGCCCCGGTGGACAGGGCATGCCGGCACTGCTCCTCGGTCATGGCATCGTGGAGGTTGATGGGCGGGCATCCCTGGGCCAGCTTGTACCTGCTGATTGCGGCAGGCAACCCCTTGGGGTCGGCGTCCACGCTGATGTCCAGAACTCGCAGCGGAACGTCATGCTGGCGGGCGAGCACGCTGATACCGGCCACCCCGTCCGCCACCGCGCGCACCATCACCGGTGTGACGCTCGACGGGTACGCCGAGACACCGTGTGCGTTCACCCCGTGGTCTCCGGCAAGGACGACGGCACGCACCTTGTTCAGTGGGTCCGGTGGGCAACGTCGCTGGCATGCTGCCAGCCAGGCTCCCAATTCACGTAGCCGCCCCAGCGCGCCGACGGGCGTGGCCAGGGCGTCGAACCGCTCGAGGGCCTGCTGGTACAGATCCGGTGACGGTGCGACCATCCTCCGGTGGGTGTCGAGGGAATCAAGAAATTCGTTTGTGAATTCAGGCACCTGGGATCCTGGAGTTGTCGTGGAGGCGAACCGTGCGGGTGCAATCGGCGTTCGGCGTCGTCATCAGGAAAGCGTATACGCAACGGACCACGAGACCGTGTAGCCAGCAGGCTGCCGGCGATTGCGAACTGCACCCGGCAGATTCGCGGCTCACCCTTCCAGCCGGATGTGGGTGAACCGGCCGCAAACCACCGTGGCGGCGACCGATGCGGGCAAGGACCGCAGGTCGGTGCTGGGGTCGAGCGGATCGTTCTCCAGGACAACGAGATCTGCCGCCGATCCCGCCTGCACGCTCATGTGTGCGTCGGTGCTGGCGGCGAACGCCTGCTCCCGAGTCATGACCTGTTCGGGGAACCACACCGCGTCCCCGGCCCGTCGTTCGACCGCCGCCCACATCGCCAGCCATGGGTCCAGCGGCGCCACTGGCGCGTCGGAGCCGAGCACCACGTCCGCCCCCGCGCGCAGGAGTGAACCGATCGGGAACGTTCGCTGGGCGCGGTCCGGCCAGCACTGCCGCATCACCGCGTGATCGTCCAATAGGTGAGCCGGCTGCACACTGGCCCGCAGGCCGAGCCGGCCCAGCCGGCCCAGCCGGCCGACGTCGGAGTCTGCTATCAGCTGCGCATGCTCGATGCTGCCCGTGGCGTGCACGGTTTCGATCGCGTCCAATGCCTCGTGGGCTGCCTCGTCGCCGATGGCGTGCACGGCCACCTGGAGTCCGCCACGGGTGGCGCGGCCGAGCAGATCGATCAGTTCTGTCGTGGTGTAGTTGCGGACACCGTTGGGGTGCGCCGGTTCTCGGGCGTCGGCATACGGCTGAGTGCACAGTGCCGTCCGGGTGTTCAGTGAGCCGTCCAGGATGATCTTCAGCGGCCCCATCGTGGCCAGGCCGCCAGGGTCCGCAACCGGGTCGATTACCTGCCCGGTGCGTAGTCCGGCGGCCAGCGCGTCGTCCAGGTGGTCCGGGTACACCCCGGCTCGGACGCGCAGCCCGATTCCTGCGGCAATTCGGGCAGGCCAGTCCCGATACGGGGTGCCGAACTCCAGGTCGACGATGCCGACCACGCCCATCCGGGCGGCGTCACCGGCCGCCTGGGCCACTCCGTCCCTGGTCAGTTCACGGCTACCGGGAAGATCGCCGAGTCGTGGAAACGCCTCGAACCATTCACGTTCGACGATGATGCCCGGCCGGGCCGGTAGCCCCAGCAGGCGCATCGCTTGCGTGTTCATCCAGGCATGGTGCCCGTCGCCGGACATGAGAACGACCGGGTGGCCGTTGCCGATCTGATCCAGGGCAGCCGTTGTCGGAGCCTCGGCCCAGGCGGCGCTTCGGTGTCCCCACCCTTGAACCACCGATCCGTCGGCAGGCAGCGAGGCGATGTGCTCGGCCACGATGCGTACCGCATGATGGGTGCTGCCGGCAGCCGAGAGGTCGACCCGCTGGCTCATCAACCCCCATTGCCCCATGTGCACGTGCTGATCCCACAGCCCCGGCGCAAGCCATCGGCCTTGGAGGTCGATCACCCGTTCGGCGTGTTCCGGACGCACATCGCCGACCGTCTGCACCACCCCACCGGCCAGCCGGACATCGACCGGTTCGCCCGCCTGGCCGGCATCTCCCGGTCGGCTACCGCCGAGCCGCAGCAGTCGCGCGTTGCGCAGCAGCACCGCGGGCCCGCAGGGGTCCCCGGTGCCGGCTGGGGCTGGGGATGAGTCGACGGCACGGCGGTGCACGCACCCACTGTGCCGTCACCCCGGCGAGCGGAGCCAATCGGTGGCCTCGACGCGAGATGCTGGGAGAATGCGCGTCATCGTCATCGGTGATGCAGAAGCGGGCGGACCCGGGGGGATGTGGGCGAGCGCCTGGTCCAGCACGCAGCTGCGCTGCAGCGCCGGCAGCGTCGGCATGCCTACGACCGCCCCGGTGCGGCTTTGGCCTGGCTGGGTGGCGATCCCGCGACCGGGCTCAGTCGCCGCGCCGCGGCTGGATCATCGTGACGTCAGGGGCTGGCGAGAGGGCATGGGCGAGCATCGCATCGTCTATCAGGGTCTCGT
This sequence comes from Micrococcales bacterium, assembly GCA_002748415.1. Taxonomy (GTDB): domain Bacteria; phylum Actinomycetota; class Actinomycetes; order Actinomycetales; family CAWJMD01. The sequence goes on along the minus strand of PDSI01000012.1, from coordinate 2,149 downwards.
AGTCCAACCGCGGTAGCCGGGCTTCCACCCGCGTGCGGGTGGCGCCCTGGACCAGGTCGTTGTGCCCGGCGTCCGCCAGTATTCCGTGACGAATCAACCGGGCCAGCACCGTGTCGTCGGGGCCCGGGGTCGGCGTGGTGATGGCTTGCTGGACTTCCGATATCTCGGACTGGCCGAAGCCGTGTTCGCGCATGAAGGCCGTCGCATGTGCCGCGCTGGCCTGCTCGAAGGACCCGCTCGTGGCGCCCGCGCTGACAGCTACGTCGTGGAACAGGCAGACCAGGTACAGCAGCTCGTCGTTGTAGCTGGACTCCTCCAGCCCCGCGGCGCGGGCGCTGGTGACCGCGTACCGATAACAACGGCGGCTGTGGTTCAGGATCGCCGCCGGCACCAGGGCCGCGACGTGCTCCGCCGCCGCGGCGACGGCCGCCGACCGGGCCGTGCCCGCGCCATCGGCCTCGGTGGTGAGACTGACCAGGTCGTCCGGGCCTTTCGCCGGGGCGGCCGACAGCTCAACCGGGTCGCACGGTGGCAGGATCACCTCGTGCGGGGGCCGCTGGTGTCCTTCGCCACGCGGGTGATCAGCCTGGCCTTCGCGGCCATCTCGGGTGCCCATGCTCACCAGTGTGCCCGGATGGGTGGCTGGCTCGCGGCCAAACGTGACTGACCGGCCGGCTCGGTCCGGCCTTGGTGCCGCCCAGCACGGGGCCGGCTGACTGACAGCCAGCCCCGGCGAGTCATGCCTATGTGCGGGCAGGACTCAGCTCCCGGGCCGGCCCAAGACGGTACCCTCCTTGATCCGCGACATCACCGAGGAGTCCGCCAGCGTCGTCACGTCCCCGACGTCACGGTTCTCCGCGAGGTCGCGCAGCAGCCGGCGCATGATCTTGCCGGAGCGGGTCTTGGGCAGTTCGGGAACGATCATGATCTGCCGCGGCTTGGCGATGGGGCCGATGTCCTTGGCGACATGATCGCTCAGGTCTCGCACGATCTCCTCGCCCTTGCTGTCCGCCTCGTCGGCGTACTCGGCGAGCAGGATCACGAACGCGCAGACTGCTTGGCCGGTGGTCTCGTCGCTCGCGCCGACCACCGCTGCTTCGGCCACTTTCTCGTGTGCCACCAGGGACGATTCGATCTCCGCAGTGGACAACCGGTGACCGGACACATTCATCACGTCGTCCACCCGGCCGAGCAGCCAGATGTCGCCGTCAGCGCTCTTGCGGGCACCGTCCCCGGCGAAGTACATCCCCTCGAACCGGGACCAGTAGGTGTCCACATACCGGTCGTTGTCGCCCCAGATACCGCGCAGCATGGCTGGCCACGGTTCGGTCAGCACCAGGTATCCGGGCACCTCGCTCTGGACCGGTTCGCCCTCATCGCCCAGCACCTCGGCGCTGATACCCGGCAACGGCTGCTGCGCCGACCCCGGCTTCAGCGAGGTCACCCCGGGCAACGGCGCGATCATGATGCCGCCGGTCTCGGTCTGCCACCACGTGTCGACGATGGGGCAGGTTCCGCCACCGATGTTCTTGCGGTACCAGTGCCAGGCTTCCGGGTTGATGTTTTCGCCGACCGACCCGAGCACCCGCAGGCTGGACAGGTCGAACTTGGCCGGGATGTCTTCGCCCCATTTCATAAACGTGCGGATAGCTGTGGGTGCGGTGTACAGCAGGGTGATCTTGTATTTCTGCACGATTTCCCAGAACCGGCCCTGATGCGGCGCGTCCGGGGTCCCCTCGTAGATCACCTGGGTTGCGCCGTTGGCCAACGGGCCGTACGTGATGTAGGAGTGTCCGGTCACCCAGCCCACGTCGGCCGTGCACCAGTACACGTCGGTCTGCGGATGGAGATCGAACACGTTGAGGTGGGTGTAGGCGGTCTGGGTGATGTAGCCGCCGGAGGAGTGCAGGATTCCCTTGGGTTTGCCGGTGGTGCCCGAGGTGTACAGGATGAACAGCGGCTGCTCGGAGTCGAACGCCTGCGGGGTGTGGTCCGGCGACGCCCGGCCGACGCTGTCGTGCCACCACACGTCCCGTCCTTCGGTCCACTCCACGTCGTTCTCGGTTCGCTTGACCACGAGGACGTTGGTGACGCTGGGGCAGCCCTTGGCCAGCGCTTCGTCCACCGCCGGCTTCAGCGGGTTGATCTT
>PDSI01000072.1 GCA_002748415.1 Micrococcales bacterium | reverse complement strand
TCTTCGTCGTGTTCGACGACGATGAGGGTGTTGCCCAGGTTGCGCAACCGGGTCAGCGTGCCGATGAGCCGCCGGTTGTCCCGTTGGTGCAATCCGATGGACGGTTCGTCCAGCACGTACAGCACCCCGACCAGGCCGGAGCCGATCTGGGTGGCCAGCCGGATCCGCTGCGCCTCGCCTCCGGACAGCGTTCCGGCCGGCCGGTCCAGCGACAGGTAGTCCAGGCCGACGTCCAGCAGGAACCCGAGCCGGGCGTTGATCTCCTTCAGCACCGCGTCGGCGATGTGCTGCTGCCGGTCGGTCAGCTGCAGTTGCCTCAGGAACTGCGCACAGTCCCGCACCGGTAGCGCGCTGGCCTCGGCGATGGACTTGCCGCCGATCCGCACCGCCAGCACCTCCGGCCTCAGCCGGGCGCCGTGACAGGTGGGGCAGGCGATCTCGCGCATGTACCCCTGGTACTTCTCCCGCGACCATTCCGACTCGGTTTCCGAATGCCGGCGCCGCAGGAACTCCATCACCCCTTCGAAACCGGTGGAATACTGGCGGACCCGGCCGAACCGGTTGCGGAACTTGACGTGCACCTCGTGCTCATGCCCATGAAGGACGGCGTCTTTGGCCCGTTTGGGCAGGGCTCGCCACGGCGTGTCCATCGAGAAGTCGAGTTGGTCGGCCAAGCCGCGCAGCAGCCGCTGGTAGTACTCCATCTCGCTGCCGGTTCGCCCCCAGGGCGCAACGGCGCCGTCGGCCAGTGACAGGTCCTCGTCGGGAATGACGAGTTCGGGGTCGACCTCGAGCCGGGTGCCGATGCCGGTGCAGTCGGGACAGGCACCGTACGGCGCGTTGAACGAGAACGTCCGCGGTTCGAGTTCGTCCAAGCCGAGCTCGTGGTCGTTGGGGCAGGCCATCTTCTCGGAGAAGCGCCGCTCCCGGCCAGGATCGCCTGCCGGCAGGTCCACCAGTTCGGCGACGAGCAGCCCACCGGACAGTCCGAGGGCGGTCTCCACCGAGTCGGTGAGCCGGCGGCCGACGCCGTCCTTGACCACCAGCCGGTCGACCACGACATCGATGCTGTGTTTGAGCTTCTTCTCCAGCGTCGGCGGAGTGGACAAGGACACCACCTCACCATCGACCCGGGCACGGGCGAAGCCCTTGGTCTGTAGTTCGGCGAACAGGTCGGCGTACTCCCCCTTGCGGCCGCGCACCACCGGTGCCAGCAACTGGAACCGGGTTCCGTCAGCCAGCTCGAGCAGCCGGTCGACGATCTGCTGCGGAGTCTGCCGGCCGATGCGTTCGTCACAGACCGGGCAGTGCGGTTCACCGGCCCGCGACCACAGCAGCCGGAAGTAGTCGTAGACCTCGGTGATGGTGCCGACGGTGGACCGTGGGTTGCGGGAGGTGGACTTCTGGTCGATGGACACCGCCGGAGACAGGCCCTCGATGAAGTCGACGTCGGGTTTGTCCATCTGGCCCAGGAACTGCCGCGCGTACGCGGACAACGACTCCACGTACCGGCGCTGGCCCTCGGCGAAGATGGTGTCGAACGCCAACGACGACTTGCCGGACCCGGACAGGCCGGTGAAGACGATCAGCGAGTCCCGTGGCAGGTCGACGCTGATATCGCGAAGATTGTGCTCCCGGGCACCGCGGACGGTGAGCTCTCGATTAGCCACCCGGCCATGGTAGGCGTGACCTCCGACAGTTCCACATCGGTGATGCCAGAAGGCCCGCACCCGGGCACTGCGGCCCAGGCCACCGCCGGCGACGAACGTACCGCACCGGTGCTGGCCGCATGGCAGGACACCGAGTGGCAAGGTCTCGACGAGGCTCATGAAAACTCCCCCGAAACGCTCGCCGTGCCTGACGCAAGAGCGCCCGCGAGGCCTTACCGGTAGGCATTGAAGAAGGGCAAGGGCCGGGTGCTGGCTGAGGTCGTGGCGGTCAGCGGATACTCGCCCGACAACGCCCGGCGCCGGGTTGACCGCGGCCGCGAAGCGACTACCTGGTCCGGGGTGGCAGGTCGGGACGCGGCCCCGGAAACAGTGTGCAAACAAGTTCTCCTACGACGCGCGCAAGGTGCTCCAGGTGGTGTGAGCTGCCTCGGGTGGGCAGCGCGGGAAGTGTCTGGCCGTGTCGATGCGGATCCAGCTTGGCGCGTTGGAACGCCACGGCGAGGTCGACACTGAGCCCGGGTTCCTGGAGGGCGACACCGTCGCGCACTGCGGACCGCCCCTGAAGTGCGAGTTCGCGCGAACCTCGAACCGTACTGACTTCCACACCGATTGGACTTACATCCACACACCGGGCGCAACAACGCCTACACCCACATCCTGGCCGCACCCAAGGCCGCCGTGGCCCCGGCAGGCGGGATCGCATTCGAGGTAGCCGGGCTGGACTTCGACAACGGCACAGAGTTCTTCAACCACGCCGTCGTGGGCTGGGCCGGCAAACGCCGAGGTCTACGTCACCCGCTCACGCCCATACAAGAACACCGATCAGGCCACCGCCGAATCCCCGAACGGGCACCTCGTGCACCGGTACGCGTTCTGCTACCGCTACGACACCGCCGAGGAAAGCGCCGCGCTGAAACGGCTCTGACCCCTGGTCAAAGGCCGCCTCGACTACCTCGCCTCGACCAAGAAACCCAGTGGGTTCTCTGTTTCTTCCGGACTGTGGATCCAGGAGGTTTGTGATTGGATACGGGGATTGTTTATGACGAGAAAACGCGCGAGTTTCACGCCTGCGTTCAAGGATGATTCGGTGAAGTTCTATTTGGAATCGCGGGCGAGTAAAACGGTGTCGGAGGTGGCGCGGGAGACTGGTCTCATTGTTGAGACTGGGTGGAATTGAGTGAAGCTTGTC
>PDSI01000028.1 GCA_002748415.1 Micrococcales bacterium | reverse complement strand
GGCATGCGGGTCGAGGCCAACGGCAGCGGCTTCCAGCAGATGCCCGAGGTCGGCGGCACCAGCGAGCTGCTGGGCATCGCGGTCGCAGCGGTCGCGTTGTTGGTTACCTTCGGTTCTCTGGTGGCGGCGGGGCTGCCGATCATCAACGCTCTGGTCGGGGTCGGGCTGGGCATGCTCGGCATTCGGCTGGCGACGGTGTTCACCGACATCGGCACCACCACCCCGGTACTGGCCACCATGATCGGACTGGCCGTCGGCATCGACTACACGCTGTTCATCCTGTCCCGCTACCGCACCGAATTGCGGCATACCGACGACCGTGCCGAGGCCGTCGGGCGAGCGGTCGGTACGGCGGGATCCGCGGTGGTCTTCGCCGGCCTGACGGTGCTGATCGCGCTGTCCATGCTGTTCGTGGTGAACATCCCGTTCCTGACCACCATGGGCCTGGCCGCCGGAGCCACCGTGCTGACCGCGGTGCTGGTCGCGTTGACCCTGCTGCCCGCCGTGCTCGGCATGCTCAAGCGCTTCGCCTTCGGTGGGCAGATCCGGAAGCGGACCCAGGCACACGATGCGCAGGGGCGCATCGCCAACAACGGTGTGCGGTGGGCGCAGCTGATCCGCGGCCGCCCCGCTCTGGTGGTGCTGCTGGTGGTGCTCGTGCTGGGCACGCTGGCTCTGCCCGCGCGGAACTTGCAACTGGCGTTACCCAGCGACGCGACAGCACCGACCAGCACCACCCAGCGCAAGGCCGCGGACCTGATCGCCCAGGGGTTCGGCGCGGGCCGGCAGGCACCGCTGATGCTGGTGGTGGACGGCCGGCAACTCACCGCTGAGGATCCGCGGCTGGCCGGGCAGCAGCGCATGGAAGCGTTCGGGAAGGTGGTCCAGTGGGCGGCCGAACAGGACAATGTCGCCAACGCACAGATCGTCGGGGTGAACGAGGAAGGCGTCGGCGCGAGCGTGCTGGTGACCCCGAAGACCGGCCAGGGTGACCCGGCGACCACGGACCTGCTCGACGCCCTGCGCGCCGGCACCGGGGACATCGAAGAGCAAACCGGCGCCACCGTGGGCATCACCGGCCTCACCGCCATCGAAGTGGACGTTTCGGAACGGCTGTCCGATGCTTTGCCGACCTACCTGGCCGTCGTGGTCGGGCTGGCGTTTCTGCTGCTGATGGTCGTCTTCCGGTCGCTGCTGGTGCCGCTGACCGCCACCCTGGGCTTTCTGCTGTCGGTGCTGGCCACCTTCGGCACGACGGTTGCGGTATTCCAGGAAGGCACGTTCGGGCTGGTGGACGGTCAACCGTTGGTCAGCTTCATGCCGATGATCCTGATCGGCATCGTGTTCGGCCTGGCGATGGACTATCAGGTGTTCCTGGTCAGCCGCATGCACGAGATGTACGCGCACGGCGACACCGCACACGAGGCGATTCTGGACGGTTTCCGGCACGGGGCGCGCGTGGTCACCGCCGCCGCGATCATCATGATCGCCGTGTTCGGGGCGTTCATCCTGCAGGACGATCAGCTCATCCAGTCGATGGGCTTCGCGTTGGCGATCGCGATTCTGTTCGATGCGTTCATCGTGCGGATGACCCTGATCCCGGCGGCCATGTACTTGCTCGGCGACCGGGCGTGGTGGCTGCCGCGGTGGATGGACCGGATCATGCCCAAGATCGATATCGAGGGTGTGGGGTTGCGCCCGGAGGAGGACTGGGCCGAGGAGGTCAGCCACCGCGGCGACGAGGCGCCGGAGGATGCGCCCTCCCTTCGGTAGCACCCG
>PDSI01000141.1 GCA_002748415.1 Micrococcales bacterium | reverse complement strand
GCGCGGACGCGGTGCGGAATGTGCACTCCGTCGGGTGCGAGGCGGCCGTGGACACCGTGGTCGAGGACCCGTCCGGAACGGCCGTCCAGGTCGAAACCGTGGGCCGCCGGCGGTTCCGGCTGAACCGGGTTGTCCCGTCCGGCACCCCGTACTTGATGGGCGATGTCACCTGGCTGGACGACGAACCGGCACCGGACGCCAGGACGCTCGCCGCCGTCGACGAAGCTCTGCGGGGATACCTACGGATTCTCGGGCTGAGCGCGGTCACCCTCGACCACCACGACCCGTTGCTGGGCTACCGAGTCGCCGATGCGATGCTGCTGTCCACCGCCGACCGGCAGGCGGTGCTGGCGCATCGATCCTCGGCGCTGCAGACGGTATTCGGCTTGCTGCTGCGGGAGATCTTCCTCATCCGGGAACTGCGGGCAGTGCCCGTCACCGGTCAACTAAGCGCGGTGCGGGCGAACTGAGCGCCCTAGGAACGGATGGACCGCAACGACATCCGTCCGCGCTTGGTCAACCTGGAGACCTGGGCCAGGTAGACCTCGGCGCACGCCAACGCATCGGTCAGGGCTTCGTGCACGTCGTAGTCGGGCAGGCCGAGATCTCGGCGGGCCGCCGGTAGCCGGAGGACCCCGGGTGGGGCCACCTCGGGGTCCACGCCGAGAACCCTGGCTTGCAACAGCATCGTGTCCACCGCCCGGATCCGCGGTTTCACCCCCCACCGTTGTTGGGCGGCACTGGACAAGCACCCCCGTTCGATCGGGACGTGGTGGGCCAGCAACACCCGGCCGGTCAGTGCCGTGAACACCTCGTCGAGGACGACATCGAGCTCGACCCCGCCCGCGAGCACGTCGTCGGTCAGCCCGTGAAAGACCGCGCTCTGCCCGACCGGCTCGTGTTGACGGATGACGAAGTGCCGGGCACCGGACAGGTCTACGGACAACCCGTTGAGCGGGACGAACCCCACACTGAGCATCCGGCAGGCGGACGGGTTCATGCCCGTCGTCTCCAGATCCACCGCCAGTGCGGGCAACTCCTCGACCGGGCACCGGTCGGGAGGCGGCCCCGCAGCCACGAAGTCCCGGAACGGCCCGGCCGGCAGCCGGTCCGGGCGGGGGCCTCGGGCGAAGATCACGAGACGTACTGCAACGGGTAGCGGCGGGCCAGCATTCCTTGCGCTCGTCGCACCACCTGGAACACATCACGCAGGTGCCGGCGTTCCAGGCTGCTCAGCTCGTCCGGGGAGACGAAGTTGTTCGGGCTCTCCCCGGCAGCTACCTGATTGGCTTGGTGGCGGAAACGCACGTAGGAGATGAACTCGAACGCGTCGCGGAGATCGGCCATGTGGTCCCGGCTGAGTGCGCCCTTGTCCGCGCACGCGCTCAGCCGTCGATGGGTGTTCACCTCCGCCACCCCGGCGGACAACGCATAGACCCGGGCCAGTTCCGTGACCGCCGCCACCCCACCGAGTTTCAGGTTGAACGTGTCCGCGTGTTCGCCCTCGGACTCCAGGACGAAGCCACGGAAGAAGCCGATCGGCGGACGCCGGTCGACGGCGTGCTTGGCCAGGTGTGCTTGAAATGTCTTGGCCTGTGGTGCTTGTGCGGTGATCCGCTCCTGCAGCCGGTCGGCCAGGGTCAGGTCGCCGTGCACGCCCCGAAGATCGAAGAAGATGGTGGAATTCATCACCGCTTGCGGCTCCGGGCGAGTCATCCAGTGATGGAACGTCGCCGACCAGTCCCGCAAGGTTTGCCGCCAGGACGGGGTGGTGGCCATCACCCCGCCGTCGCAATAGGTGTACCCGCACGCATGTAGACCGTCGCTGACGTCGGTGGCCAACTGCATGAAGTACTCACGGGCGTACTCGCCTGGTTCGCCCTCGGTTTGCAGGTCGTCGTCGATGATGAGCGCGTTGTCCTGGTCCGAACCCAGCCCCTGCTCGGCCCGGGCCTGCGAGCCGAGTACCACCCAGCAGTACGGCACCGGAGGCGGGCCGAGTTCCTCTTCGGCCATCTTGAGCAGCCGGCGCTCGATGGCATCTCCCATCGCGGTCACGACCCGGGCGATGTCCTCGGCACCGACGTCGGAGTTCACCAATTGCCGCACCAGCACACCGATTTTCGTCGATGCCGCCACCAATCCTGACAAGGAGTTCTCCCGAGCGATCCGGGTGGCCAAGTGAATCGGGTTGGAGGTCTGGGTGCGGATCAGGTCGTCGCTGCTGAGGACCCCGAGGATCCGGCCGTCCCGCTCGACGGGTACATGGTGCACGCTCGTGTCTACCATCCGCACCATCAGGTCGAACGCCGACTCGTCCTCCTTGACGGTCCACGGGTCAGGGGTCATCACCCCGCTGACGGCGTCGTCAGGGGATACGTCGCTGGCCAGTACCCGGTTGCGTAGGTCCCGGTCGGTGAGGATGCCGATGGCGCCCGAGCCATCGACGATCACCGCGCTGGACACCTGCCGCTGGCTCATCGCCTTGGACACGTCCCGGATGCTCATGCCCGGGTCGACGGTGAGCGCGGAACCGCAGATGAGCTCGGAAACCGACAGGGTCAGGATCGGTTCGGCCTGGTCCGTCGCTCGGGTCTTGGCCACCGCGGCCGCAAGCCTGGCGGCCTGCCGTTCCCTGAAGTAGCGGCCGAACACCGGATTCCGCTCCACCAGTTCGCGAAAAGCCGCTCCAGGCATTACCAGCAGCAGGCAGTCCTCGGCGGCGATCGCGGTGTTGGGGGCCGGCTCGCCGGTCAGCACCGGCCGGGACCCGATCCACGCCCCGGCTTCGCGCCGGTCGTGCAGGCCGTCCTCGTCGCGGATATCCACTGCCCCCGAACGCAGCACGTAGACGTGATCGGTCGGCTCTCCCGCCACCTGCAGCAGGGTGCCCCGCCGCTCGTAGATCACCCGGAACGCGGTGGCCAGGGCATTGACCTCTTCGGCGGCCATGTCCCGGCACGGTTCGTGCTCCGCCAGGAATGCACTGACGGCCCGCAACTCGACGTCCATGCTTCATTCTCACCCGTGTCCGCAGGCAGGGCCAGTTGTCGCGCTCGGACGGAACGATGGCGGCATGATCCGCTACGCCAGCTACGGATGCACCCGGACTGCGACCGGTTCCTACGCTCCCCCCGTAGTGGGCCGCCCGCTATTGGTTCGGGCGCTGGCCTAGCGTCGCATCGAGCGTCATCACCCGGCCTTCGCGAATGAGTTCGATGCTCATCTTTTCGCCGGGAGCGCGAGCCCTGACCTGGGACATCAGTGAATTCGCGCTCGGGACGATCTCACCGTCGACGCCGATGATCACGTCGCCGGGCTCGATCCCGGCCGCTGCGGCGGCTTGGTCGGGGAGGACTTCGGTCACCACAGCACCGACGTGTGTGGTGCCGTCGGTCTTGGCCCTGCCGTTCTCCAAGCTGGTGCCAAGGTAGGAGACCGTCGACTTGCCGGTGGCGATGAGTTCGTCGGCCACTCGCTTGGCCTCGTTCACCGGGGTCGCGAAGCCGAGGCCGATGCTGCCTGCCTCAGCGGAGTCGGCGGTGGTGGCGATGGATGATGGGATGCCGATCAGCGAACCGGTGGCGTCCACCAGCGCGCCGCCGGAGTTGCCCGGGTTGATGGCTGCATCGGTCTGGATGGCGTTGGTGACCACAAGTTCGCTCGTCCCGTTCTCGGTGGCCTCACGGGTCAGGGTGGGGCGATCCAGCGCGGACACAATGCCGGTGGTGACGGTGTCGGCAAGCCCGAGTGGACTGCCCAGTGCCATGACGGGTTGCCCCACTCTGACCTTGGCGGAGTCCCCCAGCGATATCGGCTTCAGCTCCGAGACGTTGCCGGAGATCTGCACCACGGCCAGGTCGCTGCCGGGCGCTTGACCGACCACGCGGATGTCGCTGAACTGCCGGCCGTCAGAGGTGGTGATGACCATTTTGGCGTTGTCGCCGGCACCGGTGGCCACATGATCGTTGGTCAGCACGTGTCCTTCGTTGTCCAGGATCACCCCCGACCCTTCACCCTGGGCGGTCGGGGAGCTGAGCTGGATGCTGACCACCGACGGTGAGACGGTTGCCGCCACCGCGGTCCAGTCCACGGCACCCTGCGCGGTCAGTGGTACGTCGGGGGCGGACTCAGGCGCGGACTCAGGTTGGGTGACGGAGCTCTTGGCCTGCGGTTGATCCTGATTGAGATTGCCGGTGACCGCCAGGCCACCCATCGTCAGCCCACTCGCCAGCACGGCGGCGCCCAACGACGAGCCCAGGACGGCACCCCATCCCGGCTGGGAGCGCCGGGGTGCCGGTGCCGGGCCCATCGGCTGGGCAGCGTAGGGCGGCTGCCCACCGCTCGGTACCGGGGCGTAGTGCCCGTGCGGGGCCGGCGGCGGGATGGATTGGGTAGGCGCGGGCGGGGTGTGTCCCGGCGAAGAGCCGCCCGCAGCGGGTGTACCGGGTTGTCCCGCATCGGGAGCGGACCAACCCTGCGGTGGGCTGCTCCACGGCGGCGCAGTGTCCGCTGCGCGCCCGGAAGGTGGGGCCGCAGCCCGGCCGGGCGGCTGGGGCGCGGCGCCCTCCGCAGGCCGGTTCGACCACACTGAACCATCGGGTGCCGGTTCTTTGCTGTTCATGGGTCGGTCTACTTCCGGTTCGGAGTCACTGCGATACGTTGTTTGGGTGGTCATAGCAGTATGACAGCGCGCCACGCTGGATGACCGCTGGGCCCACTATGAGAATTGGCTATGAATACCGGCGCCAGCCGGTGGGTGAGGGTTCGTCCCGGTATCCAGGGGTAGTTCGACGGTGAACGTCGCGCCGCCTCCGGTGGTGTCGGTGACGCGGATGGTGCCGCCGTGGGCGGTGACGATGGCATATACGATGGAGAGTCCCAATCCGGCGCCTCCGCTGCTGCGAGCCCTGGATGCGTCGGCCCGGTAGAACCGTTCGAAAATCCGGTCCTTGTGCTCGGCCGGGATGCCCTGACCGTGGTCGACAATGCGAATGACCGCCTGGCCGGACTCCTGGTGCACACTGCATTCCAGGGGCGTACCGGGGGGCGTATGCCGGATGGCGTTGCCCATCAGGTTGCTGACCACCTGGCGGAGTTGCCCCTCGTCGGCCAGCACCCGGACGGGCTGGTCGGACACATGTAGCGTCAACGGCCGATGCGGTGCCAGCGCGTGCGCGTCCTCGTGTGCGTCGCGGACCAGGCCACGCACGTCCACCGGCAGGCGCCGGGCGCGCCGTTTCTCGTCCATCCGGGCCAGTAGGAGCAGGTCCTCCACCAGGGTCGCCATCCGCTTGGATTCGTTTTCGATGCGCCGCATCGTCGAGGCGACCTTCTGGTCGTCCTCCAACGCCCCCATCCGGTACAGCTCGGCGAAACCACGCAGCGTGGCCAGCGGCGTGCGCAATTCGTGGCTGGCGTCTGCCACGAACCGCCGCATCCGTTCCTGGGCGGCTTGCCGCGCGGCCAGCTCGGACTCGATCTGGTCCAGCATCGCATTGACCGAGGCGCCCAGCTGGCCTACTTCGGTGGTCTGGCTGGCGTCGGCCACCCGGCGGCGGGTGTCGCCGCCGGCGAACGCCGCGGTCACCTCCTGCACGTGCCGCAGCGGTCGCAGCGCGCGTTGGACGGCCCAGCCGCCGAGGAGCGCGGCCAGCGGTATCAGCAGCGTCGCCAGGGCCAACAACCCGATGGCCAGTCCGCGCAGCACGCGGCTCACGTCGTCCAGCGGTAGACCCACGTAGGCCACTGCGCCGGCACCGGAGGGGCTGAATCGGCCGGGCGTGGACATCACTCGCCATTCACCTGGCCCGGATCCGGCCGGAACCGTCCACCCGTGCGTCTCGCCGCGGCTGCCGTCCTCGGCATGGCCTGCTGCCTTGCCTTGCCGCGGTTCCAGATCCAGCACATCCTGGGGTAACGGCGGGGTGACGTTTCCGACGGGGTCCGAGTCCGATTGGATGCGGATTTTTCCGGTGTCATCCACCAGCAGGAAGTAGTACGGACTGGGCCGGTCGCCGCGGGCGCGCAGCGTATCGCTGAGATCCCGTTCAAGAACTTGGCGAAGCTGAGCGTCTTTCTGGCCCAGCAGCACACGTTCCAGGACCGGCAGAGACGCCACGCCGGAAGCAACCAGGGCCGCGGCAACGGTACCGCAGACGACGATCACCAACCGCGCCCGCAACGATAGCTGGTCCCACCAGCTGGTGCGGGTCCGGCGGGTGCGCGGGGGAGCCGGGCCGTCCAGCCGAACCATTTGCGGCGCAGGGCTGCTCACGGCGCTTCGGGTGGTAGCCGCAAGACGTAGCCGACGCCGCGACGGGTGTGGATCAGCGGTACGGCATCGGCGCCGTCTTCCGGTGTGGCGTCGATCTTGCGGCGCAGGTAGGAGATATAGGACTCCACGATGCCGGCCTCACCGTTGAAGTCGTAGTTCCACACATGGTCCAGTATCTGCGCCTTGGACAACACCCGGTTCGGGTTCAGCATCAGATAGCGCAACAGCTTGAACTCGGTGGGCGACAACTCGATGTCGTGCCCGCCACGGCGTACCTCGTGGGAGTCCTCGTCCATTTCCAGGTCGTGGAAGACCAGCCTGCCCGGTGCGCCCTCGGCACTGAAACCGGTGCGCCGCAGGATGGCCCGGATACGGGCCACCACCTCTTCCAGGCTGAACGGTTTGGTGACGTAGTCGTCGCCGCCGACGGTCAGCCCGGCCACCCGGTCGGACACGTCGTCCTTGGCCGTCAGGAACAGCACGGGGGTGTCACGGCCACGTGCGCGCAACCGTTTGGTGACGCCGAACCCGTCCAGGCCCGGCATCATGACGTCCAGTACCAGCAGGTCGGGCCGGACCTTCTCCACCATGGACAACGCCTGCTGGCCGTCGGCGGCCATGTGCACTTCGAACCCGGCGAATTTCAGTGAGGTGGAGAGCAGCTCACGGATGTTGGGTTCGTCGTCCACGACCAGCAGCCTGGCCTCGGGGGTGCTGTTCGGAGCGTTTCGCATACCGCCCAGTGTGGCCCCTATTCCTGGGAGCTTCCTGGACGTAGCTGGTGTGGAATCCGAGGAGGTGGTTCAAGCAATCGTTGCGCGTAGCCGTCCAGCCACGGCCGGACCTGATGGGCCGGCATCGGGCGGGAGACCATGAAACCCTGGGCCATCGTGCAGCCCATCCGGACCAGCTGGTCCGCGACGGCGCGCTCTTCCACTCCCTCAGCGACGGTCTGCAGCTGCAGCTGGCCGGACAGGTCGATGATCGTGGACACGATGGCGGCCGCCTCGCGTTGGGTCCGCATGGGCATGACGAAGGACTTGTCGATCTTGACTTCGTCCACCGGGAGCCGGTGTAGGTAGCCCAGCGCCGAGTAGCCAGTGCCGAAGTCGTCCACCGAGATCCGGACCCCGACCTCGCGCAGGTCGTTCAGCGAGCGTAGTGCCTCCAGGTGTCCGGGCACGGCCGAGCCCTCGGTGATCTCCAGCGTGAGGCGATTGGAGCGCACGCCGGCTTCGGCCAGTGCTCTGGACACCAGAGCGGCGAAATCGGTGTCTTCGAGCTGGCGGGCCGGGACGTTGACGGCGACCGACAGGTCGGGAGCCCACCTGCTGCACTCGGCCAAGGCGGCGGTCAGCATCGCCGACGTCAACGGCTGACTCAGCCCGCCCTGTTCGGCCAGTGCGATGAACTCGTCCGGGTACACCATTCCCCGGGTGGGGTGTTCCCAGCGCGCGAGCGCCTCGAAGCCGATGACATTGCCGGTGCGCAGGTCGATCTTCGGCTGGAACCACGGGCGAATGGCGCCCTCGTCCAGGGACCTGCGCATATCACCGAGGATCTCCAGCCGGTCCACCGACGCGGTGTCCAGCGACTGGTGGTAGCGGGTGATCCGTCCGGTGCGTTTGGAGGCGTACATGGCGACGTCGGCCCGGCGCATGAGTGTCTCGGCGTCCGAGCCGTCGTGTGGGATCAGGCTTGTTCCCACCGCGCAGGCGACCTCCACCCGGGTGCCACCCAAGTTGACCGGTTCTCGAAGGGTCTCGCGGATCCGTTCGGCGAACCTGGTCACCTCGTCGTTGGGGCAGCCGGGCAGCAGGACGGCGAACTCGTCGCCGCCGAGCCGGGCCACCTGGGCGCTGGCCGGGCTCAGCATGCGCAACCGCTCGGACACCACCATCAACAGCTGGTCCCCGGCCGGGTAGCCCAGGGACTCGTTGATCAGGCCGAACCGGGTCAGATCCAGGACCAGCACCGCCGCATCGCAGGTGTCGGTGACGGCCTGATCCCCGGCCACGACTGTCGTCTTCAGCCGGTGCGTCAGGGTGTAGATGAGGCGCTGTCGGTTGACCAGGCCGGTGAGCGAGTCGTGGGTGGCGTCGTGCTCGATCCGTTGCGCCAGCAAGCTGTTCGCCCACAGCGCTTCGGCGTGCCGGGCAAGGGTGGTGGCCCGCTGGAGGTCCTCGTCGGTGAAGGACCCGGAGTCGCCCAGCCGGTCGGTCATGACCAAGTAGCCGATGCGGCTACGGGGGGGTCCGACCCGCAGGATGATTGCATCGGCGTACTGGTTGGCGGCCAGCCACTGCCGGTCCCGCTTCTCTGCGGTCTGGCGCTCCAGCAGCGCCGACTCGCGCTCGCCGAGCACGTCGTCCAGATCGGGGTGCTCGCCGCGCTGCAGAGCGACCTTGCTGGCCCTGACCAGCAGCTTCGCCTCGGCGACCAGAGCCTCGGCCAGATCACCGCGAGTATGCGCCTGGCTCAGCTCCTGGGTGCTGGCCATCAGCTGGCCGAGGTTGGCGTGCCGGCGCAGCATCGCCGCGTAGGAGCGGTAGATCAGGGTCAGCACCACCGTGACGACGACGAGCAGCATGATGCCGGTGCGGGAGATGGCCAGTACCTGTAGGCAGATGATGGCAAGCGCCGCACTGAACGCGCCGGAGATCACCAGGGTAAGGACGACCTCGACGCTTTCCTGGCCGGACATGTCGCTGTCCAGGTGGCGCATGGCGATCATCGTGGCGAGTAGGCCGATCAGGTCGGTCAGCAGCACGATGACGAACGGTGTCCACCACCAGCTCGCATCGGACGGATTGTCGATCTGGGTGGGCAGGACCTGGAACAACAAGCCGGCAACGCCGATCTCGGCAGTGACGACGCTGAGGTTGAACAGGGTCTTGATGGGTGGGGTGGTGCGGATGGAGCGCGTGGCCAAGGTGCCCGCCACACAGGCGGCGAGTAGCAGTGGCGGCGGGAGCAGGAAAACCCCGAGCACCAGCGGTAAGTCGCTGATCGTCACCCCGACGCCGTGGCGTCCGGTTTCGAAGTTCAACATGACTGCCTCGGCCAGCATGTACATGGCGGTGATCACCAGCAGCGCGACCGGCAACGGCAACAGGGGGGTGGCCCTGGGATCGCTGGTCGCCGCCATCGCCACGACTCCGACAGCGACGAGCACGCCCACAACGACCATCACGACCACGGGGTTGCCCCGTGGCCGTGTGGCCGGATTCAGCAAACTGGTGAGGATTACTGCGCCCCTATCTGCTGTTCATGAGGCCTGCCCCCAGGAGGGCGGAATAGCCGATGGTGGTGGCCGGGGAAGCGGTCAGGCGGGCGCCGGTCAGGCGGGCTCCGGTCTGCTCGTTGTAGGTGTAGCCGGTGAGGCGGGCTCCGGTGAGGCGGGCGCCGGTGAGGCGGGCTCCGGTGAGGCGGGCTCCGGTGAGGCGGGCTCCGGTGAGGCGGGCTCCGGTGAGGCGGGCTCCGGTCTGCTCGTTGTAGGTGTACCCAGTCAGGCGGGCGCCGGCCTGCTCGCTGTAGGTGTAGCCGGTCAACCGGGCACCGGTCGGCTCGGGTGCCGCCTGCGCCGGCGCGGCGACGGCCAGTCCGGCAGCGATCAAAGTTGAAGTCACAACACCCACTCGATATGCGGTGCGGAGGTTCATCGGTCTCCTCGTTCTGTTAGCCAGTGTCTCGTACGGAACGTCATCGATCTGCTACTTTTGGCAATCAGGGACGGTTCGCCTTCGTGGTGGCGAGTCACCGACTCTGAGGTAGTTCCGTGTGGGTCCTGCGCGGATGGGCGGTTCGTAGCCTGGTCGAAGTTTCCCGCTCAAACACGCACTTAAAGGATCGGGGCGAAACCGCACAATCTGGTTCGCCTGCCAGGGTGGACCGCGACGTCTGCCGTTCGAGTGCAGACCGGTAACCGGTGTGGTAGCCCAGCGCTGTCCGGATAGTCCGTGCAGGTGGAGCCGGAATGATTCGTTTAACTCCGGTATCTCACGATCCGTTTATGAAGGACTCCAACGACGCCGGCATCGTGGTTGTGCCAGATGCGTATCAGGACCGGCCCACCGGTGCTCTGTACCTATGAGGACTGCGCTACCGGAGCTTGCGCACAGCCACGGGACGCTATCCCGACGCACGGAGGGGACCCGTCGGAATGGTGGTTGGCTGACTTCGGGGGAGGGGCTAGCTCCGGGGCGCGGTCGCCGTCACGGCGACCGGACGAAGCACCAGTGCCGCCCCCATGAGTAGTAGTGCCATGAAGGCGAAGACCGTCCGGCTGTACCCGTCGGCGGGCAGCAGCACGGCGGCCAGCGCTGCCGCCACGACGAACGCGGCATTGAAGGCGGCGTCGTACAAGGCAAAGACCCGCCCCCTGAACCGGTCTTCCACCGTCGCGTGCAGAGTCGAGTCCACGCCGATCTTCACCGCCATCGCCGCCATCGCCGCCATCGCGGACACGAACACCAGCAGCACGGTGCTCGCCGCCAGGACCACGGCGGCCATGGCCGCCGCCGCCAGCCCGAGCACCAGCTGCGACCAGCCGCGGATACCCAGGCGCCGAGTCATCGTCGGTGTCAGCACGGCCGCGAGCACGGCTCCGACACCGGCTGCCGATCCACAGGCGGTGAGGACGCCGAGTCCTTGCTGGGGGGTGGCCGGGTCGGTCAGGTGGTTTCGAGCCAGGATGAGCGTGGCAATCATCAGCAACCCGACGGCGACCCGCAACGCGACGACGGCGGCCAGCGCCGCTTTGGCCACGGGGTGCCGGTACACGTGGGCAAAGCCTTGGCGTAGTCCGACGGTCAGCGCCGATCCGTTGGGCCGGCGCAACCTGCCGGGTCCGAGCCCGTCACGGCCCAGCGGCAGGGTAAGCCCCGCCGAGGCGAGGTAGCAGCAGGCCGCCAGGCTCAAGACCGTCGCGCTGTGCCCGGCAGTGGTTCCGGACCAGGTCATCCACGTTGCGGCTGCCGTGCCGCCAGCTACGGCGGCGATCGTGCCGGCCGTCGGTGTGGCCGCATTGGCCGAGACCACCAACCGAGGCGGCACCGTGTGGGGGATGCCGGCCGTCTGCCCAGCCAGGAAGAACCGGTTGAGGCTCAGACAGGCCAGGACAGCAGCACCGATCAGGAGCACGGAGGCTTGGGCCACCGTTGCCGCCGCGATCAGGACGGTGACCGCGGCTCGCACGACGTTGGCCACCACGATGGTGCGGCTGCGTCGCACCCGGTCGAGAATCACCCCCGCGAAGGGGCCGACCACGGTGTAGGGCAGCAGTGAAGCGGCTGCGGCAGTGGCGGCGGCGCCCGGAGTTGCTTGCCGGGCCGGCTGGAAGAACAACCATCCGACCAAACCCGCCTGGAACACCCCGTCACCCAGCTGGCTGCCGACCCGGCAGGCCAGCAGCCAACGGTAGGGGCGGATGGCCAGCAGGCCACCGTGCGGGACCCGCGCGCTCACCTCGGTCCAGCGACCACTGCGGTGCTGTCCACCCTTTCGTTCGTGCCTATTCGGTGACCGTGACGTAGGTGGTCACGGGCCCGGTATCGTCGGGATCGGCGAAGGTTACCGCGCCGAACCACTCCTGGCTGGTGTCCAGTCCACTCCACCGTAGTTGCACGGGAGCCGGGACACCGGCCGTGGCCTGGAACGTCGCCGGGCCGACCTCGAGGTTGCCCGCCGAGGTGCCCGGAACCACCCACTGGCGGTAGGTGTAGCTCTCGTCGTCACCGACGCTGAAGCCGTGCACGAAGACCCGGTAGGTTCCCGGTTCCGGCTGCTCCAAGGTGACCTCTTCGTTCCCGCTGGTCGTGCCGCCGATGCCCAGCAACTCCAGCCCGTCCTCGGCCTCACGGTACACGTAGACGTCCAGATCGTTGCCGTCATTGGTCTGGGTGGACACCCGCAGGACCGTGGCGCCCTCCTCGACCGTGGCAGTGAACTCGTCCACTCCGCGGCCGGCGGCCGGGGCCGCGGCATCGAACTCTCCCTCGGACACCGAATCCTGCTGCGGGGTGACTGCGACCAGGCCGGCCACCGAACTGGTGACCGTGCCGGAGAAGCCGGGCGAGACTTCCACCTGCGCCGACCCGATGGAACCGGTTCCGCTCACCTCGTCCTGGTCGACCGCCAACGCCAGCGGTTGCACGGCCACCGGCAGCTCGACGATGTGACCTGTGCTGGGTTCGGCATCCCCGTCGAACCGGTCCGGGCCCACGGCGGAGGAGAACACCAACGACCCGGTGGCCCATTTCTGCAACGGCGCCGACGTGCGCTGGACGAGCAGCGAGACGGTCCGGGTCTGCCCGGGAGCCAGCGTGAACTGGCTCGGTGTGGCGCTGATCCGCAACCCCGGCACATCGGCGTGTACCTGATAGTGCTCCGGCGCGGAGCTCACGTTGGTCACCGTACGCGTGATCGTGCGCGAGTTGGTGAGGTCACCGATGGCCACGGACGCCTGGTTCAGCTGCGAACCGTCGATCGGGGCGATGGTGGTGAACGAGTCCGGCGGCAGCAGCTGCAGGCCCTTCAGATAGGCGACCCAGTCCCGTATGCCGTGGTCGAAGACCAGGCCCGGATCCATCGCCAGCTCGGGACGGATCAATCCGGCGCCTTGGGCGAACGGATCGTCGGTGCTGGCGTGGTCGCGGGCCGTGGTCATCAACGCCGACTTGATCATCATCGGCGACCAGCCGGGATGCTGCTGGCGCAGCAGAGCAGCTACTCCGGCCACTATCGGCGATGACATCGACGTTCCCGACTGCAGGTCGAAGTTGCGGCCCTCGTGGTTGAACGGCGTCACGGCGGCCAGTACGTCCACACCAGGAGCCGACAGGTCCGGTTTCAGGATGTCGCCGCCGGTGGTAGTGGACGGCCCTCGCGCGGAAAACTCGGCTACTTCGGGCACCTTGGTGTCCGACTCAACCGGCCCGAGGGGAACGATCTTGCCCTGTGGGGAGTCGGCACCGGCGACATAGTCCATGACCGGTTCGGCGTCCTCGTCCGGCAGATGTACCGACGGCACGTAGTGCATGTCGGCGTTCAGCGAATCCGGCGCCGGATTGATCATCACCATGCCCGCGCCACCGGCGTCGCGGACCGCCAGGGATTTGTCCACCCGGGGGATCTGCCCGCGTAGGCAGACAACCAGCTTTCCGGAGACGACCGCCGCGTCCAGCGATCCCGGCGCACACAGCCCAGCGGCCAGCTCACCGTCTTCGCCCGGTTCGACGGCGGCCGTCCGGGCCATCACCATGCCGGTCAGCGCGGGCAGCGGGTCGGTGGAGGAGGCTCCGACGAACCGGCGCCCGTCGGCCAACTCCAGCGCCTGCTCGTTGACCTTGTGGGTGCTGGCGGCCACCGTGGTGAGCCACGGGCTCGGGTGATCGAGCGTACTGGTGCCCGGGCCGGAGTTGCCGGCGGATGCGGCCACGAACACTCCGGCGTCCGCGGCGTTGGCCGCCGCCAGTTCACTGGCGAAGGACACCGGTGACTCCGAGCCGCCACCCAGGGACATGTTGATCACGTCGACACCGTCGGCGACCGCGTCTTCGATGGCCTGGACGATGTCCGGAGTGGCGCAACCGGTGGAGGCGATGCCTTCTTTGCCTTGCCAGCAGACCTTGTAGGCGGCGACCTTCGCGCCGGGCGCCATGCCGGAGACGTCGCCGAAGGCCCGGTCGCCCACATGTACCTCCGACACGTGGTCGCCCACCGCCGTCGAGGCGGTGTGGGTTCCGTGCCCGGTGCCGTCGCGGGTGGACAGGAAGTCCTCGTCGGAAACGTTCTCCGCCCCGTAGCCGTCCAGGTAGAAGCGGGCGCCGACGATCTTGCCGTTGCAATCCTTGGTGGTGAACTCTTCGCCCGACTGGCATTCCCCGGTGAAGGTGTTGGGGATGGGCGTGGTGTTGGGGGCGAAGGACGCGCTTTCCGGCCAGATGCCGCTGTCCAGAACGCCGACGACGACCCCGGAGCCCGCCTTGTCCCGGCCGCCCAGGTCGTCCCACACCGCCGGCAACCCGAGAGAATCGGGTGCGGTGTCGGTGTGCATGGTCACGATCTGGGACTTCTCCATCGACTGCACCCGCGGGTTCTTGGACAGCTGCAACGCCTGCTGGGCGGTCAGCTCGACCATGGCGCCGTTCAACACGATGCTGTGCAGGTTGGTCGCCGTGGCGCCCAGCTTGTCCAGCGTCTGGCGGTTGGTCCGCTCCAGGTGGCGGGTGTACCGCTTGACTGCGGTGGAGCCGACGTCCAGGGCGTGCCCCTCTTCGGCTGCTGTCGCATCGAATCCGGAGACTCCGCCGCGATAGGTGGCCGCCGGTGCTTCCAGGAAGGTGACGATGTAGGTTCCCGCGGTCAGCTCGTCCGGGATCTGCTTGCCGGTCAGCTGCAGGCCGGTGCCCGGCGGGCTTGTCCGGGACTGGTCGCCACCGGCTGTCTCGCCCCCGGTGGCCGCGCTCGCGGGCGCCGGTATGGTGGTGAGCGTTGCCGCCAGCAGCGGCAGTGCTGCGGCGATCCTCAGCATGCGGATCCGCCGTCCGCGCGTCGTCGATGATGTGATTGTGCCCGGTGCGGGTGTGTCACCCGGAGTAGGCAGTCGTGGGCTTGTGGGCACCTTCACCTTCCAGTGTCGCGGTTCACCCCCGTGCTCCGTGCACGCTGCTGCGAACATAGTGCATCCGGGGCGCGGCCGTCTCGTAGATCATGTCCGATTCTTGCGTTGAGGCCGATCTGCTTGTTGCCGCCCCGGTGTTTCGAGGGAAAACGCCTGAACAGCCGAGGATCTCACTCGAACCGACCGCCCGGCCGGGTCGGGCGCGAGGCGCGTCTTTGTCGAGGGGATGCCGGCGTGTCGCGCCGGCGGGGGACCACTGGTGCGCAGCAGGCTCACGCACACGTCCGGACGCTGTCCGCGCCCGACGGTGCCCGGCCGCCGGCAGGCGCGGGCGCGCGAAGCGGGGCCGGCGAGCCCGGATGCAACAGGCCGAGTGCGGAGCAACTGCCCATGGTCCCTGACCTATTGCTTCGCGGATCGTGCGCGGTCCCGTAATCTTGGATAGCTGGCCCGCAGCACACGGCCGGCAACGATCACGTCGGATACGAAGTTGCAGAGGTTTACGGTGCCCACTGGCAAGGTCAAGTGGTTCGATGCCGACCGCGGTTTCGGCTTCCTCGCCGCCGATGACGGCCAGGAGGTCTTCCTGCACGCGTCGGCATTGGGCGAGGGTGTCACGGTCAAACCAGGCACCCGGGTCGAGTTCGGCGTTGCCGACGGCCGCAAGGGAAAGCAGGCGTTGCAGGTACGGGTGCTGGCCGCCCCGCCCTCGGTGCTGGCAGCGACCCGGAAGAAGCCCGAAGAGATGGTCGTCATTGTCGAGGACCTGATTCGACTGCTGGACGGGGTCTCCGGGCAGCTGCGGCGGGGCCGCTATCCGGACAAGGCGCACGGGCGGAAGGTCGCTACCGTATTGCGAGCCGTCGCCGACGATCTGGAGGCCTGAGCGGTGTCCACCCGGTTGGTTTCCCGTCCCAAGATGGACGCCGTGTGCGAACGAGCCCAGGACGTGGCCCGGCAGGCGGCCGAGGAGATCGCCCAGCCGGGGGCCGTCGGTGGACACGTGGGAACCGAGCCGATGGGGGAACGTTTGGTGACCCACCGGTTCGCGTGTACCCGTCGCGCCTACCGGGGGTGGCAGTGGGCGGTGACCGTCGCCAGGGCACCGCGGGCAAAGAACGTCACCGTCTGTGAGGTGGAGTTGCTGGCCGGCCCGGAGTCGCTGATTGCGCCGGAGCACGTGCCCTGGGAGCAGCGGTTGCGCCCGGGCGATCTCGGGCCAGGGGACGAACTGGTCCGGCTGCCTGAGGACCATCGGCTGGAGTCCGGGTTCGAGGCGACCGGTGAGCAGGACGTCGACGAGTTCGCGTTCTGGGAACTGGGCCTCGGCCGGC
Organism: Micrococcales bacterium; assembly: GCA_002748415.1. GTDB lineage: Bacteria > Actinomycetota > Actinomycetes > Actinomycetales > CAWJMD01. Next base: position 27,413 of record PDSI01000141.1, on the reverse strand, counting down.
TGCGTGTCTTGTCGAACGCGGGCCGCGTCGAAGCCGCCCAGCGTTGGCATGACGGCGCGTTCGGCCCACAGGCAGAGATGGCCAAACAGGCTGCCGCACATTGCTTCTCGTGTGGTTTCATGATGCCGGTAACCGGCGCGTTGCGCCCGGCGTTCGGGGTGTGCGCCAACGAGTGGTCACCTGCGGATGGCCGGGTGGTCAGCCTGCACTACGGATGCGGGGCCCACTCGGAGACCGATCGGCCGGTGCAGTGCGCTGCCACCCCCCTGCCGCCGGTGCTGGATGACGATCAGCTTGACCAGGTGGACCTCGGCGCGTGTGCCCCGGCGGCCGCGGATGGGCAACCGGGCGAAGGCGCGGAGCACGTTGTGGCCGCCCCGTGCCGTGGGGGTGCAGAACCGGCTCCGGCGGAGCCGGGCGGCCCTGGGCAGGTTCCTCGCGACCAGGTTCCACCCGGGATCCAAGACGTTCCACCCGGGACGCAAGACGTTCCACCCGGGGCGCAAGACCAGGCCCGGGACCAGCACGACGAATACGACCGTGGCGACAGTCACGAACAAGACCGCAAGCACGAGCAGGATGGGCAGGCATGAGCTGGGACTACATCGTCATCGGTGGCGGCATCGTCGGGCTGGCCACCGCAATGACATTGCTGGAGCGTGAACCCGGCGCCGCAGTTGTGGTGCTGGAGAAGGAAACCCGGTTGGGTTTCCACCAGACCGGGCACAACTCGGGGGTGATCCACGCCGGCGTGTACTACGCGCCGGGCAGCCTGAAAGCGGCCATGTGCAAGGAGGGCGCCCAGATCACCAAGGACTTCTGCCGCAAGCACGACATCCCGTTCCAGGAGACCGGTAAGATGATCGTCGCTACCGACGATCTGGAACTGTCCAGGATGGCGGCGCTGCAGGAGCGCTCGATCAAGAACGGCCTTGAGGTGCACCGGCTTTCGGCCAGTGAACTGGTGGCTGAGGAGCCGAACATCGTCGGCGTCGGTGCCCTGCTCTACCCGGCCAGCGGTATCACCGACTACGGAATGATCTGCGAGAAGATGGGCGAGGAGATCGCCGACGCCGGGGGTGAGGTTCGGTTGAACGCCCCGGTGACCGGCATCCGCGAGCGCATCGACGACGTGCAGGTGCTGGCCGGCGGACAGGTGTTCACCGCGCGCCGGCTCATCATCTGCGGCGGCATCCAGTCCGACCGGTTGGGCCGGATGGCGGGCATGGACGTCAGCTTCCGGATGATGCCTTTCCGCGGCGAGTACTACCAGCTGCCGCCGAGCCGGAACGATGTGGTCAAGCACCTGATCTATCCGGTGCCGGACCCGGAGCTGCCGTTCCTCGGGGTGCATCTGACCCGGATGGTCGACGGATCGGTGACGCTCGGCCCGAACGCCGTCCTCGGCCTGGCCAGAGAGGGCTACCCGAAACTGTCGTTCGACGTCAGGGACGTCCGGGACATGTTGACCTTCCCCGGTTTCTACCAGGTGGCCAAGTCCAACGTCCGGACCGGTTGGGTGGAGATGCGCAACTCCGCCTTCAAGAAGCACTACCTGAAGGCGTGCCAGAAGTACTGCCCGAGCCTGCGGGTCGAGGAGATGCTGCCCTACCCACCGGGCATCCGGGCGCAGGCGGTGCTGCGGGACGGGACCCTGATCGAGGACTTCTTGTTCGAGCAGACCGACCGGGTGCTGTTGGTGGCCAATGCGCCGTCCCCGGCTGCCACTTCAGCCATTCCGATCAGCCGGCTCATCGTCGACCGGGTGGGTGCGTCCGCCTGAGCCTGCGACCGGTCCACTTCTGCGCCGGCCGGGGCGTCCCGAGCCGGGCCCGGTACTGGCCTGCCCTGCGGCCCGGTCCTGCCCTGCGGCGCGGGCTGGGCATGTGGTCGCTCAGCGTCGCGAGGACGGGCGCGCTCGCTGGATGACGGCACCCCACCGGCCCTGCTTGTGCAGGTAGATCACCGCGGCCACTCCCAGCCCGATGCCGGCGGCGCACGCCCACAACCACCAGGAACGGCCCTGCCCGGCCAAGGCGTCGCGGCGCAGCACGGCGATGACCAGGGCCAGCGCCCACAACCCCATTCCGGACAGCACCGCCAGCCGGTCGTCGGTGGTAACCGGCTCGACCGGGGGAGGGACCCGCGGTGGTCGCGAGGCTGGCGGCATGGGTCGAGGATACTTGCCGGGCGCCCGCCGGGCCGGTCTTTGCCCCGCGGGCTCAGCGGTACCGCGGTGTGCCGGCGCCGGGCGAGCTGGCTACCATGCTTTGCCCCGCGGGCTCAGCGGTACCGCGGGTTCAGCGGGTCCAGCGGGGCGGGTGCCCCGAACAGCCACCCCTGCGCGGCGTTGCAGCCCAGTTCGTGCAGCGAGCGGGCGTCGCCGGCGGACTCCACGCCCTCGGCGATCACGGCCAGGCCGTGGGCATGGGCGATCTCGATGATCGCCTTCACCGTCGAGGTGGCGCCCGGGTCGCCTTTCAGCTGGGCGACGAACATCCGGTCTACCTTCAAGTGCTGCACGGGTAGCCGGCGCAAGTGGGCCAGCCCGGAATAGCCGGTGCCGAAATCGTCGATGGCCAAGTGGATTCCGAGGCTGGTCAGCTCGATCAGGGTGTTCTGCACCCGAGGGCTGTTCTCCAGGGCGCTGTGTTCGGTGATCTCGACGATGAACTTTTCACCGGGCAGCGACGCGCGGTCGAGCCCGGTACGCACATGCTGGGTGAAGTCGGCGGCGCTCAGTGTTCGCCCGGACACGTTGACCGCGATCCGGACTCCGGGGCCGGACAGCCGTGGGGCGCCGATCGCCCGTTGCAACACCGCATTCCACACCTGGATGTCCAGTTCGTAGACCAGCCCGCTCTCCTCGGCGACGGCGATGAAACCGTCCGGGGTGATCAGTTGCCCTTGGTTGTCCCGCAGCCGGGCCAGCGCCTCGTAGGCGATCACCCGAGAGGTGGACAGGTCGACGATCGGCTGGAAATGAACATCCACCGACCGGCGCGCCAGGGCGTCGCGCAGCCTTCGTTCTGCGGCCAGCCGGGCGTCGCTGCCGGCCACCAGTGCGGTGTCGCCGATCACGTACCGGCCGCGCCCGGCGGCCTTGGCCGAGTACAGCGCGGTGTCCGCGTGGCGCACGGCCTCGGACAGTTCAGTATCCGGCTTGGTGACCATACACACGCCGATGCTGGCCGTGGTCATCAGCACGGTGCCTTGATGGACGATGCTGGTGTCGCTGACCGCCGCCAGCGCGTGCTGGGCGGCGTTGTGCGCCAGCTGAGCCGACCCCACGTCATCGATGGTGATGATGAACTCGTCGCCGCCGATCCGGGTCACCTGCCAGGCTGGGTGGGCCTGGACCAGCCGCTCGGCAATGGCCCGCAGCAGCACGTCACCCGCATCGTGTCCCCAGTGGTCGTTGATCAGTTTGAATCGGTCCAGGTCGATAGCCAGCACGGCTACCGGGTGCTCTGTCGAACAGCCGCGGATGGCCGTGCGGCCCAGCCGTTCGAAGGTGGTCCGGGTCTTCAGGCCGGTGACGGGGTCGACCTGGTGTTGCCCCCGGGCAGGTAGATCGGGCACCCCGTCCGGTTCGTGCGGCAGTGCGAACTGCAACAGGTCGACGCCGGTCCCGGTGGTGTGCCTGCTGACCCAGAGGAGGCGGGCAGGGCTACCGCCGAGTTGCACGTGCCGTCGTCGCCGGTTGCCGGATAGCTGACCCGGCCGGTCCTGCGGCGTGCGGGAGGGCTCCCGCAGATCGACCTCGGTGGGGCCGTCGCCGTGCTGCTCGGGCGCCCCTGGCAGTACCGTCACCGTCCCCACGTGCCCGGCCGGTACCCCGGCCAGCTCCGCCAAGCCGGGGCTGGCGAGCAACACTTCGAACTCGCGCCTGGCACCGTCGCTGACCAGCGCCAGCGGCGCCGCGGAATCTCCGACCAGCGCTCGAAGCCACGCCATCGTGTCCGCCGTTGCGGGCAGCGGTGGCAGTACCGGCTGAACGGACATAGCACGGACCTCCGGAAAGTGCGGCAAGTAAACCCGCATAACTGCATGCTCAAGTAACCTAGAATACCGAACCAAACACATGTATCTGAGCTTTCGCGGTGATGCGATGGTCGAGGGTGCCGGGTGCTCGAAAACTGCCGCCCGGCTCGCATGATGGAACGATGAGACACGGTTTTTCGGGGCAAGGGCTCGCCGGCCTGTATACCGCAGGGCCGGTGCTGGCCCCCTATGCGTTGATCGCTGCGTGGCTGGAGCAGGCGCTGGCCGACCAGCGGGTGCCCGAGCCGACCACGATGGCGCTCGCCACGGTCGAGGCTGACGGGACGCCCGACGTCCGACTGATTCTCATACACGAGTTGAGCCCGCTCGGTCCGGCCCTTTACACCGGCCTGGAGTCCGCCAAGGCCCACCAGTTGCGGGCGAACGACGCGGCCGCGGCAGTGCTGGGGTGGCACCCGGTGTTCCGGCAGCTGCGGGTCCGTGGGCCGGTGGCCGAACTCGGCCGCGAGCAGGTCGAGCAGTATTGGGCCAGTAGGCCGAGGGACTTCCAGATCGCCGGTGTGGCGTCCCGGCAGTCTGCTGCGGTGTCTTCGCCGGAGCAGTTGCGCGAGCGGGTCGAGGCGGCTGCCGCCCGGGCGGGCGGCCAGCCAGTTCCGTTGCCGGACAGCTGGGACGGGTACCGCCTTCGTCCGGTGCAGGTGGAGGCATGGGCGGGGCAACCGTCCCGGCTGCACGACCGGATCCGGTGGGTCAGTAGCACCGGGCGGCCGGCCGATCTCGCGGATGCCGCCGCTTGGACCTGGTCGCGGCTGCAACCGTAGCGGAGCGCCGGAAAACCATTGGTCGTCGGCCCGCTCGGGAATTTATCCTGTGAGGTACACGGGAAAGGAGGTGGTCCAGTAGTGCTCGACATGCGGACTCGTGAGGTGGCTGCCCGCTAGCAGCGCACCAGCGACGGCCGGCGAATTCCCGGCAGTCACCGCAACCCACAGGGTGCCGAGTTGTCCACGGCAGTTGGGGCCGATGTGCCTGACCCTGTGGGTTGTCCTACGCTTGAGGTGCATCCCCGTCGAAACTGCCGACGGTCTCTGGAAGGACCCCCGATGAGCGATTTGATCGACACCACGGAAATGTATCTGCGAACCGTCTTCGAGCTGATCGAAGAGGGAGTGGTGCCGATGCGGGCGCGCATCGCCGAGCGGCTGGGTCAGAGCGGCCCGACCGTGTCGCAGACGGTGGCCAGGATGGAGCGTGACGGATTGGTCCGGCTGGAACAGGACCGTCACCTGGAGCTGACCAGCGCGGGCCTGGCCAAGGCAACCGAGGTGATGCGCCGGCATCGACTGGCAGAACGGCTGTTGTTGGACGTCATCGGCTTGGACTGGCCGCTGGTGCACCAGGAGGCCTGCCGCTGGGAACACGTGATGAGCACCGACGTGGAACTCAAGCTGATGGATCTGCTGGGTGGGCCTACCCGGTCCCCCTATGGCAACCCGATTCCCGGCCTCGGTGCCCTGGGCGGGCACGAAGTGAGTGTGGAGAGCTTTCGCAATGGAGTGCAGCCGTTGTCGGCGCACGAGTCTGGTGGGACCTTCGTCGTCCGCAGGCTGGGGGAGAATATTCAGGGCGACCCCGCGGAACTGACCGCACTGTGGGAGGCGGGCGTGCGGGCCGGTGCCAGCATCGACGTCACTCCGGTGGCCGATGATCAGCTGAAGATCATCGGAACCGGCACAACCGACAAGGCCGTGCTGGTCTGCCGGGAACGAGCGGCGCACATCTTCGTGGAACACGCCTAAATCGCCCAAGGGTTACCTTGTGTGATCTGGGCGGCACCAGTCGTAATGCGCGACACGCCCGGCAGGATGACATGATCCGGTGTGATCTACGGCACGTAAAGTGGTGGATTCGTGCTCAAAAACGCTGTGTGGGCGGTCTTTCCGATGCGCGGGCGTGATGAAGGTGTGACATTGGCGCCCCAGCTGTCCTATGGTCTTCTTCGCCGTCACATACACGGATGTGACGGACCGCAACGGACGCCGAGCCCTGCCACCGTCGCGGAACCAGCAACCACCGTCGGCAGGGGCGGGGGAACCACCATGGATCTGGCGACACACGGATCGTCATCGGGGAACGATCCGCACGCTGATCCCGGGGTGAAGCCGATGCAAGGCATCGGCCGGGTGACAAACCTCCCACCCGAACCCGTCAGCTCACTTCGCAGGCGCAAGAGAGGTCAAGTCTTGACTCATACACCCCGGCACCGCGCCCCCGGCCGTGCCAGCAATCCCTTACCCCAGTTCACCCAGTCCGTCGGTGCGCGCAGTGCCGCGGTAGCTCTTGCCTCCGGTGGTCTCATTGCCACCATGGCCACAGGCTCCGAGGCCGCTCCCTCGGCGCAGACCGCGAACCAAGCCGCGAACACCACCACCTCCAACACGACGACGGCGCCCGCCGCCGCTTTCCCGAACCGCTCCTACCGGCAGAGCAAGGCCAAGTCGGCCGTGCGGCGAACCGCTCCAGCGCGGCCCGCACGGACTGCCCGGACGCAGCCGGCGCGTACGACGCGGTCGGCGTCGACGCGCGGCGCGCCCCAGGCGAGCGCACCGAAGCCCGCTGCCAAGCCGGTCGCAGCTGCCAGTACGCGAGTCTCCGGACAGCGTGCGAGGGTGCTAGAGGTCATGCGCCGTTACGAGGGCACCCCATATCGCTACGGCGGCACCACCCCGGCCGGTTTCGACTGCTCTGGATTCACCCAGTACGTCTACCGCCAGGTCGGCGTCAGCCTGCCTCGCACCTCCAGCGCTCAGCGCGGCGCCGGCCAGTTGGTTCCACGCAGCCAGGCCCGCGCCGGTGACCTGGTCCACATGCCGGGGCACGTGGGTATCTACCTGGGCAACGGCATGATGTACGACGCGCCGCGGTCGGGGAAGTCCGTCGGCGCACGCAAGATCTGGACCAACCGGTACTCGATCATCCGGGTCATCAAGGACTGAGGTGATCGCCTCGGACCGGCCGGGCAGCCGGCCGGTTCACCACCAACTGATTCAGGGCACAGTTCTCGCATGAGGGCTGTGCCCTGATGCGTGGTTCGGGCGCTTGAGGTGGGCATGAGAAGCTGTGAGACGTGAATCTCGTGTACAACCTCGTTGTCTTGTGCCACGTCATCGGCATGGCCATGCTCATCGGCGGCTGGTTGGCCAACCGGGACCGGATCATCCCACTCGTCCTGTGGGGCGCGCGTATCCAGCTACTGACCGGGCTGATCATCGTCACCTTCCAGGAAATGGGCATCGGCACCTACGCTGAGCCGGACCACATGAAGATCGGGGTCAAGCTGCTGATCGCTGTGGCGATCCTCGGCCTGGCCGAGACACAGGCGCGCAAGTCCCCACCCGTCGCCAAACTCGTCATCACCATGGGTGTGCTGGCGCTGCTGAACACGGCGATCGCCGTCCTGTGGGCGGCCATCTCCGTCCCGTGAGCAGCGGCCGGCAGCGACTGCCGCTGAACCAGGAAGCCCAGCTGATCGAGGAACGTACGCCGAAAGCGGCGGCTCGGGGGAGTCAGGACCTCGCAGCCGGGGACGGCCGGATCACGACCGATGAGGACGGCTCGCCCACCGGGCACCTGCTCGACGGGCTCAACCCGCAACAACGCGAAGCGGTGCTGCACCGCGGCTCGCCACTGCTCATCGTGGCCGGCGCCGGGTCGGGCAAGACCCGGGTGCTCACCCACCGCATCGCCCATCTGCTGGCCAGCGGGGACGCGCATCCTGGGCAGATACTGGCCATCACCTTCACCAACAAGGCCGCCGCCGAGATGCGCGAGCGGGTGGCCGCGCTGGTCGGGCCGCGCGCCGGACGGATGTGGGTGTCCACGTTTCATTCCGCGTGCGTGCGGATCCTGCGGTACGAGGCATCGACCATCGGCATCCGGTCCGGTTTCTCCATCTACGACGCCACCGACTCCCGCCGGTTGATGACCCTGGTCTGCCGGGAACTGGACCTGGATCCCAAGAGACACCCGCCGCGGGCGATGGCGGCCAAGGTGTCCAACCTGAAGAACGAGCTGATCGACCCGGACACGTTCGCCACTACCGCAGCGCGCAGCGGCACGGAGGCCGAGGGACTGCTGGCCCAGGTCTATGCGGACTATCAGGCCCGGCTGGCGGCGGCGCAGGCATTCGACTTCGACGACCTGATCATGACCACGGTCAACGTGTTGCAAGTCTTCCCGCAGGTGGCCGCCAAGTACCGGCAGCGCTTCCGGCGCATCCTCGTCGACGAGTACCAGGACACCAACCACGCCCAGTACGTGCTCATCCGGGAACTGGTGGGTGGACCGGCGGCCGAGCCGGCGGACGGCCGGGCCGACGCTGCCGCTGAGCCGGAACTGCCGATGGCGGAACTCACGGTGGTCGGTGATGCCGACCAGTCCATCTACGCCTTCCGCGGCGCCACGATCCGCAACATCGTTCAATTCGAGGCCGACTACCCACATGCGCATACCGTCGCGCTGGAACAGAACTACCGTTCTACCCAGCGGATTCTGACCGCCGCGAACGCGATCATCTCCCACAACCCGGACCGGGTGCCCAAGAACCTGTGGACCGGGTCTGGTGACGGGGCCAAGATCGTCGGCTACACCGCCGACAGCGAGCACGACGAGGCGTCCTTCGTCGTCAACGAGATCGCCGATCTGCACGCTCGCCACGACGTGCGCCACGGCGACGTGGCGGTCTTCTACCGCACCAACGCCCAGTCCAGGGCCATCGAGGATGTGCTGGTGCGCGCCGGGGTGGCCTACCGGGTGGTCGGTGGTACCCGGTTCTACGAGCGGCGCGAGATCAAGGACGCCCTGGCCTATCTGCGGGTGCTGGACAACCCGGATGACACGGTGAGCCTGCGACGCATCCTCAACATGCCGAAACGAGGCATCGGCGACCGGGCGGAGGCGTGCGTGGCCGCGCTGGCGCAACGGGACGGGATCAGTTTCGCGGCCGCGCTGGAGCGGGCCGGTGACGCGCCCGGCATCGGCGCCCGCGCGGTCAACGCCATCGGCGCCTTCACCGCGTTGCTGGCCGAGCTGCGGTCGCTGCTGGCCGACGGGGTGGGCCTCGGCCAGCTGATCGTGGCCATCCTGGACTGCAGCGGGTACGCGGCGATGTTGCGGGACAGCCGCGACCCGCAGGACGAGACCCGCCTGGAGAACCTGGAGGAGCTCATCGCCGTCGCCGGCGAGTTCGAGACCCAGACCCCGGACGGCACCCTCAGTGACTTCCTGACCGACGTGTCCCTGGTGGCCGACGCCGACGACCTACCGGACGAGGCGGTGGCCGCCGGGCAGGCTGAACTGGAGCGCACCGAGGACGGTGTCGTCACGTTGATGACCCTGCACACCGCCAAGGGCTTGGAGTTCGACGTGGTGTTCATGACCGGGATGGAAGAGGGCGTGTTCCCGCACCAGCGCTCGCTAGGGAGCCAGAAGGACCTGGCCGAGGAACGCCGGCTGGCCTACGTGGGGGTAACCAGGGCACGCCAGCGGCTGTACCTGAGCCGGGCGGTGACCCGCTCGGTGTTCGGCTCACAGAACTACGGCCCGCCCAGCCGGTTCTTGGCCGACGTGCCGGCCGAGGTCATCGACTGGCGCCGGGTGGTGGACGCCGGGGTGGCCGATACGCACTACGGGCGGGCACCGGCCGCCGCGGCGCTGGCCCGCCGGCCCGGGGTGCGCTCGCCCGGCAACCGGACGGTGATCACGCTGGCGGTGGGAGACAAGGTCACCCACGACACCTTCGGCATGGGCACCGTGGTCGAGGTGACCGGTGAAGGGGACCGGGCGATGGCGCACATCGACTTCGGCGCGCTCGGGGTCAAACGGCTGCTGCTGCGATACGCGCCGGTGGAGAAGCTGTAGCGCGTCCACCGGCTGCGCCCGCATCGCGGGCCGGACGCCCCGATGAGCGACCGGCGACGGCTCGTCGTAGCTCAATGATCGTGATCGGCTGCCTGCGGGTCCCTGGCCAGGGTGGCCAGGGCGTTCTTGGTCAGGCTTGCGGTGGTGGCCGCGTCGTTGGAGGTGGTGGTGAGTTGGACGGCACCCTCCTGCAGCGCGATATTGGCGATCCGGCCGTGGGCCAGCACGTCCTCGTCGGCCGGCATCGTGTATCCGACCACGGTCGCCTCGCCCAGCGGCGTCTGCACTTCCTCGTGATCCTTGATCGTCGCCCCGGTATCGGTCAGCGCGGTCCGCATGTCCTCCAGCGATGTGCCGATGGGCAGTTCGGTCAGCGTCACGCTCGCGGAATCGTCGGCATCGGAGACGGCCACCATCAGGGTGGCCGGGCCGAGCGCGTCCGGCAGATCCTCGACGCTGACCTCCAGCTTGCGCGCCACCACGCTCGCGGTTTCGGGCTCGGGGTGCGCCAGATCGAGCACCAGCCAGCCCCGCGGTAGCCCGAACGTCACCCCGGCGTCCTGCGCGTGGGCCCGCTCAAGCCCCGCGGGCAGTTCGGGTGGCGGTTGGGCGACGGACTGTTCGCTGGTGGCCGGAAGCGTCGGAGTCGGCGCGGGAGCCTCCTTGACAACCGGGGCGCATCCGCACGCCAGCCCCACGGCCAGACTCGTGCTCAGCAACCGCAGTCTGGTGGCCGGCGAGCTGGTGAGCATACTCACAACTGTAGCCGTGCACCGGCGCCGGTAGGGTGGGCTCCGTCGTTCCGGGCGCTACCTCTAGGCTGGTGCCCGGCAGCAGAGGAAACTTCGAGGACGAAGGACGGATATGGATCTGTTCGAGTATCAGGCACGGGAGCTCTACGCCAAGCACGGGGTGCCAGCGAAACCGTCGAAGGTTATCGACTCCGCGGAGCAGGCGCGCGCCGCATTCGAGGAACTCGGCGCCGACTTGGTGATCGTCAAGGCCCAGGTGAAGACTGGTGGACGCGGCAAGGCCGGTGGCATCAAGCTGGCCCGGTCGGCCGACGAGGCCGTTGAACACGCGCAGCGCATTCTCGGCATGGACATCAAGGGCCACACCGTGAACCAGGTGCTGATCGTGGCCGGCGCGGACATCGCCGAGGAGTACTACGTCTCCATTCTGTTGGACCGGGCGAACCGCAACTGCCTGGCGATGGCCTCGGTCGAGGGCGGCATGGAAATCGAGAAGCTCGCGGTGGAGAAGCCGGAAGCGCTGGCGCGCGTCGCGGTGGATCCGCAGGTAGGCGTCGACGCGCAGAAGGCTGCCGAGATCGTCGATGCCGCCGGCTTTGCGGCCGACATTCGCGATCAGGTCATCGACGTGATCCGCAAGCTGTGGGCCCTGTACTCCGAAGAGGACGCCACTCTGGTCGAGGTGAACCCGCTGGTCAAGGCCGAGGACGGTGAGATCCTCGCCGTGGACGGCAAAGTCACGCTGGACGCCAACGCGGATTTCCGCCACCCCGACCACGTCCAGTACCACGACACCAGTGCGGCCGACCCGCTGGAGTCCGAGGCCAAGAAGAAGGACATCAACTACGTCAAGCTGGACGGTGAGGTCGGCATCCTCGGCAACGGCGCAGGCTTGGTGATGAGCACTGTCGATGTGGTGGCCTACTCCGGTGAGGAGTTCGGCGTGAAGCCGGCCAACTTCCTCGATCTCGGCGGCGGCTCGTCCGCAGAGGTGATGGAGGAATCCCTGAATCTGGTGCTGAAGGACCCGAAGGTCAAGTCGGTGCTGGTCAACGTCTTCGGCGGTATCACCTCGTGTGACACGGTCGCCGAGGGCATCGTGACAGCTTTGGAACACCTGGGCGACAACGCGACCAGGCCCATCGTGGTGCGGTTGGACGGCAACAACGTGGACAAGGGCCGGGAGATCCTCAACAAGGCCAACCACCCGTTGGTCACCTTCAACGCAACGATGGACGGCGCGGCTCGGCAAGCCGCTGAACTCGCGGCACAGGCGAAGTAAGGACGGGACGCGACAACCATGGCGATCTATCTCGACGAGAACAGCAGGATCATCGTTCAGGGCATGACCGGCTCCGAAGGCCGCAAACACACCCAGCGGATGCTCACCTCGGGCACCGAGGTCGTGGGTGGGGTCAACCCCCGTAAGGCCGGTGAATCGGTGGAGTTCAACGACGGTGTCAGTGTCCCGGTGTTCGGTTCGGTGGCTGAGGCGATGGAGCGCACCGGCGCCAACGTCACCGTGCTGTTCGTTCCCGGTGCGCATACCAAGGCCGCGGTCATCGAGGCGGTGGACGCCAAGATCCCGCTCGGCGTGGTGATCACCGAAGGCATCCCGGTCAAGGATGTGTCGGAGTTCTTCAACTACGCCAAGGATGCCGGCACCACCCGGCTCATCGGGCCCAATTGCCCCGGCATCATCAGCCCCGGCAAATCCAACGCGGGCATCATCCCGGCCTCGATCACCGGCCCGGGCAAGATCGGCTTGGTGTCCAAGTCCGGCACGCTGACCTACCAGATGATGTACGAGCTGCGTGACTTCGGGTTCTCCACCGCCATCGGCATCGGTGGCGACCCGATCATCGGTACCACCCACATCGATGCCATCGAGGCGTTCGAGGCCGACCCGGAGACCGACGCCATCGTCATGATCGGCGAGATCGGCGGCGACGCCGAGGAACGGGCTGCCGACTACGTCAAGGCCAACGTCAGCAAGCCGGTCGTCGGCTACGTAGCCGGTTTCATGGCCCCGGAGGGCAAGACGATGGGCCACGCCGGCGCCATCGTGTCGGGGTCCTCCGGCACCGCTGAGGCCAAGAAGGAGGCGTTGGAAGCCGTAGGCGTCGCGGTAGGCAAGACGCCGTCGCAGACCGCGCAGCTGATGCGGGACATCCTGTCCGAGAAGAGCTGAGCCGGGGGCCGGTGCAGATAGTTGTCAGTGGTCCGGTTTCGCGGTTCGGGTGCGCCCGATCGGTGGAACCGGGCCACGGCGCACGCTGGCCTTTGCGGGCAGTGTGCGGCACTGGAAGAGTGGTGTACGCCGCCCGTCGATGACGCTGCCCGGCCCGTCCGCAGCTCATGAGAACCGAAAAGGAAGATAGTGAACATCTCGCCCGTCGTGCTCGCAGTTTTCGTCGCCGTAGCAGTGCTCGGCATCGTGGCTGTGCTTGTTGTCACCAGCTGGTCCGGCCGAAGCGCGAAGAGTGGGCGAACGTCGCAGGAGCCGGCCTTCCGGCGGCTGGAGGACGCATCCGGGAAACGATCGGGCAGCGGCCGGTCTGACCAGCAGCGAAGCGGTGACGCGGCCCGGTCGGCGGCTGACCAGGGGCAGGCACGTTCCGGTGCCCGTGGCACGGCGGAGCGCCCGCAGCCACCCAAGACCGCCACCGGGCCTCAGACCCCGCTCGCGCGCCGCAAACCGGCCGGGCCGGCAACCGGGCGCAGGGGTCCGGGCGGGTCCGCCGCACAGGCCGCGACGCCGAAAGAAGGCACTCAGCGGCCGGCTGCCAGCCAGGCCGACTCAGGGCAGCCCATCGTCCGTGCAACCAACACGGGGGCGGCGTTGCCGACGCGCACTCGCCAGCCGGCGAGCAAGCAGCCCACAAGCCAACCTGTGACGCCTGAGCCGGCCGGATCTGCCAAAGCCGGATCTGCTAGGGCCGGGTCGGCCAAGGCCGTATCGAGCAAGACGTCGTCGGCACCCGCAGACAAGCCTACGGCGCAGGGCAAACCGTCGCCGGCCGCGAAATCGGCACCTGCGAAATCGACGACCCCAGCGAAACCGTCAACGCCTGCCGAGCAGCCGGCATCTGAGCAGTCGACTGCCGCGAAGCCATCGACCCCAGCCAAGCAGCCGGCGGCCAAGCAGTCGGCATCTGCGCAATCGAAGACCCCGGCGAAACAGCCGGTGGCTGAGCAGCCGGTGCCTGCGAAACCGTCGACTCCGGTCGAGCAGCCGCTTGCCGAGCAGTCGGCGGCGGCCGAACCCGCAAGTCCGGTGAACCTGGGAACGGATCAGGTACCGATTCGGCCGGCCACATCGTCCCCGTCGGCGCTACCCACCCGCCAGCGCACTGCCCGCGCCCCCAAGCCGGCGTCGGCCCCCCGGTCCGGTGGTCCTATCACCCGTGATCCGGACCAAATCCGCCGCAGCATGTCCGGTTTTCAGTCCGCTATCGCGCGGGGTCGCCGCGACGCTCGGGAGCAGGGCATTGAGAAAACACCGGCAGACCAGGGCAAACACTAGCTCGATCCGCCCGGCGCACCGGCGGACCATCAGCCGGGTATCCGGACCCCGAGTGGCCTGACCAGCAAGGTCAGCCCACCGGGGTAACCCGGTCAGCCCAAGCGTGGTACGCACGCTCCTGGGCGAACGTATTTCACCGATATCGGGTCGTAGTCGTTCAAGTCCGACCACCCGTGTGACGACACAAGTGGTGCGGGGGTCAACCACCCCGATCCTCGCTGTTTCGTCGGACAGAAGAGCGCGGTGAACAACTACGAGCGACGCCAGGCCCTGCAGCAGCGCATGGCCCGTGCTGCCAACCTGGAAGAGCTGCTCGACTCCGCCCTGCAATCCGCCGCATTCGACGGGTTGGCACTGGCCCAGGTCGACCAGGATGGCGCCCTGCGCAACTGCGCACGGTCCATCGTGATTCACGTGGCCAGTCAGCAACCGGTGGACATGGTGGTGCATCGCGGCCCAGGCAGCCCTTGGGGTCTACGGATCATCGCCAATCCGGGTGGGGGGCTACACATCCACCCCGTGCGGATCGGCACGAGTACCGAGACCGCAGCCGGTACGGATCATGAAGAAGAGGTCCTCTTCGATGGCGAAAAGGCTGCCCAGCTGGCCGCGATGATGTGGCAGAACCGCTGAGCAGGCTCAGATCAGTCCGAGTTCCTTGACCGCATCCCGCTCCTCGATCAGTTCTGCGACCGAGGTGTCGATCTTGCCGCGTGAGAACTCGTTGATCTCCAGACCGGGCACGATCCGCCATGAACCCGCGCTGGTGGTCACCGGGAACGAGCACACGATGCCTTCGGGGATGCCGTAGGAGCCGTCCGAGGCCACCGCCATCGATGCCCAGTCACCGGGCGCGGACTGGTGCAGCCAGTCCCGGGCGGCGTCGATGGTCGCGGAGGCGGCGGAGGCAGCCGACGATGCGCCCCGCGCTTCGATGATGGCGGCGCCGCGCGTGGCCACGGTGGGGATGAACGTGTTCTCCAGCCACTCCTGGTCGCCGACGGCCTCAGCTGCGTTCTGCCCCTTCACCTCGGCGTGGAAGATGTCCGGGTACTGAGTGGCGGAGTGGTTGCCCCAGATGGTCACCTGCTTGATGTCGGTGACAGGCACCTGCACCTTGGCCGCCAGCTGCGAGATCGCCCGGTTGTGGTCCAGCCGGGTCAGTGCGCTGAACCGGTCCGAAGGAATGTCGGGCGCATTCGACATCGCGATCAGCGCGTTGGTGTTGGCCGGGTTCCCGGTCACCCCGATCCGCACGTCCTCGGCGGCGTGATCGTTCAGGGCCCTGCCCTGACCGGTGAAGATCGCCCCGTTGGCCTCCAGTAGATCACCGCGCTCCATGCCCTTGGTGCGCGGCCGCGCACCCACCAGCAGGGCCAGGTTCACCCCGTCGAAGACCTTGTTCGGGTCGTCGCCGATCTGTACCCCGGCCAGGGTGGGGAAGGCACAGTCGTCCAGTTCCATGACGACGCCCTCGAGGGCCTTCAGCGCGGGGGTGATCTCCAGCAGCCTCAATTCGACCGGTTGGTCGGGGCCGTAGATGGCTCCACTGGCGATGCGGAACAACAGGCTGTAGCCGATCTGCCCGGCGGCGCCGGTGACGGCTACCTTGACGGGGGTTGCGCTCACGGAAATCTCCACTTCGAGGACGGTGGTGAGTCTGTTACCTCATAGCAACCTACCAGCGGGTGATCCGGCCACGTGGGTCAGGTTGATCACATCGCGCCGCGCCGGGGCGCGTGCGATACCTCGGCCGGTTGACTGCGGGTGTACTCAGCGTGGCGCATCGGAACGACGCGCAGGACCCGTC
Source organism: Micrococcales bacterium (assembly GCA_002748415.1). Lineage (GTDB taxonomy): Bacteria > Actinomycetota > Actinomycetes > Actinomycetales > CAWJMD01. The sequence goes on along the minus strand of PDSI01000141.1, from coordinate 11,401 downwards.
ACAGTGGTAGTCACAAGCCGGCCGAGGCAGCGGGTGCGGTGAGCGCGCCCAGGGATTCCGAGGATGCACGATGGTGTTGGGTCAAGCGATGGCGATGCGAGCATGATGGTGACGATGCGCACCCGGGCGCAGCCAGGCGTGCGCGGCGGGCCGGCTGCTGATTCAGCCGGCCGGGGTCGTGCCGCGGTCCTAGGTCTGCTCGCCGGTCTGCAAGCCGCTGCACTGGGTGTGGCGGCGGTGCTGTTGCCGGTGTTCGTGTTCTGGGCGGCTGCGGGGTCGCAGTCCGCCCCGCTGGCCACTGCCCGCACCGGTGTGGATGTGTGGCTGGCCGCGCACCACACCGTGTTCACTACTGCCTCCGGACCGATCCGGTTGGCCCCGCTCGGGGTGAGTGCGATCGCTGCCGCGGCCTGCTACTGGTTCAGCCGCCGCATCGGTGCGCGGGTGCGCCCCGCCGGTAGCCCCGCGGCCGCGCACGCGGGTGTGGTTCTCGGGTACGCCACCAGCTGTGGAGTGCTGGCGGTGCTGGCCGGTAGCGTGGCCGCCCGACCGCATGTGGAGACGGCGCTGCTCGGCGGCTCGTTGCTGGCCGCGACGTGTGGGGCACCGGTGTTCTGGATCGAGCCTGGTGACCACCGGTGGCGGCACCGGCTGCGCGCCGTCGCGGCCGGCCTCGGTTTCCCGGCGGCCGTCGCCACGTTGCTGATCGCGGCCAGCCTGGCCGTGAACCTGGATCGGGTCCGCACGCTGTACGAGGCTCTGGACCCGGGGTCGATGGGTGCGCTCGGGCTGGCGGTCGCGCACGTTGCGGTGTTCCCGGTCTTCATCACGTGGGCATTGGCCTGGCTGGCCGGGCCGGGATTCGCCATCGGCGCGGGCACCTCCGTCACCAGCTCCGAGGTCGTCCTGGGGCCGATGCCCGCGCTGCCGATGCTGGCGGCGCTGCCCGGCCCCGGACAGTACCCGTGGTGGAGTGTGCTGGCGGGTGGACTGGTGTGGGTCCTGGGCGGGGTGTTCGCCGGGCGGGTGCTCGGCGGACGGTACCGGCGCATCGCCGCGGCCGCGGACGGACCCACCTCCGCCCCCGAGAGGCCGGTCGGGCGAAGGGGCATCGCCGCCGATGTGATCGGCGTGACCGTCCTGGTGGCCGGGCTGACCGGGCTGCTCAGCTGGTGGTCCAGCGGCAGCCTGGGCGCTGCGGCGCTGCGCGACATCGGCCCGGTGGCGTGGCAGGTGGCGGCCTCGGTAGCCGGCTACACGATGGTGGGCATGAGCGTGGCGGTGTCCCGTTGGTGGGTGCGGGCCGGCCGGCAGTAGCTCCTCGCCCGAGGTCACGTGCCGCCGGGCAACGCGGTCCTGTCGCGCTGTGCCAACCCCGCTCGTCGGAAAGCAACCCCGCTCGTCCGAAAGCACGGGTCCGGTGGGGTGCCGAGCTGGCGGCGCCTACCGGACAACTTGGCCGCTAAGGCGCTGTGGGGGTACGTCGGGTAGTGGCACGCCGGCGCCACACGTCCCCTGACGGCACCATAGGGGTCGATGTGGGCGGTGCGGGCAGATCGCCGACGGGACGGCGGGGTGTTTCGGGTGCGGCTGTGATGGGTGTGGGCGGGCTGAACGGCCGGCAGCCCGGCTACTTGCCCGTCAAGTACTGGAACGGGGCGCGGCGTAGTTCCTGGCTGCACTTGATCCGCGCCGACTGAGTGATCGCACCGTCCATGCACTCTTCGTAACGGGCCTGCGCCGGCCACAGCACAAGCTGGGCGACCAGGGACATGCTGAGCAGTGCGCACAGTGCACTGCCGGTGATCAGCCCGATCATCGAGCTGAGGCCGGACCTGTGCCGGATACCACGAACGAAAAGCAGGACGGCCAGCACGACGGCGGGGATCAGGAACACGAACGCCGTCATCTTCCACGGCAGCGAGGCGGAGGCCACGATGATCGCGCTCAGCACGAGGCTGATGAACCACCGGTTCATCAACCTCGTCTGCTCGAGAACCGATGCGGGCTGCGATGCGCCGGCATCGGCCGGGTTGTGCTGGTGTTCCACCGGATCCTCCTTCCCTTCCGACTATACGGCTCATCGTTACGCTGAGTTGATCCGTGCCCGTTCGGGCATATTTGTCCGCGTTCGCCTGACGACGGTGCAGCGGCCACCTACCGTCGACAAGTGTGATCGCAGCTTTGCTGCCGCGGGAGTGCCGGGCAGGGACTCGCCGTGCCGGGTGGCCGGGTGCGCTCGTCTCGGCGGTCGCTATCGTGTCGGCCATGTTGCCCAGCAGCCGTCCCGGCGTCCCGGACTCGCCCGCCCCCGGGCCGGCCGCGGCGCACGCGCCGGCCACGCCGGATGCGGTAGCCGCTGCCACCGGTGCCCCGGCCGGGTTCGTGCAGCGACATGGCCAGCTGCTGACCCTGGACGGTGAGCCGTACCGGTTCACCGGCGTCAACATCTACAACGCGAACAGTCACCACAACTTCTGGTACGGCATGACCGGCGAAGGTGAACTGGACCGGGCGCTGACCGACATCGGGCCCGGCAAGAACGCGATCCGGGCCTGGTTCGGCCAATGGCTGGCCAATCCGGACGGAGACGGGCTGGATTTCAGCCATTTCGACGCCACCCTGGCCACGGCACGCCGACACGGGTACAAAGTCGTCGTCGTGTTGGGTGAGCAGTCCGGGATCTGGGACGACGGCATCGTCAAGACGCTGGATTCCGGCTGGTACACCGGCGGGTATGCCGACCTGGTCAGCCCGCATCGCAGCGACTGGGGTGCGGTGAACACGATGACCTACCGCGACTACGTGGCCGAGGTGGTCACCCGCTACCGCGACGACGACACCGTGCTCATGTGGCAGCTGATGAACGAGGCGGAGGCGCCGCCCGCCGATCACGAGTGCCCGGAGCCGGTGCAGCAGCAGGCCGCCCGCGCACTGCGTGGATTCGCCGACGACATGGGCGCCATGGTCAAGGAGCTGGACCCGTATCACCTGCTCAGCCTCGGCACCATCGGCACCGGCCAGTGCGGTACCAACGAGGAACTGTTCCAGTACGTGCACGCCGGGCCGCACATCGACCTGACCGAGATGCACGACTATCGCCCGCACGAGGACGTCATCGGTGACCGGTGGAACGGCATGGCGGTCCGGTTGCGGCAGTCCGCCGCGCTGGATAAGCCGCTGTTCGTCGGCGAGATGGGCATCAGCGTCGACGACGCCGGCGGGGCGGCCCAGCGCGCCACCCGGTACCGGGAGAAGATCCGAGCCCAGTTCGACGCGGGCGTGGTGGGCGTGCTGGCGTGGAACTGGCGCAGCGCACACGGCGCGGGCGGCGATCAGTACGTCATCGGCCCTGGTGACCCCGTACTGGAGGCGTTGCGGCTCGGTTCGTCCTAGGGCACGTGGTACAAGCTCCAGGTGCCCAGGTAGGCGTCCCATCGCTTCTGCAAGGTAGCGATGCCGGCGCCGTCGTTGAGCAGATCCGGGTAGTGGGTGCGAACCGCATCCGCGCCGCCGTAGTCGGCTACCAGGAAGTACTGCACACCGTTCTGGCGGGGTTGCTGTACCGACTGGGTGAAATCCCGGTCCGAGGTGATGACGAACTGGGTGGGGTGACGGCTGGCCAGAACCACCGAATAGCTGTACGCGGTGTCGGTGAGCACGCTGCCCTCCGGTAGGTTCAGATCGTCGAGGTAACCGGCGATCTCCCGTTCGGTGGTGAACAGCTGCCTGGCCGCGTGGTCCTGCGGGTTGGCCGCGGCGGGATTCAGCCATGACTTGAGCATGTACTGCTCCTCCCGCGCCAGCGTGCCGCTGTGGTTGGTCAGGGTTTGCATCTGCCAGGGAATTGCGGCGGCGACCATGGCCAGCAGGCTGAGCATCACCGCCAGGGTGACCGGGGCGCGCCGTCCGGTGGGGTCTGCGGACAGCTCCAGCGATCGCTGCAGGCCCACGAGCGCGATACCGGCGGCGAACACCGTCAACGGGATGACGGCGATCTGGAATCGCAGCCAGCCCAGTGAGTTCCCGGAAAGTGTTACCGCATTGTCGAACAACAGGACGCTGCCCAGCACCAACAACGGAACCGCCGCGGTGAGCTGCCGGGACCGTACGGCGGCGACCACGGCGACGAGCAGGATGGGTAACAGCAGCGGGCTCAGGATGAACAGTTGGTGGATCAGGAAGCCGGCAGTCTCCGCCAGGTTGCCGCCGATCTCCTGCTCGTTGATGGCCAACCGGCGCTGCACCTGGGCAGAGTTGCCGTACTCCGAGCTGAAGGTGGCGAACCACTGGTTGACCAGCGACTTGCTGAGCGCCGCCCACGCGCCGAAGGTGAACGCTGCCGGCAACGCCACCAGCGCCGCATCGGCGATTGCGGTGTGCAACCGGTACGAGCGGCCACCGTCGGCGCGCGCCCAGCTGACGTAGCCGACGAACGCAGTGACGGCCAGAGCCGGGGCTACTGCTTCATACCGGGTCAGGTAGGTTAGGCCCAGGCCGAGGCCCGCCAGCATGAGCGGGGCCGGACGGGGGTTCTGAACCCAGTCGATGAGGCCGGTGATGGTCATCATCAGCCAGCACAGCATCATCGCCTCGCTCATGCCGTTGCCGGCGTAGAGCAGGATCATCGGCTGTATCGCGCACAGCCCCGTCAGAATCCGGCGCCACGTGGTGGGCACCAACAGCTGACGCAGGGACCGGGCGACGAGCGTCACCGCACCGGCCATGCTCAGCGCCGAGACGAACCCACCGGCCAGTGCGTACCCAGTCACCGCGGGCCAGACCGCCGACAGTGGAAGCAGCGCGATGGCGCTCAAGGTGGGCAGCGGGTTCCACACGAAGCCGATGGCCGGTAGATGCGGATCGCGCCCGGCCACGGCAGCGTAGGCACTGGCCACCCGGCTGTAGGCGTCGGCGAAGTGAATACTGTTGGCGGCCAGGATGACTGCGGTCAGCCCGTACACCAGCGCGGCGAGCGCGGAGAACCACAGCACATCCCGGCGCCACCAGGGGGTAAGGGCGCGCTGCACCCGGCGCGGCACCAGGGCCGGTTTGCCGGAACCGGAAAGGTCGAAATACCCCAATGGTTCGTGGGCGGCCTGGCCGTGTCGGGGCGCGGTCCGGCTCACGGCGGGGACGGTCCGCGGGTGGCGGCTCATGTGCTCACCTTGGCCGTGTCGTTGGGACCGAAGAGGCCGTGCGTGGTCTTTTCCCAGTACGAGGGCTGGCAGATCAGCTGATAGGCGGCCTTCACCCCGGCCAGGCTCATCATCACCCAGTACAGCGGGGTGGTGAGGGCGGCGAACAACAGTTCCGGCTTGTCGGACACCCGCACGGTCAGCACGTTCATATACACCACCGCAGCGTTGCCGCCGACCAGGCAGATCAGGGCGATGTAGTACACCCAACCGGTGAACAACGATTGCAGCCACTGCGGCTGCTGTACGAACCAGACGACAGTCAGCGCCCAGAAGACGGGGTTCAGCACCGCCGACAGCGGTGTGCCCAGGATGAACAGGTGCAGGCCCAGCACACCCTTCCAGCCCAGCTCCCGATGAGTGCTGACCGGTTGGCGCATGTGCACCAGCCAGGTCTGCAGGTACCCCTTGTACCAGCGGCTGCGCTGCTTGACCCAGTTGATGAAGTCGCTGTTGGCCTCTTCCAGGGTGACCGAGTCCAGCACCCCGACCTGGTAGCCGAGCCGGCTGAGCCGGATGCCGAGGTCGGCGTCCTCGGTGACGTTGAAGGCGTCCCACGCGCCGACCGAGCGCAGCACGTTGGCATGGAAGTGGTTGCTGGTGCCGCCCAGCGGCAACGGGGCGCCCACCGAGACCAACCCAGGCAGCAACAGGCGGAACCAGTTCGCGTACTCCACCGTGAACCACTTGGTGATGATGTTCTGGTGGGCGTTGAAGTAGCTGAGCTGGGCCTGCACGCAGGCGTATTGAGGGCCCAGCCGGCGCAGCGCGGTCACCGCGCGGCGCAGCTGCAGCGGCTCAGGCTTGTCCTCCGCATCGAAGATGGTGACGAACTCACCGGGGGAGTCCAGGAGACCGTAGTTGCACGCCTTGGGTTTGGTGCGCGGCTCGGCCGGTGGTACGAGGACCATGCTGATCGATGCGGCTGGCAGGGCTGCCCGGGCCGCCTGGATGGTCTGCTCGTCGTCGGCCTCCAGCATCAGCCGCACGTCGAGGCGGTCTTGCGGGTACTCCAGGTTGCGCATGGCCGAGATGACCTTGCCGATGACTTCGGGCTCCCGGTACGCGGGGACGAGGACGGTGTAGACAGGCAGGTCGCAGTCCGGGATCAGCCGCGCGGCCGCATCGCTGATCCGTACCATCTGGGTGCCTTGCTGGCCGCGGATCACCAACGTGATGCGATAGCAGAGAATGGCCAGATAGCCCAGGCTGACCAGACCGATGGTCAGCCTGAGGGTTGTTTGTGGCCAGACCAGCAGCCCGACCACCAAGCTGACGGCCACGACCCAGCCGATCATCCGCTGCCGCAACTGGAACGCCACCCTGGCGCTGAACTGTGGGGCGATCGCCTCCAGCCCTTCCACGCTCCAGCGAACCTTGTCCTGCTCGGCGGCGGCGGCTAGGTCTTGCCCGTCGGCCGGCGCCGGCCTCCAGTGCTGCTCGATCGGCGTACTCATCTGAGTAAGTCCACCAAGCTCAGTGTCAGCGTCAGTGATCCCAGCACCACGACGGTGACCCAGGCCCGTTCGCAGGCCGGCAGGTGGATCTGCTGCGCCCGGGTCGGGTGTTCGCTGCGCCGGAACATCAGCCAGCCGCTGACCGCGATCGCCGACAGCACCAGCCACCCGTTGGTAGCCAAGCTCGGCAGCGCGACCAGACCGGGTAGCAGTGCCGGGCTCAGCTGCCCGGCGGTGCGGGTGCCCAGCACCAACAGCACGACGGCGGCCGTGAAAGCGACCACGGTGACGATGCCGGCGTCGGTCGGAGTGCGGCGCTCGTCAATCAGTGGCCACCACAGCAACATCCATGCCGCCAAACTGATGAATGGGACCGCCAGAATAACATCGAGTTGCCGATCGTGAACCGGTGGCCTTGGGCGCCACGGCCTGACGAGGCTGGCTGCCAAGGCAAAGCCCGCCACCAATGCTACCGGCGTGCCCCACACCGCGGCGGGATTGACCGTGGTCGCCACAATAGGAGCGGTGAAAATCACACTGGCGACGGTGGCAAGAAGGAAACGCCCGCCGATGTTCGCGTTCAAATTAGTAACCCAGCGCATGCTTTCGACTGCGTACGGTGGCGAAAGCGAGGGGTTTTTGACCGTTTGAGTAGCTTCGGGGGTTGGTTGGGTGGCAACGGTTTCGCGGGTTTCCGTTGCGCTGTAGTCGTTGTCCGTCGGCAACGTGCGGATACGGTGCAGCGGCGGATAGTAGCGCTTCGATGGGGAATCGAGTGCGTCGATACGCAGTGCGTTCTGAGTCATTGTGACAGTGTTGCCTTCGCGGTTTACGGGGAAGAAATTCTGTCCGGTAGCAAGCTACACCCCGATTACGCATTGTCCAACAAATAGCGACCATGCGGTGGTGGCTGCGGGTACGGCCGGCAGCGGTATCCGGGATATTGCGACCGGTGCAGTGTTCGCCACGATGGGTTCCGGCCGGGCAATCGCAGGGGTATGCGATCGCGTCATTGGCAGCGCGGGAACCGGGCGGCCCGGCTAGGGTTGTCCACGTGCCAGCCAGCCAGCACATTCCCCCACCCGTGCGACCGGGGCACCCGCACGCCCGCGTTGCCGTCCTGGCCTCCGGCGCCGGGACCATCCTGCAGTCGGTGCTGGATGCCGGTGACCCGTTGCACGTGGTCGTCGTCGGCGCCGACCGCCGGGACGCGCCCGCGCTGGACCGGGCCCGCACGGCCGGCGTCGACACCTTCACCGTCGAGGTCGCCGACCACCCGGACCGGGCATCCTGGGACGAGGCGCTCACCGCCCGGCTGTGTGCTGCCCAGCCCGACCTGGTGGTGCTCGCCGGCTTCATGCGGCTGGTCGGTCCGGCTCTGCTGGACGCCTTCGAGCACCGGGTGCTCAACACGCATCCGGCGCTGCTGCCCGCCTTCCCCGGTATGCACGGCCCGGCCGATGCGCTGGCCTACGGGGTCACCGTCAGCGGTGCCACCCTGTTCATCGTCGATTCCGGTACCGACACCGGGCCGATCATCGATCAGCGCACCGTGCCGGTGCTGGCCGAGGACACCGTGGACCGGCTGCACGAGCGGATCAAGCAGGTCGAACGCGAGATGATGGTCCGCAATCTGGCTGCGATGGCCCGCACCGGGTGGACGGTGCAGCTGGACCCACAACGACGAAAGGTGACTATGCCGTGACCAAGAACCCCACCGGCCCGCAGGGCACGGCCGAGTCGCAGGGGGCTGCGCCGCCGCAGTCTGCGGCACGTCTGCCGATCACGAGGGCGCTGATCAGCGTGTATGACAAGACCGGTCTGGCCGAGCTTGCCGCCGGGCTGCGGGCCGCGGGTGTGCGCATCGTCTCCACCGGGCAGTCCGCGCGCGCTATCGCGGACGCCGGTGTCGAGGTCTCCACGGTGGAGGAACTGACCGGTTTCGGTGAGTGCCTGGACGGGCGCGTGAAGACGCTGCACCCGGCCGTGCACGCGGGACTGTTGGCCGACCGCACCAATCCCGCCCATGTTCAGGCTCTGGATGAGATGGGCATCGCCGGCTTCGACCTGGTGGTGTGCAACCTGTATCCGTTCGCCGAGACCGTGCGCTCCGGTGCCGATCAGCCGTCGATCATCGAGAAGATCGATATCGGCGGTCCGTCGATGGTGCGGGCAGCCGCCAAGAACCATGCCAGCGTGGCCGTCGTGGTCGACCCGGCCCGCTACCAGGAGTTGCTGGCAGCCGTGCGGGAGGGCGGGTTCACCGTGGACCAGCGGCGCCGGCTGGCGGCCGACGCGTTCGCGCACACCGCCGGCTACGACACCGCGGTCGCGACCTGGTGTGCGAACGAGCTGAGCCCGGACGAATCCGGTTGGCCCGCCTTCGCGGGGCTGGCGCTGGAACGGGCCGATGTGCTGCGGTACGGGGAGAATCCGCACCAGCAAGCCGCGCTGTACGTCGCCCACGACGCGTCGCCCGGGCTGGCTCAGTCGGTGTTGTTGCACGGAAAACCCATGTCCTACAACAACTATGTCGATGCCGATGCCGCAATCCGGGCCGCCTACGACTTCGCCGACCCCGCCGTGGCGGTGATCAAGCACAGCAATCCGTGCGGGCTGGCCACTGTCGATCAGGACGCCGACATCGCGCTCGCGCACCGGCGGGCCAACGACTGCGACCCGGTCTCCGCCTTCGGTGGCGTGGTGGCGGCCAACCGCCCGGTCAGTGCCGCGATGGCCGATCAGTTGGCCGATACCTTCACCGAGGTCATCGTCGCTCCCGGGTTCGAACCGCAGGCCTACACCGATCTGACCCGCAAGAAGAACGTGCGGTTGCTGGAACTGCCCGCCGGGTATCGGCGGGACCCACGCGAGTTGCGCCAGGTCAGCGGCGGCATGCTGGTACAGGCCGGTGACCGGTTGGACGCCCCCGGCGACGACCCGGCGGGCTGGAACCTGGCGGCAGGCGAACCGGTCGACGAGGACACATTGGCGGATCTGCTCTTCGCCTGGCGGGCGGTGCGGGCGGTGCGGTCCAACGCCATCCTGTTGGCCACCGACCGGGCCACGGTCGGCGTGGGCATGGGGCAGGTGAACCGGGTCGACGCCGCTCGCCTGGCGGTGCAGCGCGCGGGCGCGGACCGGGCCCGCGGCTCGGTGGCGGCCTCCGATGCCTTCTTCCCGTTCCCGGACGGCCTGCGCGTGCTGACCGATGCCGGGGTGCGTGCCGTCGTACAACCGGGCGGCTCGATGCGCGACGACGAGGTCGTCATGGCCGCGCACGACGCGGGGATCAGCCTCTACCTCACTGGAACAAGACATTTCGCCCACTAGCCCGGGTGGTTCGCGGCTGGCGGTGTGATGGGCGCGTCGATGCGCTCCGCCCGTACCGCCCACATCGGACCCTATGGCGCCGTAAGGGTACGTATGGCGCCGGCGCGCCGCTACCCGACGTACCTCAACGGCGCCAGAGGGTCCAGGACGACCGGTTTGACGTCTCAGGGGGTTCGCAATGACCCATTCGCGGGTCGCGGTGTGCGGTGCCCCTTTCGGGCTCCGGAGTAACTGGTCCCCGCACCTGGTCGCGAGCTGAAGCCCCAAAACTGCCGGGTCACCGCAGCGTCGGTGCGCGATGCGCCGGTACCGGAGCCCGTCTGTGTCGGTGAATAAGGCCGGATAGGGCGACTGTTGGCAGGCGGTAGCCGCCTGCATGCGCACAGTGCTCGGTTGGGTGATAATGGACGGCATGATCAAGCAGTCCCGTGGCGCGACCAGCGCCGAGCGCAAGGTGACGTTCGTGCTCCCGGCGGGGGAGCCTGCCGGAACGGTCAGCGTGGTCGGCGACTTCAACGACTGGACCCCGGGTCGGCACATCTTGCGCAAGCGCAGCAACGGGACCCGCAGTGTAGCCATCACCGTCCCGGCCGGGGCCACGGTCAAGTTCCGCTACCTGGGCGAGGGTGGGTACTGGTTCGACGATACGCACGCCCACGCGCTCACCGACGAAGGTGGCTTGGTCCAGGTCCGAGATGTCTGACCGCGGCTTTCCGGCCTGTTGCTGATCATGTCTCACCTACCGCCAGCGACGGATCCCACCCCAGGCCGGCCGGTCCTGGTCGTGTCGGCGGTGATCCTCCTGGTCGCCGTGCTGGGTGGGTGCGGACAGGCCCGGGCCGCCGGGTACCTCTTGGCCACGGCACTTGCGGCGGTGTCCGCGGCCGGCGCGTTCGGGGTGTTCGACGCGAACAATCTCTTCTTGGTGCGTGATCGCCTCCGGGACGCCACCGTGACTGCGGTCTTGGCCGTCAGCCTGGCCGCGATGTGTGCCCTGGCCCCGGCCTAGGAGACTGCCGAACAGTCCGGCGTGCACGGGGGTGGTGTGGGCCTGGAGTCTTGTGTGTGGGCTCCCCGTTTCCGCAAACCATCGGCCGCTCCGAGGCCGCGGCCACCCCCGGTTACCATTGCCGCTACGCCCCGCCTCGCATCGTGGAGGTTCCCCTCTTGGAGGGGGTGGAGCGGGCGAAATGGTGTACTTTGATTCGCAGCCGACGCTGGTCGTGCATCGTCGTTTTGGTGGTGTGTCGTTGCCCACCATGGGCGGTTTGCAGGTGGAGTTGGAACCCGGTGTACCCGACCGTCTATCGGTGGAGAATCCCGACGGGTTCTTGTCGGTGCCGGTCACGTTGACCCGTCTGTCCCCGGACCGCGCGGTGCTGGGGGTACGCGCATGACGGATCCGGCCTACCG
>PDSI01000022.1 GCA_002748415.1 Micrococcales bacterium | reverse complement strand
TTCGGCGACCCCGAAGATCTGCACGGCAATCATGGCTGGAGTGACCTTGCCCGGGTTCTCCTGCCGGGTTGCTGCGGCATTCGCTTTCAGGTGAGCCAACGCGACATCGGACAACGACGTCGCGATCCGCGCCGCCTGCGACACCCGGCTGGATCTCATACCTGCGTTCATCTGCTGACCTCCTCGTAGGCCACTGTACGTGCCCTCAGCCGAACAAGCGGTCCTGCCCGCCCAGCGCGCCTTCCAGCTGCAGCAGGAAACGTTTACGGTCAATGCCTCCCGCATACCCGGTGAGATCGCCGTTTGCTGCGACCACCCGGTGACACGGGACGATGATGCTGATCGGATTCCGTGCGTTGGCCGACCCGACGGCACGCACCGCCCCCGGATTCGCGATCTGCTCAGCGATCCAGGCGTAGCTACGGGTCTGCCCGTACGGGATCTTCCGCAGCTCGGCCCATACCAGCTCCTGGAAACCGGTACCGCGTGCTGCCAGCGGAAGGTCGAATTCCGTTCTCCCGCCGTTGAAGTACTCGGCCAGCTGTTGCCGGGCGGCGGGCATGGCGTCGGGGACCTCGGTGCCGAGCAGCTGCGGGCCGGGGGCGGGCCGGTGGCCGGTCATGTACAGTCCGGCGACGGCTCCGCCGGCCACGACCAGCAGCAGCGTTCCGATGGGACTGTCGATGCGGGAATGGGTTTTGTTCATCGTCTCTTCCAAGGTGTTACCGGCTGAGCTTGGCAGTCTGCCGGGTAAGGATGGCGCCGCGGCACGGCTGGTCAGGATGGTCGCCCGGCAACTGGTTGACAGGGTGCGAGCTGGCTGCCCACAAGTACTGCGTGGCGTAGGCCCGCCACGGCCGCCATCGTTGCGATGCCTGCCGCAGTTGCGCTGCGGTAGTGGCAATGTCGCGGGACCGGGCCACCCGCAGCAGGCCGAGGTCCCCGGCGGGGAAGGCGTCCGGCTCGCCCAGCGCCCGCATCGCGATGGATTCGACTGTCCACGAGCCGATTCCCGGCAGCTTCTGCAACTCGGCCCGGGCCGCCACCGGATCCGCGCCGACGGAGACATCGACGCGGCCCTCGGCAAGAGCGGCCGCCAGTTCCCGCACCGAGCGGCGCCGGGCCCGTGGGAAAGCCAACGCGTGCTGTGGTGCACCGGCGACCGCGGCGGCGGCCGGGAACAGGTGGGTAAGCCCGTCCACCGGGGTGTGGACCGGTGTCCCCACAGCCTCGACCAGCCTGGCCGCGTGCGTCCTGGCGGCTGCGGTGGACACCTGCTGGCCGATGACGATGCGGATCGCCAATTCTGGGCCGTCGACGGTGCGCGGCACCCGGCGGCCGGGATGGGCGGCGACCAGGTCGGCCAGGCCAGGGTCCGCAGCCAGTCTTTCGTCGACCGCCACCGGGTCGGCGTCCAGGTCCAGCAGCCGGCGGCAGCGGGCAATGACCGGCGCGAGGTCTGCGGTCTCGCTCAGCCGCAGCACTGCTTTGACGTGCCGGTCCGCCGGGCTCAACGACACCACTGCGGGGCGTCCGCCAATATTCAGCGTGCGGTGGTACTCGCCGTTGGCCCACACCTCAACCCCCGGGATCGCGGTTGCCGCCAGGTGACCGAACACGTTGTCCGGGCAGAACGGGAGCCGGTACGGCAAGCGCAGCGCGATGGTCACGTAGGCGTCCTGGGAACCAGGCGCTGCGGGCCTACCGCGCCGGCCGGCCCGCAGCGCCGACGGAGCATGGCCGAACACGGCACGCATCGTGTCGTTGAACGAGCGAAGACTGGAAAACCCTGCGGCGAAGGCGACACCGGTCATCGACAGATCGGTGTTCTCGATCAGCATCCGGCCGGTCTGGGCTCGCTGTGCGCGGGCGACCGCGACCGGGCCGGCCCCTAGCTCGTCCTGCATCATCCGCTGCACCTGACGCACCGAGTAGCCGAGCCGGCGGGCAAGCCCCGGCACACCCTCGCGATCGACTATTCCGTCGGCGATCAGGCGCATCGCCCGGGCGACGGCATCCGCGCGGATGTCCCAGTCCGGTGAACCGGGTGAGGCATCGGGCCGGCACCGCTTGCACGCCCGGAACCCGGCCCGTTGCGCCGCGGCTGCGGTCGGGAAGAACCGGACGTTGTGCGCCCGGGGCGTCAAGGCCGGGCAACTCGGCCGGCAGTAGATCCCAGTGGTGGATACGGCTGTGTAGAAGCGGCCGTCGAATCGGGCGTCCTTGGCCTCGATCGCCGCCAGACAAGCAGCCGTGTCTGTGTACATGACGTCAGTCTGAACCACCGGCTCAGGTATTTGTCGCAGGAATGCGACACGGCAAAGCCGCCGCCAGGTAGGCCGGACCGGCCCGGGTAGATGTGCGGAGCAGCCGCAGACGCGATGACCGGCGGTACTCGACTGCCAAGAAAAGGCCCCTACCCAAGCCAATGGCCCGGCTCAACTCGCTTACGGAAGCAGCCGGCGCACTCGCGGCGAGACCGCGGGCGGAGGACCACCCCGGTCCCGCTCCTGCCACAGCAATG
>PDSI01000116.1 GCA_002748415.1 Micrococcales bacterium | reverse complement strand
GATGAACGTCACCCATGCGGTGCCGAAAGCCCGCAGCGGCGCCACCGGAGAGACCCGGAACCCGGCCATGACAGTTCCCAGTGCCAGAGAACCCACCAGGGTGACCAGACAGATCTGCAGCGACTTCCAGTAGCCGGTGACGAACAGATCCCAGTTCTCGGTGATTGCGTTCATCGGTGCCCTTCACCTCGGGCCACGTGCGAGTGCGGCAGGATGCTCGAGCTCACTGACAAGCGTCGGCTTCGGGCAGCGTGGGTGCCTCGGCACCCTCGACCTCACCCGCGGTGCTGCTCCAGGCATCGTTGTAGGCCTCTTCGTTGTCCTTCAACGTGGTGTTGATGAACTCGCAGAACTCGGTGTCGCCCTTCTTGACGCCGATTCCGTACGGTTCCTCGGTGAACTGCTCGCCGACCAGCTTGAACGCACCGTCGGACTCGGAGACGAAACCGAGCAGGATGACGTTGTCGGTCGTCACCACCTGAACCTGGCCGTTGCGCAGCGCGTCCGCGCACTTGTCGTAGATGTCGAACAGCACCAGTTGGCTGTCGTTGGCCAGGTACTTCTTGATCTGTTCACCTGGGGTGGATCCGGTGACCGAGCAGACCTTCTGGTCCGGGTTGGCCTTCAGATCCTGCGGGCCGGTGATGGTGTCGTTGGCGGAGGCGACCATGAGCTGTTGCCCGGCCACGTAGTAGGGGCCGGCGAAGGAGATCCGCTTCTTGCGCTCGTCGTTGATCGTATAGGTGGCCACCACCATGTCGACGTTGCCCTGCTCGATGGACTCCTCGCGGATCTTCGATGGGGTCTCGACCCATTGGATCTTGTCCTCGGCGATGCCCAGGTTCGCGGCGATGACCTTGGCGATCTCGACGTCGAACCCCTCCGGCTTGTCGGACAGACCTTTGAAGCCGAAGCCCGGCTGGTCGAACTTGGTGCCGACCTTGATGCTGCCGGCCTTGGCGAGTCTGGCCATGGTGCTGCCTGCCTCGAACTCGCTGGTGTCGACCTTTTCGGGGTCCGGGCCGCTACCGGTACCGGAATCCGAGTCGCTCCCGCAGGCCGCCAGGGCCAGGGCCGCTGCGGTCACGGTGGCCAGCAGGGTGGTACGTCCTCGCATCGTGATGACCTTCCTTTCGGCAGTGGGATGTGGTTAGTGGGCGATGATCTTGGACAGGAAGTCCTTGGCACGCGGACTCTGCGGGTTGGTGAAGAACGCCTCCGGCTCGTTCTGCTCGACGATCTCGCCGTCGTCCATGAACACCACCCGGTGCGCCGCGCGGCGGGCGAAGCCCATCTCGTGGGTGACCACGACCATCGTCATGCCGTCCTCGGCCAGCCCGGTCATGACGTCCAAGACCTCGTTGATCATCTCCGGGTCCAGCGCTGAGGTCGGCTCGTCGAACAGCATCACCTTCGGTTTCATCGCCAGCGCACGAGCGATCGCGACGCGTTGTTGCTGCCCACCGGACAGCTGCGCCGGGTACTTGTGGGCGTGGTCGGCCACGCCGACGCGCTCCAGCAGTTGTTTCGCTTCCTTCTCGGCCTCGCCGCTGCCCAGCTTCCGGACCTTGACCGGCCCGAGTGTCACGTTCTCCAGCACGGTCTTGTGGGCGAACAGGTTGAACGCCTGGAACACCATGCCGACATCGGCCCGCAACCTGGCCAGGTCCTTGCCCTCCTCGGGCAGTTCCTTGCCGTCCAGGGTGATGGAACCGGAGTCGATGGTTTCCAGCCGGTTGATGGTCCGGCACAACGTCGATTTCCCGGAGCCGGATGGGCCGATGACCACCATGACCTCGCCGGTGTGGATGGTCAGGTTGATATCCTTGAGCACGTGCAGGCTACCGAAATGCTTGTCGACGCTGTTGAGCACGACCAAGGGACGACCGTCTCGCATGCGCCGAACCGTACTCCCTCTTGTTGCCATCGCCACGTCTAAGCCGCCCAAAAAGGACTCGTGTCGCACATTGGTATGTGAATGAGACGTCAGCATGTTCCGGTGACGACCGGTGCTCAGGCTTCCTCCTCCGTGCGTGACCGGGCCGACGAGCCGGCAAGGACGTACGCGGTGCGCACCTACGGCTGCCAGATGAACATGCACGATTCGGAGCGCCTCAGCGGCATCCTGGAGGATGCCGGATACGTGCCCGCGGCGGGTGCCGATGCGGCGTCCGGCCTGGCCGACGTGATCGTGTTCAACACGTGCGCAGTGCGGGAGAACGCCGACAACAAGCTGTACGGCAACCTCGGTCATCTGGCACCGGTGAAGGCGAAGCGGCCGGGCATGCGCATCGCCGTCGGTGGTTGCCTGGCCCAGAAGGACCGCGACACCATCCTGCGGAAGGCCCCATGGGTGGACGTGGTGTTCGGCACCCACAACATGGGCTCGCTGCCCGCGCTGCTGGACCGGGCCGAGCACAACGGAAAGGCTCAGATCGAGATCCTGGAGGCATTGGAGGTCTTTCCTTCCACCCTGCCCACCAAACGTGAGTCGCCCGCCGCCGGGTGGGTGTCCATCAGCGTCGGCTGCAACAACACCTGTACGTTCTGCATCGTGCCCAGTCTGCGAGGGCGGGAAAAGGACCGCCGTCCCGGCGACATCCTGGCCGAGGTGCAGGCACTGGTCGAGGACGGCGCCGTCGAAGTCACGCTGCTGGGGCAGAACGTCAACACCTACGGGGTGGAGTTCGGCGACCGGGCAGCGTTCGGCAAGTTGTTGCGCGCCTGCGGGGACATCGACGGCCTGCGCCGGGTCCGGTTCACCAGTCCTCATCCGGCGGCCTTCACCGACGACGTCATCGCGGCCATGGCCGAGACCGGAAACATCATGCCGCAGCTGCACATGCCGTTGCAGTCCGGTTCCGATGCGGTACTCAAGGCGATGCGTCGCTCCTACCGGACGGCCAAGTTCCTGCGCATCCTCGACGCGGTCCGGGCCCGCATCCCGGACGCGGCGATCAGCACCGACATCATCGTCGGCTTTCCCGGCGAAACCGAGACGGACTTCCGACGGACGCTCGACGTGGTGCGAGACGCCAGATTCAGCAGTGCCTTTACCTTTCAGTACTCCCCGCGGCCGGGCACCCCGGCGGCAGCCCTGGGCGACCAGGTGCCGAAAGAAGTTGTGCAGGAGCGATTCGAACGACTCGTTGCGCTTCAGGACGACATCTCCTGGGCGGAGAACAAGAAGCAGGTAGGACGCCGTGTCGAGGTCCTGGTGACCCCCGGCGAAGGGCGCAAGGACGAGGCAACCTCCCGGTTGTCCGGGCGGGCACGGGACAACCGGCTGGTGCACTTCCGGGTGCCCGCAGGTGCCGACCGCCCGCGGCCCGGTGACCTGGTCGAGGTCGAGGTCACCTACGCGGCCCCGCACCACCTCAATTGCGACGGTGCCTACTACCGGCTGGAACGGACCAGCGCAGGCGATGCATGGGACCGACGGCAGGCTGAATCCTGCGGTGCCCGAACGGGATCCGCCGGCAGCGGGCAGGTGCGGCTGGGGATGCCCACATTGCGCCGTTGACCGGTCAGCGTACGCGCCGGCTGCCTGCCATCGGCGCCGTCGCTGGCGGACTGCTCGGCATCTGCAGGGCCAGTATGCGCACCCGCTTCGGCTGGATCCCGGCCCCCGCCGCGGTTGCCGGGCGGGGGCGACGGCGTAGCCGGGGCAACGCGGAAGAGTCGCTCGCAGCGGTGATCGTCGAACGGTTTACGGTGGTGTTGAGCCTGTGTCGGCGCTGGCTGGTGGGTTGAGACGAGGGGTGGGGTCGAGGTGCCGGGTGAGGGTGGAGTCGTCGCACGCTTGTGACGACGGCTCGTGGTGCTGTGGATGCGCTCTCGGCTACGGCTCCAACCGAAGACCCTAGAAGGAGAACATGAATGAACAGTGCCGCCGGCCTCGCCCTTGCCCGCTTCGCAGTGGCCAGTCTTGGCCCCACAGCATGTCAGGCGGACACCGAGGACGTTCCGGGTGGAGGGTCTGGGGCTGCCGGCCGGGGCGTCGAAACCATCACCGTGATCGCCTCGTCCGGTATGTGGAGCGGACGGGGTATGGCGTTCAAGCCCGTAATTGACGCCGAGGATACTGTTCGCAATCGAATCACAAGGGTCTGGGCGTAAGAGGAAGAATCGCGAGCTGCCACTGGTCAGTGGGGATCGGGACCTTGTGTTTTCGCGATCTACAACCTGGTCGACAACCCTGCCAGGGCGCGATGGTGTGGTCGGTCCCTGTGTCTGTGCTTCGCCAGGCGAAGCACAGACACAGCACATGCGCCAGTTCATCTCCTGCACGGCGGAACCCGGAGTCCCCGGACCGCCCCGCGCCTGGTCCGTACACCCAACAGGCAAGAGCCCCATATCGGCACCTATGGCGCCGTTGCAGGACGTATGGCGCCGGCGCGCCGCTACCCGACGTACCTCAATGGCGCCATAGATGTCGGAATGACCGGTTCGATGCCTTCCCCGGCACCCGGAATGACCGGCTCACGCGTCTACGAGGGCCACAAAAGGCGAAACCATCATCGGCGTGGCCATGCTCACCCGCGGCGGTCTGTGCCAGGCTGCGCCGGAGCGAGTCAGACGAGTGAGCGGCAAGTGATCGCAGAACTGCTGAGCAGCGAAGATGCGATGTACGTGGTCGGTGACAACCTTGGGGGAGGCGCTGGGTGAATCCCCGACCCGCTTTGCCGATGGCCGCCTCGCCGTGGACTCGACTCAATGGTCCGGCCCGTGCCATCTGAACGACGACAACGCCGCCGACGGCACTGACCGAGCGGAACCGGATCAGTGACGTCGACAGCGTTTCCGGAGGATGCCTTGTCCAGCCGCAGTCAGCCGGTTGAACGACGGCTAGCCACGGTTGACCGCAACTTGGCCAACAGTCATGGCCGATGAACTAGCGAGCCCAATTCACTGGCCGAACTTCTCGTCTGCGGCGTTCTTGACCTGATCGATCTTGTCACTGAACTTGCCGCCAGTGGCCGAGTCGGCTTTGTCGGCTGCCTGGTCGAGACCCTTGTCGCTGAGGTCCTCTACCTTGTCGGAGTGGCTGCTCAACGCCTCGCTGGCCTTGTCCTTCATGTTGTCGAACGCGCCCATGGCGAGCCTCCTTCCAACCTCGGGAATTTCCCGAGCGAATTCCTAGTGCAACAAATCGGTCGCCGGTGGTGCAACTCTCGGCGTGGCGCGGGCGCCGAAACGTCGCGCGTGCTCGTCACCAACCGTGAAACACTGGCACGATGACCCCGGCCAGTGTGGTTCCCGCAGGCATGCCCTTCACCAAGGGGCACGGCACGGAAAACGATTTCGTGCTGGTCGCCGATCCGGACGCACGGTTGACGTTGACCGCAGAGACGGTGGCACGACTGTGCGACCGGCGAGCCGGGATCGGTGCCGACGGGCTCATCCGCGTCGTGCGCACTGCGGCGATGCCGGCAACCGACGGGCGTGACGCAACGGACCGGACAGCCGGGGTGACCGAGTGGTTCATGGACTACCGCAACGCTGACGGGTCACTGGCGCAGATGTGTGGGAACGGGGTGCGCGTCATGGCGGCATTCGCGCTGGCCAAGGGCCTGCTCAGCCATGACGAACTGCGCGCCGGCGTCGATATCGGCACCAGGGCCGGAGTGCGGCGAGTATCGCTGCGCGCTGACGGTCAGTACAGCGTGACCATGGGCAGCGGGCGATTGGTGGATCCGGATGCCGTTCGGCGGATGGGCCAAGACACGACGGTTCTTCCGCATGCCTCCCAAAACGGACTACCTGGCATCGGAGTGGATGTGGGCAATCCACACGTGGTCGTGGTTCTCGCCCACGCCACGGAACTGGACCGGCTCGATCTGTCTCGGCCGCCCCAGCTGGAGCCGCATCCAGCAGACGGGGCCAACGTGGAGTTCATCGTCGTGCAGGAGCCCGCGGAGCCGGAGCTGGGATATCTGCGGATGCGGGTACACGAACGGGGAAGCGGTGAGACCCGCTCGTGTGGAACGGGAATCTGTGCCAGTGTCGTGGCCGCGCGGGAACTGACCGGGGACGAGGCACCACGGTGGTGGACGGTGGACGTCCCGGGTGGCCGGCTCAGCGTCCGGGTGTTCGACGACGGCCACCTCGAGTTGACCGGTCCCGCGGTTCTGGTGGCCGACGGGCACATGCGTTGAGCCCCGCTGTCACTCGATCAGCCGAGCGGGCTACTATACGTACGACGGTGACTACGTTAGGGTGCCTAAGTAGGACAATGACCGCTCAGGGGGAGCGACCATGTGCCGGGACGGCAGACCATGACCGACAGCGTGCGGGCATCCGATGTGTACGACCACGAGGAGTCCGAAGACGATCTGGCCGATGCCGCTCGATTGATCGAGAGGGGTCGCATCCTGGATCGATTGGCCATGCGAGGCGGCTGGCGGGCCGGTGGCCTAGCGTCGATGGCCGACTCGCATCGACGTTGACTGACGGGGCGCCCGATCGGGCCAGCGGACAGGTGAGGGCACCGAGCCCGCAGCCGTAGCATGCACCCATGCGTGTCGCATCGGTCACGCCCGTTGTCGCGATCGTCGGACAAACAGCCACCGGCAAGTCCGACGTTGCCGTACAGGTTGCCCGCCGACTTGGTGCCGAGATCGTCAACGCCGACGCCAGCCAGCTGTACCGGGGGATGGACATCGGCACGGCAAAGACCCCACTCCAGCACCGATGCGGCGTCGCACACCACCAGTTGGACGTACTCGAGGTCACCCAGACCGCCAGTGTGGCCGCCTACCAGCGGGGCGCTCGCGCCGACATCGAGGCGATTCTGTCCCGGGGCCGGGTGCCGATTCTCGTCGGTGGGTCCGGCCTGTACGTGCAGGCCGTGTTGGATCCGCTGCGCTTTCCCGGTACCGACCCGCGGGTCAGGGCCCGGATCGCGGCTCGTGCCGATGAGGTGGGTGCGGCCGCACTGCACGCCGAACTGGCGCAGCGTGACCCGCGGGCCGCCGCCAGCATCTTGCCGACCAATGTGCGCCGAGTCGTCCGGGCGTTGGAGGTGATCGAGCTGACTGGAGGCCCGTTCACCGCGACACTGCCGCGCGCCGAGTACGTCCGCCCCACGGTGGCGGTCGGGCTGCGACGTCCGGCCCAACAGCTCCAGACCGCGATCGCGGACCGGGTACACAGGATGATGGAAGACGGGTTCCTGGCCGAGGTTCGCGATCTGGAGAAGGCCGGGCTACGTGAAGGTCCGACCGCGTCCAAGGCCCTCGGGTACTCCCAGTTGTTGGCTCACCTGGCGGGCGACATCAGTCTGGATGACGCTGTCGCCCAGACGATCTCAGCCACGACGGCGTTCGCCAAACGGCAGGCCAAGTGGTTTCGCCGAGACAAGCGGATCAGCTGGATCGATGTGGTCTGCGTGCAACAGGTGGTGGCAGAGGTGCAGGCGCATCTGCACAAGGCGGGTTTGGGCACGGGCTGAGGGTGCAGCGGTCTGCTGGCCCTGTACGGGCGACAGCCGAGGACCGGCTGCCCGCAGCGGGTCGTTGTTCTGCGGACCGGTATCGGCGGTACAAGCCGCGGGTTCGTGCTGGTCCGGATCGTTTGCGGGGTTGTGGGAGGCGCTTCGCGAGTGGTGGTACCTCGTGGCCGGTGGGTTGCGGCGGGCTGCCGTGCCGGAGAGGCGTCGAACCGGTCATTGCGGTACCTATGGCGCTGTTGGGGTACGTCGGGTAGCGGCACGCCGGCGCACTACGTCGCCCCATTGCCGTCACCGGTACCGGACGACATGAGGCCAAGCCATGCGGGCCACCCGGCTCAGGAAACGATCAGGCGGTGTGCGCGCGAACCGCGTCGATGATGCGGAAACCCTTGGCGCTGGAGTGTTTTACCGCGGACAAACCGTCTTGTTCGTCGATCCAGCGGATCAGTGGATCGGCGCCCAAGTTGCGCTGCACCACCAGGTACGCGTGCCCGCCCGGCTCCAGCCGGCGCAGCCACGTACCCAGCAGGTCGTGCAATCGGTTCTTGCCGATGCGGATCGGCGGGTTGGACCAAATGGCGGCGAATCGCACATCGGCAGGGACGTCGCGCGGACCGACGGCCCGCACGCCGGTAGCACCGGCAGTTGTCGCGTTCATCGCGGTCAGCTCGCGGGCTGCCCGGGTGACGTCGACCGCCCAAACCCGGGCTCGCGGCGCCAGCAGTCCCATCGTGACGGCGATCGGCCCCCAGCCGCAGCCGAGATCCAAGAGATCGCCATCCGGCGGTGGGTCGGGCACGGCCCGCAGCAACACCCGCGTCCCGAGGTCCAGCCGGTTCCCGCTGAAAACGCCGGCCACGGTCTTCAGCTGAAGATCGCGCCCGGCCAGCCGGACCTCGATGTCTCGTAACGAGGACAGGTCCACCGGGTCGTCGGTGAAATAGTGCTTCTGGCGCACGCCGCTCACCCTAATGCCGCTGGCCGGACTCGGCCGCGCCGTCACCGGTAGTCTGGCGCATATGAGCGCGCAGGAGGACGGCATTCCGCTTGGCGCAATCGAAGACTTCGACATCGGAACGGCCCGGGTGGTCGACGGGCAGGTCGACGGCAGCCACGCGCAGATCGCCGTCTTCCACGCCGAGGACGGCAACTTCTACGCCATCGACGACATGTGTCCGCACGAGGACGCCTCGCTGGCCGAGGGATTCCTGGAGGGCACCGAGATCGAATGCCCGCTGCACGCCGGGGCGGTGTGCCTGCGAACCGGCAAGGCCACCGCGCTGCCGATCGTCACCGATACCCGCACTCACGCCGTGCGGGTGGCCGACGGGCAACTGTGGCTGTACCCAGGGGTACCGGCCGGCGCCACCTGATCCGCCGATGTCTGCCCAGCTCGCGAGGACGCGTTGTCACCAGGTTCAGGCCTGCCCGCACGCTATCCGCCGCTCACTGCCCGGCCGGGCCGGCGGTGACCTGGGTGGAAGACTGGCGCAGTGACTGTGGCACCGACGTGGAACCTGGCTTTGGCGCTGATTCTCCTGGTGGGGCTGACCGTTGTCGTCTCGGCCCTCGGCGAACTGCGAATCGGGCGGCAAACCGTGTGGGCGGCCGTGCGGGCAGTGCTCCAGCTGGTCGCCGTCTCCGCGATCGTCGTCGCCGCGGTGCAGCACCTGCTGCTGGCGTGGGCTTTCATCCTTCTGGTGTTCGTGATCGGGGTGCTGACGACGTCCCGGCGTACCGGTGTGCTCGATTGCTGGCCCTGGGTGGCATTGGCCATGGCGGCCGGGGTCTCACCGGTCCTGTTGATCGTCTTCGGCACCGGAACGGCTCCGCTGACCGGGATCGCGCTGATTCCCATTGCGGGCATCGTGCTCGGGAACGTGATGACTGCGCACACACTGGTGGCCCGGCGATCGTTCGCCACCCTGAAGGCCGGTGCCGGAGCCTACGAAGCCGCGCTGGCGCTCGGGTTGTCCCGCCCGCAAGCGATTCGCCTGATGGACCCCGACTCGGCCCGGGAAGCGACGATTCCGGCCAACGACCAGACCCGAACGGTCGGTCTGGTGACGCTGCCGGGCGCCTACATCGGTGTGTTGCTGGGCGGCGGTTCCCCGGCTCAGGCCGCAGCCGCGCAGGTGCTGGTCCTGGTCGGTGTGATGGCCGGCCAAGCGATCACGGTAGCGGTGGCGCAGCTGCTGATCGCCGATGCCCGCATCCTCCCCGGATGGTTGCGCCCGCTCATGCACGAGTAGCCGCTCGTACCCGAACAGCCGGGTAGGAGGCGTCACAGCTGGCAGCGCTGGGTGGACACCGGTTGACCCAGCTGGTTCGCTCGGTTCAGCAGCGCACGGGCGGCCTCGTCGGTCACCGCGTAGGCGGTGTCTTCGTCCACCGTCGACCGGGCGAAGACGGTGCCTGCCACCCGGCCTTGCAGGTCGATCACCGGGCCGCCGGAGTTGCCCGGGTGGATCGACCCGTACATCGAGTAGACCTCTCGGGCGCCTACGTTCTCGTGGTAGATGTCGGTTGCTCGTACCGTGGTCTCCGAGCGGACCCGGACCGAGGTGGCCGTGAACGGGCCGTTGTCGGGGTAGCCGAGCACCACGGCGTCCTGTTGGGAGGTCAACGGATCCACGCGCGGCAGCGCTGGGGCGTCCAGGGACACCGCCAGGATCGCCATATCCAGGTTGGGGTCGAAGGCCACCACGCTGGCCGGGAGGTCCTGCCACCCGGCCCGGACACTGACGTCATCGGTGCCCGCGACCACGTGCGCGTTGGTGACCACCCGATTGGCGGCCACCACCCAGCCGCTGCCCTGGATCATCCCGTCACACCCTTTGCCGATGACCCGGACCACGCTCGGCGCAACCGCCGCAACCACCTCGGACTGCGCGGCCTGTGCGTCGGGGGCCGGGACCGGCACGATCCGTTCCGGGGTCAGCGAATCCAGCACCTGCGGGAACGGCGACGCATCGACGATGGCTCGCGTCTTGGCGTGCAACCGGGACGCGGCAGGCGGCATCGCGTCGTCGATGAAACGCAACGCATGCGAGTTGGACACTGCCGCGGCCATCGCGGTGGGTAACGCCGGCCGCACAGCGGCCGTCACCGCCCACAGCAGGAAGGCGGCAACCAGCACCGATGCGACCATCCCTGCTGCTGCGTCCGCCAGCGCGGCCGGCGCAGCCAACGGGACTCGCAGCATCGCTCGCGCCACACCTTCCATGACGCCGGAGCCGATGACCGCGCACCCGATGACGGTGAGCAGCAGCACCAATGCCCGTCCGCTTCCGTCCTGCGGGAACAGATCCCACCGGACCAGCAGGCTGGGTAGCACCCGCAGCCCGAACAGCGCACCGGCGACAGCGCCGACCAGCCCCAGCATGGTGGGCAGGAGCCCGCGCCGAAGTCCGGATACGGCGGCCGCCAGCAGTGCGAGCAAGACGAGAACATCGACCATCAGACCTCCAGCATGCGCCATTGTCCTGGGAAGCAGCTGAGTGTTCCAGTCATCCGGCCCCCTGCCCGATGCGGTCACCGGGTGTCGCAGCGGAAATACACTGGCGTTCGGCGATGCTCGGATGTCAGGCTGAGAGTGCGGCCCAAGTCCTCGTCCGACTCACGGAAACGGAACCCGACTCTTGCCAGCAGCCGAACCGGTCGGCACCGGCGCCGACAACACTGCGGACCGACTCGACTACGACGGCGACCAGCTCGACCTGGCCGACCGCGAGGCGCTGCGACGGGTGGCCGGGCTGTCCACCGAACTCACCGACGTCACCGAGGTCGAGTACCGGCAGTTGCGCCTGGAACGGGTAGTACTGGCCGGGCTGTGGACCGGACGAACCGCGGCCGAGGCGGAGAACTCATTGCGGGAATTGGCTGCTTTGGCTGAAACGGCGGGTTCTGAGGTACTCGACGGCGTGGTGCAGCGCCGGTCCGCGCCGGACCCCGGCACGTTCCTGGGCAAGGGCAAGGCAGCCGAGCTGCGGGATCTCGTGGCCGCCGCAGGTGCGGACACGGTCATCTGCGACGGTGAACTCGGACCGTCCCAGCGGCGTGGTTTGGAAGACATCGTCGGGGTCAAGGTCATCGACCGGACCGCCCTGATCCTGGACATTTTCGCCCAGCACGCCAAATCCAGGGAGGGTAAAGCCCAGGTGGAGCTGGCCCAACTGGAGTACCTGCTGCCACGGTTGCGCGGCTGGGGCGAATCGATGTCCCGCCAGGCGGGCGGCCGGGTGGCCGGCGGTGCCGGCATCGGCTCGCGTGGTCCGGGGGAGACGAAGATCGAACTGGACCGCCGCCGCATCCGCACCCGGATGGCCAAGCTGCGCCGCGACCTGGCCAAGTTCGGCCCGGCCAGGGCCACCAAACGCCGGGAACGGCGACGGCACCGGGTACCCAGCGTCGCGGTGGTCGGTTACACCAACGCCGGAAAATCATCGCTGCTGAACCGGTTGACCGGGGCCGGGCTGCTGGTGCAGGACGCGTTGTTCGCCACGCTCGACCCCACGGTCCGCCGGGCCCAGACTCCCGAGGGGCGGGCCTACACGATCGCCGACACGGTGGGTTTCGTGCGCGACCTGCCGCACGAGCTGGTGGAGGCGTTCCGCTCCACCCTGGAGGAGGCCGCCGACGCGGATCTGCTGGTGCACGTCGTCGACGCCTCTCACCCGGACCCGCTCGGCCAGCTGGCCGCGGTCCGGGCGGTGCTGGACGATGTCGGAGCCCGGGACATCCCCGAGCTGATCGTGGCCAACAAGGCCGACATCGCCGATGCGGACGCGCTCGCTCAGCTGATGCGGGTGGAACCGGACGCGGTGGTGGTCTCCGCCCGGACCGGGCGGGGCATCGAGGACCTGCGTGCGACGGTGGCACGGATGCTGCCGCGACTCGACGTTGCGGTCGAGGTGCTGATCCCGTACGGCCGGGGCGACCTGGTACACCGCCTGCACGAGCGCGGCGCCGACGTGCAGGAAACCCATGAGGAACAGGGGACTCGGGTACGGGCCAGGGTCAGTGCCGAGCTGGCGGCCGAGCTGGACGAGTTCCGGGTTGTGCGGCCGGCCGGCTGACCGGTTGCGACAATAGCCGAGTGCTGGACAACGCGTCGACATCGGTCGATGCACCCGATACTGCGACGACCGCCGAGCTGTTGGCCTTGGCCGTCACCGGTTTCGGCGGTACCCGGCGGGACGGGCAGGTGCGGATGGCCGAGCTCGTCGAGCAGACTCTCACCGACGGCGGTGCGACGTTGGTGCAGGCCGGCACCGGGACGGGTAAGTCCCTGGCCTACTTGGTGCCGATGGTGCGCCACGCCGTGGCGACGGGGGTACCCGGGGTGGT
>PDSI01000041.1 GCA_002748415.1 Micrococcales bacterium | reverse complement strand
AGCACGATGTGCGCAACCTCTTCGGGAAAATCCCACTCCTGGTAGAGCTTCCACGCCCCGGCCGGGCGAGCCAGGTCATGCTCGCCACCGCCCGCCTCGCCCGTCCTGCGCCGGACGGCCGGCCAATCTGCTCGCAGGTGCACGCGCACGTCGAACGCACCGGCCAGTTCGGTGCGCAGCACCAGCCAGCCGTGCACCAGCACGACGCCGCCCGCCGGCACGGCTACCGGTGCTGCGCGGGTTGGCCGGCCGGTGCCGGGCTCGCGCAGGCTGGGCAACACCTGAGCGGGCCGGGTTGGGCGGGTCATCGGCTCCAGCACGGCCCGGTGCAGTGTGCCGTGGTCCACCCAACGGTGGTAGCCCGCATCGGGGTCGTCCGCGCCGGTCTCCAGCCGCACCCCACGCGGGTGCAAGAAATCGTGCGTGGCAACGGTCAGCACCGGCCGGCCCAGCTCAGTCACGTATTCGGCGATCCGCCCGGCGAGCAGAGCCGTGTCCGCCGGTACCGCCCCGTCGACGGCCACCAGGCCACCATCGGGAATCACCCGGTCGCCCACCAACGCGGCCGCCGCATCGAGGCCGATCGGCACCGGCAGGGCGGCGTCCCCAGGCGGTGGCCCGCTTGCTGCTGGTCTCACTCGTCCAGCTTGTCAGGCATGATCAGGGGGTGAGCAGCTCAGGGTTGCGGTCGCGCCCAACACAGGAGTCGAGTGCACCGTCGATCAGTGGCCTGAGCCCGGCCGACCGGGAACGCAAACGCGGGCTGGCCAGGATGCGGGCGGTGGCGCTCGGTCTGCTGGTCGCGGCGGCCGTCGTCTACCTGGTGACCCTGGGCTCGGCCGAGTACGCACCCTCTGGGGTGTGGGGATACGTGAATGCGATGGCCGAGGCGGCGATGGTCGGTGCCCTGGCCGACTGGTTCGCGGTGACGGCACTGTTCCGGCACCCGCTGGGGATCCCGATCCCGCACACGGCCTTGGTGCCGCGGCGCAAGGCCGAGCTGGGTCGCAGCCTGCAGGATTTCGTGACCGAGCACTTCCTGACCGAGCAGGTGGCCCGGGACCGGGTGACCGGCCTGGACGTCCCGCTGCGGCTGGGGCACTGGCTGGCCTGCCGCACGCATCGGGACCGGGTGCTCCGCGAAGGGGTACAGATCGGCCGGGCCGCACTGGAACGGCTGGACGAGCAAGAGGTGGGGCGGCTCGTCGGTGATGTGCTGGCTCCCCGGTTGGTGCAGGAGCCGGTGAGCGAGATCGCCGGCGAGCTGCTGGAGCAGATCGTCAAGGACCGGGCACACGTGGGGCTGGTGAACCTGGTAGCCGGTGAGGTGCACGACTGGCTGGTGGCCAACCCGGACGCGTTCGGCGAGGTGGTGGAGCGGCGCGCACCGTGGTGGAGTCCTCACTGGGTGGACGCGCGAGTGGTGAGCTGGACCTACCAGCAGGCGGTGGCGTGGGTGGTGGACATCCGTGACGACCCGGCGCACCGCACGCGCCGCGCCCTGGACGGGTTGTTGCTGCAATGGGCGAACGACCTGCAGCACGACCGCGAGGTGATGGCCAGGGCCGAGGCGCTGAAGGAGACGCTGCTGACCCACCCCCAGGTGGCCGAAACCGCGACGTCACTGTTCGCAACCTGGCGCGGCAGCGTGTACAAGCTGATGGACTCGCCGGACTCGGCCTTGTACGAGCGCGGCGACTACTGGGTGCAGCGGTTGTCGGCGCGGCTGATCGACGATGCGCCGCTGCGCGCCCGGCTGGAGACCCACCTCGGTGACGCGGTCGCGTTCGTCGTGCGCACCTACGGGCACGAGATGGCCGGGGCGATCTCACACACCATCGACCAGTGGGACGGGCGGGACGCGGCCCAGCGCATCGAGCTTCACGTGGGCCGGGACCTGCAGTTCATCCGTATCAACGGGACCGTGATCGGTGCCCTCGCCGGGTTGGTGATACACGCGGTAGGGCAGTTGGTGGGGTGACGGCGCCCAACGTGCAGTAGGTGCCTCAGGCGCCGGAATGGCTGGCTCGGCGCCTTCGAGGGGCCCCGGAACAGCTGGCCCCGGCACCAGCCCCAGCGCTTGCCCCGGCCTTTGCGCCGGCCTCGGCTCTGGCTCTGGTTCTGGCCTTGGCCCTGGCTCCGGCATTGGCGTCGGCCTTGGCGCCGGTTCCCGGTACTGCGGCGTGGGGTGGGCAGCCCTGACCTGCGGCTGGTTTCGCTCATGTCGGTCGCGCATCAGCCGCCGCTGAGTGTGGGGCCGCACAAGCTCGCCCACATCGCTCAGAATGATCCGTCGACATGCCGCTCGTTCCACCCACATCAGCCCCTATGGCGCTGTAAGGGGA
>PDSI01000014.1 GCA_002748415.1 Micrococcales bacterium | reverse complement strand
GGGCCAGCGCCAGCTGCGCCCCGAGGCTGCGGGTATCCCCGACCCGGCGTAGCCGGGTCCCGTCGCTGATCACCCGCCCACGACCCGGCCCGGCAAACCCGGCGGCACGACCGCGGCCCGTTGGGGCGGCAGACACGACCGGATCCACCAAGTCCGCGGCGTCCGGCGCACCGATGCCTTGTTCGGCCGCGTCGGCGAACTCGGTCCCAACGACTGCCTGACCTGCTGCCGCGGCCCGCTTCACCTTCTCCAACGCGGTCAACAGATCGATCCGTGCCGCCGCGGTCATTCCCCCGGTCGACAACCCACCCAGATCCTCCACCAACGCGGCGAGCCGGGCCAGGTCGACAACCCCACCCACGCCATTAGCACGCCCTTCCATGACACAATCATACATGCTTTCCTTACCGTCACCAATTGCCGCATAAAACCCGAATACCCCCGCACCGGTGATATGTCCACTTCAGTATAATTCACCTCAAACCGGACTATTCATGAGTCCAGCACTCGCGCGCGAAGTGGGCACGCCGGGCCGAATGACGGTCCGCGGATCCTGGCGGACGCTACGTCGCGTCGTCCCGGCAGCCTCCTCTTGCGTGTCACTCGTCTCGTCTGGATCGCCCCCTATGACGCCGTTAGGGGACGTATGGCGCCGTCGGGCCGCTATCCGCCACATCCAACGGTGCCGCGGCTGCCGGAGCGGGTGTCATGGCCGCTGGAACCGGGGCGGTGAACTGACCGGAGGATGCGCACCGATCGGCGGTGTTCGAAGTTCCAGGCCGGTTGGGGTCGTCGAGAGTGTCGAAGGAGAGTCGAAAGTGTCGAAGGAGAGTCGAAAGTGTCGAAGGAGAGTCGAAAGTGTTGAAGGAGAACGGTATCCAGCACAGGCGTGCAGCTGACACGCCAGCCCGGACGGCTCCGTTCCATGGACTTCATCCTGCATTGTTGCGGCAGTTCCGCGGACAGCGCCGGGACAGCCAATGTCTCGCCGGCCGCACGCCTGAGCGGCCGCAAGCTCTTCCCGCGAAGACCGAACAATCTTGAGCTGGCGTCACCGGTTCACGTCGCGTCGTAGGCTTGGCCCATCATGGACGCCAGACCGACGGCGAACCCGACTGGGCACGCGCCTTCCGAACCCGCGACCCCGGAGTCCGCGGTGCCCCCGGCAGTGCCGCAAGACAGCATGGTCGCCAGCCGGCACGAGGTGCAGGCAGGCGGTCGGACTCTGCACTACACCGCCACGACCGGGCGTATCGTGCTGCGGGAGGAAACCTACGAGGACGACGTCTTTGCGGGTGTCAAACCTAAGGCGCAGGTGTCGGTGACCTCTTATGTACTGGACCAGCCCACCGGGGCACCATCGCGTCCGGTCACTTTCGCCTTCAACGGTGGACCGGGGTCGAGCTCGGTTTGGTTGCACCTGGGTTTGCTCGGTCCCCGGCGCGTGCTGGCCGGCGATGCCGGTGCCTTGACCGCGCCGCCCGGTGCGCTGGTGGACAATGCCGAAACGCTGCTCACGGTCAGCGACCTGGTGTTCATCGATCCCGTCTCCACCGGCTACTCGCGCGCCGTGGAGGGCGAGAAGTCCAAGGGCTACCACGGTTACGCCGGGGACGTGGAATCCGTCGCGGAGGTCATCCGGCTGTGGATCACCCGCAACAACCGCTGGCTCAGTCCGAAGTTCCTGGCCGGGGAGTCCTATGGCACGTTGCGGGCAGCCGCCCTGAGCGACCACCTGCAAAGCCGGTACAGCATGTACCTCAACGGACTCATCCTCATCTCGAGTGTGCTGGATCTCGGCTCGATCGGTTTGTCGGACGGTGCCGAGGACCACGCGTACGTGAACTTCCTGCCCACCTACGCCGCGATCGCCTGGTACCACGGTAAACATGACGGAAGAACGCTGAACGATGTCCTTGCCGACGCGGAATCGTATTGCGAGCGGGACTACCCATGGGCCTTGTCTCGTGGCAACCGGCTGCCACCGGCGCAGCTGGCCGAGCACTGCGCTCGTGTCGGAGCTCTCATCGGCGTCGACCCGGACTGGGTCCGCGGGGCTGACCTGAGGGTAGAGCACCTACGGTTCTTCGCCGAGTTGCTGCGCGACCAGGGCCTTGTCGTCGGCCGGCTGGACTCTCGCTTCACCGGGCCAGCCGGCGCCGGCAACGCCGAGAGGCCGGACGCCGACCCCAGCCACGATGCGGTCGCCGGCCCGTTCGCGGCGGCATTCAACCACTACGTGCGCGACGAGCTGGGGTATGAATCGGACCTGCACTACGAGCAGATCTCTTCTCGCGTGCACCCGTGGAGCTTCCAAGAGTTCGAAGGCCGTGCGGTCAGCGTGGCCGACAGGCTCTCCAGGGCGATGCGGCAGAATCCGCACTTACGCATACAGGTGAGTTACGGCTGGTTCGACGGTGCCACCCCCTACTACGCGGCACGCCAAGTCTTGGCCCAGCTACGGGTGCCGGCCGAAGCGATGCAACGTGTCGAGCACCGCTACTACGACGCCGGTCACATGATGTACGTCCACCACGCCTCGCGCCTGGCCCAGTCCGCAGACCTCGCCGACTTCATCACCCGCTCGTGCGGGCCCACTGAGGATTGACGTGCTTGCCTTCCGGGCGGGTCTGCCGCCGACTGGCCCGGTGCTTGCCCTGGCGGCGTCGGACAGGCGGGCCTGGTCCGGTCCAGCGACGACCGAACATGACGGTAGCAACCACTGGTATTCGTCCTGCCGTGACTTCGACCAGCACCGGGGCGGTCAACCCGGCCACCAAGGCGCCGGCGAACAGCACCGCAGTCGACCCCACACCGAGACGTTCCAACACGATGCGAGCGCCGGCGGCGCCGAACACGTGCAAGAGATATACCCCGTAGGAGTACTTGCCCAGCCACCTCAACACAGGGTTGGCCAGCGCGTCGCGCAACCCGAAGAAAGCGCAGACCGAGCACATCCCGACCACCATGCCCAGTGCTTGACCGGGCACTCGTGGCAGGACGGTACCGGTATCGCGCACCCACATCTGTACCAGCATCGTCGCGGCCGCCCACACAGTCAGTAGCAGAACCGGGAGCGCGCCATCCGGCGCCCGCCCGGAGAAGCGGCGCAGCCCGAGCCCCAGCAGGAAAAACGGGAACAGCATACATGCCTGGTTCAGGCTGAACAGGTTGGCATGCGCCGGCAACTGCACGGCGAAATACGCAACCAGGCCAAGAGCGAACGCCGCACCCCACAGTGCCGGGCGGCTCAACAAGCCCCGCAGGTCCAGCATCGCGATGACGACGAAGATGAGGAACACGGATTGCAGGAACCACAGGTGCTCGTAGCCGAAGAACAGCAACCGGAGCAGGTCACCTCGGCCGGCATTCGCATTCGTGCCCGGGATCATCTTCTGCACTGCCATGAACAGCAGTCCGACCGCGACCATCGGCATCAGCAACCGTCTGCTCTTGGCGCGCAGGAACAGGGACAACTCGGATCGCGGGCCGAGCGGGCGCATCGCGTACACGTAGCCGGACAGGAAGGTGAAGAACGGCATGCGCACGTCGACGAGGACAAGGTATGCCTCGCGCAGGAAAGTGCCGTTCCCCGCCCCGAGGCCACGTTCCGGGGTATCGCCGATGACGTGCCCGGCGACCATCAGAACCAAAGCGAGCCCGCGCAGCGATTCGACGGACCAGTCTTTGCCCTCGGTCGGCTTGGCGGCCCGATGACGTGCACCGAGGGGCGCTAGCGTGCGCATCGTCAGTTGTGGCATCAATTGCCCCCCTCCACGGATCGGCAGCGACAACAAGCACGCCGTGACCGACACGAAACCCGCGCTCTACCCCCAGGTGAAAAGCCTAGGCAATACGCCGGACGGATGAAACCCCCTACGCAACCTGCCCCAGCAGATCTTGCTCCTTTTCGACCCCGCCGTCGGTCTTCGGCGTTATGGGGTATTTGTATAGCTTCTCGGGTCCGCCGGCGTCAACGTGTCGCCCCACCCTCCGGTGGCCGCGCCGGCGGGTAGAGTGCCGAACCGTGCACCTGAAGTCACTGACCATGAAGGGGTTCAAGTCCTTCGCCTCGGCCACCACGCTGGCGCTGGAACCTGGGATCACCTGCGTGGTCGGGCCGAACGGGACAGGCAAATCCAATGTGGTGGACGCACTGACCTGGGTGATGGGGGAACAAGGAGCCACCTCGCTGCGTGGCGGCAAGATGGAGGACGTCATCTTCGCCGGTACCGCCAGCCGGCCGCCGCTGGGACGGGCCGAGGTGGCGCTGACTATCGACAACACCGACGGGGCGCTGCCGATCGACTACACAGAGGTCACTATCTCCCGCACCATGTTCCGCTCCGGCGGTTCGGAGTACGCGATCAACGGGCAGACCGCGAGGTTGCTGGATGTTCAGGAACTGCTGTCGGACTCCGGGCTCGGCCGGGAGATGCACGTCATCGTGGGTCAAGGCCAACTCGACTCGGTGCTGCGAGCCACCCCACTGGAACGCCGTGGCTTCATCGAGGAAGCCGCTGGAGTGCTCAAACACCGCAAACGCAAGGAGAAGGCGGTCCGCAAACTGGACGCCATGCAGGCCAACCTCACTCGGCTGGAGGACCTCACCGCCGAGATCCGCCGACAGCTCGGCCCGCTGGCCCGCCAAGCCGAGACCGCCCGCCGGGCCGCCGTCATCCAGGCCGAGGTCCGCGACGCCAAGGCCCGGCTGTTGGCCGACGACCTTGTTCAGCTGACCGCCACCCTCGAGGCCGAGATCGCCGACGAATCGGCGTTGCTGGCCCGCAAGGCCGAGGTGGAAGCCGAACTGGCCACCGTGCGCACGGCACTGGCCGCCGCCGAAGCCGACCATCAGGACAGCCGGGCTGAGCTCAAGACCGCCCAGGACTTGCACTACGGGTTCGCTCGCGTGCAGGAACGGCTGCGGGGCGTTGCCTCGCTGGCCCGGGACCGGCAACGGCTGCTTGGTTCCTCGGCTCAGGAGGCTTCGAGCACCGGGCCCGATCCGCAGGACCTGCGCGAGCAAGCCGAGCGGGTGCGCGCCGAAGAAACAGAACTGGCCACCACGGTCACCGCCGCTCGGGAAGCCCTGCACGCCGCCGTCGGCTCTCGCGGCGACGCAGAGGCAGCGCTCGCCGACGAAGACAAGCGGCTGACCGCCCTGGCCCGCGCCGCCGCAGACCGGCGCGAGGGCCTGGCCCGGCTCAGTGGCCAGGTCAGTGCCGCCCAGTCCAGGGTGGACGCCGCCGAGGCGGAGATCGGACGGCTGGCAGAGGCACGAGCCGAGGCTGCGCAGCGGGCCGAGTCCGCCACCACCGAGTTCCGGGCGCTGGAATCCCAGGTTGCCGGGGTCGAGGCGGGCGAAGAAGGACTCGACGCCGAACACGATGCGGCACAGGCCGACGCCGAGCAGGCCCAGCGCGCGGTCGATACGCTGAACGAGCAACTGCAGTCGGCCGAGACCGATAGGGCCACCTGGACGGCCAGGCGGGAGGCATTGGCCCTGGGCCTGTCGCACACCGACGGCACCCAGGCGCTCCTGGCCGCGGAAGACCTCCCGGGGGTGCTCGGCTCGTTGGCCGCGTTGCTGCAGGTGCGGCCGGGGTACGAGGAAGCCGTCGCAGCCGCGCTGGGGCAGGCTTCCGACGCGGTGGCCACCGCTGACCCCGGATCCGCCGTCGACGCACTGCGCCGGCTGAAGGACACCGACGCCGGCCGCGCCCACCTGGTCATCGGTGGCGGCTCGATCACCGCCCAGCCACCGGCCGGCCTGCCCGGCGGGGCCGAGGCATGCCTGCATGTGCTGCAAGCTCCTGAGCGGCTACGTCCGGTGCTGGCGGATCTGCTGGCCGATGTCGTCGTTGTCGACGGCCTCGACCTGGCCCAGCGGGTGGTCACGGCACGCCCGGAACTGACCGCCGTCACTCGTGACGGTGACCTGCTCAGCGTGCGCCGGGCGCACGGCGGCTCGGGCAACGCTCCCAGCGTCATCCAGGTGCAGGCCGCGGTCGACGAGGCGAAGGGCAAGGCACAGCAGGCGGCGCATCGCGCCGAGCAGGCCCGGTTCGCCCTGTCCGCCGCTTCCACCAGGCTGGCCGACGCCACCGAGCGGGTCGAGGCAGCGTTGGAACGGTTGCACGCATCCGACGCCGAACATGCTGCGGTCGCCGAGCAGCTCGGCCGTCTGGGCAGCGCCGCCCGGTCGGCCAACGCCGAGGTGGGCCGGCTGGGTCAGCGCATCGACACGGTCCGTGCGCAACTACAGGTCGACCGCACCAAAGTGAGCGAGCTGACCGACCGGCTGACCGCGGCCCAAGGTGCCGGCAAGGAGGAAGACGCCGAACCCGACACCGCGGTTCGCAGCGAGCTGGCCGAGCGTGCCACCGCCGCGCGCACCAGGGAAACCGAGGCCCGGCTCGCGCTCCGCACCGCGGAGGAGCGCTTGCGCGGCATCAGAGGCCGTGCCGAGTCGCTGGAGGGGGCCGCCCGGCGTGAGGAAGAGGCCCGGGAGGTTGCGGCCCGCCGGGCCGCCCGCCGGGCCGAGCAGTCCGTGGTCGCCGGGCAGGTCCTGGCCGACGCGGAGCAGGCCCTCACCGCGGTGGCCAGCAGGCTGCACCTGGCCGCCGACCGGCTGGCCGCCGTGGAGGCCCACCGCAGCGACCAGGAGACCCGCATCACCGGTGCCCGCGACCGTATCGACGCGTTGGGCAACGAACTGGCCGGCCTGACCGACACGGTGCACCGGGACGAGGTCGCCCGCGCCCAGCAGCGGCTGCGGATCGAACAGTTGGAGAACAAAGCCATCGAAGAGCTGGGGTTGCAGCCCAGCGTGCTGATGGACGAGTTCGGACCGCACCAGCCGGTCCCACCGCCGCCGCCCGCGCCGGGCACCGAAGAGCCGGAACCACCGCCGACGGCGATCCCGTTCGTTCGCGAAGAGCAGGAGAAGCGTGCGCGACGCGCCGGGCGGGCACTGAACCAGCTGGGCAAGGTCAACCCGCTGGCGCTGGAAGAGTACGCCGCCCTGGAAGAGCGCAGCCAGTTCCTCAACACCCAGCTGGAGGATCTGCAACGCACCCGCACGGACCTGCTCGGCATCATCACCGAGGTGGATTCCCGGGTGGAGCAGGTTTTCACGCAAGCATTCCACGACACCGCACGGGAGTTCGAGGGTGTCTTCTCCCGGCTGTTCCCAGGGGGCGAGGGGCACCTTGAGCTGACCGACCCCACCGACATGCTCACCACCGGCATCGAGGTGCATGCCCGGCCCGCCGGCAAGAAGGTCAAGCGGCTGTCGCTGTTGTCCGGCGGGGAACGTTCGTTGACCGCGGTCGCGCTGATGGTGGCGATCTTCCGCGCCCGGCCCTCGCCGTTCTACGTGCTGGACGAGGTCGAGGCCGCTCTGGACGACGTCAACCTCGGCCGGCTCATCGACATCATGGAGGAGCTGCGTGACTCCTCCCAGCTGATCGTCGTGACTCACCAGAAACGGACGATGCAGATCGCCGATGCGTTGTACGGCGTGACGATGCGCGGCGACGGGGTCAGCGCCGTCATCAGCCAACGCATCCGGGAAACCGTCGACGCTTGAGGCGACCGGTTTCCGCGTGGCCGGTGCGCCGGCCAACGCCTGGCCGTTGACGTGGGTGGGTCACGGCGACGCTCACGTGTTGTGCGCATACGGATACCGCGAGCCGTGTTGGATATTCGCCGCTGGTGAGGCACCGTGGGATACGTGTGGATTCTTATTCTGGGGATGATCATCGCGGTACTGGTGGCTGTCGCGGTGATCCTGTTGGTCGCTTCTCCGTCCTTCCGGGACGGCGACCCCCTGTTCACCGCTGAAGGTGAACAACGCGTCGAACAGTTGCGGGCCAAGGCGAACTCCGCCGCTTCCAAGGCCGGAAGCGCCTCCCGGGGCAGTGCGGCGAAGGCCCGCGCGGCGCTCGCCAAGGGTGAGGAACGGGCAAGGGCCCGGTTGCACCGCACGGAGGATGCTCCGGCCGACGCAACCGGAGGCGCCTCGGCCGGGGAGGGTGACGAACAGCCGCCTGCCGGGAACATCGACGGGTTCGAGTCCGACGAGTGGGCGCAAGACCAGTGGCGGGACGATGACCGGCGTGAGAAGGACTTGCCGGCCGAGCAGGTGTCCGACGAAGACCGGTCCGACCAGGATCCGGCCGACGAGGACCCGGCCGACGAGGACCCGGCCGAGGAAGACTCGGCCGACGAGGACCCGGCCGACGAGGACCCGGCCGAGGAAGACTCGGCCGACGAGGACCCGGCCGAGGAAGACCCGGCCGACGAAGAGTTGCCGGAAACGGAGTCGCCGGCTGAGGAGCTGCCCGACGACGCACGGGCTTCGGCCGCCGAACGGCACAACGAGGACCGAGGCGGACGCACTGGACCCGGCCGCGTGGTTCCCGTGGTGATCTCACAGGGTAGCCACGGGCACCCGGCTCGCCCCGTTCAGGCGACCGAGGAGGTCGTCGACCTGCGCCCCATCGACCCTGCCGGATCGGCCGGCGCGGAACAAGCGGCGGACCGTGGCCAGGCCACATCTGCGGATTCCGGGGACGAGGCCGGTCCGGCCGGGCGCCTGCGTGAGCGGCCCGGTATGCTGACCCGGCTCAACAACTCGCTGGAGCACGCCGCCGCTGACACGGCACGAGCGCGGGCCCGGCACGGCCGCTGACCGCAACCCTGATCGCTTTTCCGTTCACCCACGTGCGTCTGAAAGACTTCCCCCGATGAACATCGCGTCCGACACCCTTGGCTTGATTCTGGTCATCTCGCTGGTCCTGCTCGCAGGGGCAGCCGCAGGCATCGTCGCGCTGCTGCGCGGTCGCGGCGGCGAATACACCGAGGAACTGGACGAACGAGCCGCCGGTGCCGGCACCGCGGTGCCGGAGACCGACCGAGACGAGGAGCCATCCGCCGCCGGGCCGGCCACCGCCACCGCCACGCTGCCCCCCGGTGACCTCGCCGAGGGAGACTCCGCCACGGCCGAAGGTTCGACGGATCTCCTCGACCGCGAACTGCCCGAGATCACCCTTCCCGAGGTCGAGACCCCCGCCCCGGCGCTGGGGCGGCTCGCCCGGCTGCGGGCCAGGCTGTCGCGTTCCAACAACGCCATCGGCCAAGCGCTGTTCCAGTTGCTCAGCCGCGACACCATCGACGAGGCCACCTGGGAGGAAGTGGAAGACACCCTGCTGCTGGCCGACCTCGGGATGGAACCCACGACCGAACTGGTCGACCGGCTACGGGAGCGGGTCAAGGTGCTGGGAACCCGGGACCCGGAGCAGGTCCGGACGATGCTGCGCGACGAGTTGCTGCAGTTCGTCGGCCCGGACATGGACCGTTCGCTGGCCACCGCGCGGGTCGACTCGCGGCCGGCCGTGGTGCTCATGGTCGGCGTCAACGGTACCGGCAAGACCACTACCGTCGGGAAGCTGGCCCGGATGCTGGTCGCGCAGGACAAGGACATCGTCCTCGGGGCGGCTGACACGTTCCGCGCCGCCGCCGCAGAACAGCTGACCACTTGGGGCGACCGGGTGGGAGTGCCCACTATCCGTTCGGAGAAGGAGGGCGGCGATCCCGCCGCCGTCGCCTTCGATGCTGTCAAGGCGGGCATCGAGGCCGAAGCCGACGTCGTGCTGGTCGACACCGCCGGCCGGCTGCAGAACAAGGCCAACCTGATGGACGAACTCGGCAAGGTCAAGCGCGTGGTGGAAAAGCACGGACCGGTCGATGAAGTGCTGCTCGTCCTGGACGCCACGACCGGGCAGAACGGAATGCGCCAAGCCAAGGTGTTCGCCGAAGTCGTCGACATCACCGGCATTGTGTTGTCCAAGCTGGACGGCACAGCCAAGGGCGGCATCGTGGTGGCGGTCCAACGCGAACTCGGTGTCCCGGTCAAGCTGGTCGGCCTCGGCGAAGGTGCCGACGACTTGGCCTTCTTCGAACCCGAGGTCTTTGTCGACGCGTTGCTCAACTGACGCGTTGCTCAACTGAACTGCCCACGGCAAGGCTGGCGGTCCCCGGTGGTCCACCGCCACGATGGGTACACGGGTTCACCCCGGGGTTGCGCCGGCCGGGTACGGACCCGTTCCGCGGCGATGCGCCCGTCCTGCCACCGTATGGTGGCGAATGTCCGATATTTCTTGTCCGTTTCGCCCTGTTTTATGTCGACTACTGGTGATGAGTAGCGTTCTGTCACATCATGTCCCGCTCATCAAGGGGCGTGGTGGTGGTTCCCGACCCCGAGAGCGTGACTCGCTCCGATTCCCGCGCCACACCGAAAACCTTCACCAAGACGCTGACCGTCTGCGCGGCCACCGCCGCGATGGCTGCCGGGCTGGTTGCCGTTCCCGGTACCACGGCCGAGGCCGCAACCCCGTGGACCTCCTACGTCGTGGCAGGGCACAAGAACCTGCGCGACCACGAAGGCCGGATCTGGTATGCCAAGCCGAGCCGGTTCACCGGAGCCAAGTTCACCCGGACCCGCAACGCCATCGCCGGCACCACCAGCGACCGCATCTTCCAGCAGGCCGCCTACGGCATGCGGGAGTACGTCATGGCGGTGCCGCGTAAGGGCACCTACAAGGTCACCCTTTACACCACCGAGAACTACTTCCGCAGCAACTGGCGGCGGATGTTCGCGGTCGGCGCCGAGGGCCGGCGACTGGTGGACAACATCGACATCCACCGGTACTCCGGCGGCGCCAACAAGGCGTACCGCATCAACTTCTCGGTCACCGTGACCGACGGCAAGCTCAACATCGGCTTCAAGAATCTGCGCAACTACGCGCGGGTGTCCGCGATCCGGGTCATCGGACCGCCACTGTCCACTCCGGCCAGGCCGGCCAAGACCGGACCCCAGCCCATCAAGTTCGCCGCCAACAACGTGTGGACCCAGCGGGTCGGCGGCGCCCCGGTGGATCCGCGGTCCGCGGCGGTGATGGGGAATCTGGCCCACCAAGTGCGGTCCAAGTGGAACGGGGTGGCGGCGTTCAACGTCTCCAAGTACAACGTGGCCTACTACCGGGTGCCCAGGGGAACCCGGCGTCAGACGGTCGCCTTCCACGACTGCCAGGGCAAGGGATACACCCCCGCCGGGCTGTTCAACGGCGCGAAGCACTTCGTCAATGTGCCGATCCCGGCGAATGCCGCGCCGGCGGCCGGAGACGACTCGCAGATGTCCATCTACGACCCGTCCACCGACCAGGTCTGGGAGTTCTGGGCCATGAGCCGTAACGGGCGCGGCTGGAAAGCCTGCTGGGGTGGGCGTATCGACAACGCGTCGAAGAACCGCGGCTACTTCCCCGGCCACTACGGCTCCACCGCTACCGGCCTGGTCAACGCCGCCGGCATGGTCAGCGTCGAGGACATCAAGCGTGGCCGCATCGACCACGCGCTGTACCTGATCGTGGCCGAGCCGAAAGCAGGCTCCTACAGTTGGCCGGCGAGCCGCACCGACGGCTGGTCCACCAACCCGAACGCGGTGGAGGAAGGACGCAGGCTGCGGTTGGACCCCCGCGTGAACGTGGACGCGCTGCCGTTGACCCGGACCGGCAAGATCGTCGCCAAGGCGGCCCAGGAGTACGGCTTCATCGTCGCCGACAAGGCCGGAGCGGTCGGTGTGGTCACCGAGAGCGGTCACTCCTATGCAGCCACACACGGTGGCTCCGACCCATGGCCCGCACTGCTGGGCGGCACCCCTGAGTACGAGCAACTGCGCAACTTCCCCTGGCACAAGATGCAGATGATGCCCAAGAACTGGGGAAGGTAGGCGTCTGCCGCCCGTACCCGTGCCGCGCTGGCGACAGGTCGGCCGGTAAGCCCGTCCAGCGGCAGATATCCTAGGTAAGGGCATGTGTGCCCACCGGTGATGCGTTCACCCGTTCGGACCTATCGTCGTCGCGAGGGATGCCTGTGTTCTCGACCCTGTCTGATCGCCTGACCGCCACGTTCAAGAACCTGCGGGGCAAGGGGGCGCTGTCCGAGGCCGACGTCGACGCCACCGTCCGGGAGATCCGCCGCGCGTTGCTGGACGCGGACGTCGCGCTGCCCGTGGTGCGGGAGTTCACCGGGCACGTGCGGGAACGGGCCCTGTCCGCGGAGGTCAACGCCGCGCTGAACCCTGCCCAGCAGGTCGTCAAGATCGTCAACGAGCAGCTCATCGAGATCCTCGGCGGCCAAACCCGGCGACTGCAGTTCGCCAAGACCCCGCCGACCGTCATCATGCTGGCCGGCCTGCAGGGTTCCGGTAAGACCACCCTGGCCGGGAAACTCGGCCTGTGGCTGCGCCGGCAGGGGCACTCACCGTTGTTGGTGGCCGCCGACCTACAACGCCCGAACGCGGTCAATCAGCTGCAGGTAGTGGGCGAACGGGCCGGGGTCAGCGTGTTCGCTCCGGAACCAGGCAACGGTGTCGGTGATCCGGTGGCGGTGGCCCGCAACGGCGTCCAGCACGCCCGGTCGGTGAACTACGACATCGTGATCGTCGATACCGCCGGCCGGTTGGGCATCGACGCGGAGATGATGCAGCAGGCCGCGGACATTCGCGCCGCCGTCCTGCCCGACGAGGTGCTGTTCGTCGTGGACGCGATGATCGGCCAGGACGCCGTGACCACCGCGGAGGCGTTCGCCGACGGGGTCGACTTCACCGGCGTCGTGCTGTCCAAACTCGATGGCGACGCCCGCGGCGGTGCCGCGCTGTCGGTGGCATCGGTCACCGGCCGCCCGGTCATGTTCGCCAGCATCGGTGAGGCGTTGGGCGACTTCGAGCAGTTCCACCCCGATCGGATGGCCTCCCGCATCCTCGACATGGGTGACGTGCTCACCCTGATCGAGCAGGCCGAGCAGGCGTTTACCGCCGAGCAGTCCGAGGAGATGGCCCGTAAGTTCGGCGCCGGGGAGGATTTCACCCTGGCCGACTTCCTCACCCAGATGCAGAGCCTGCGCAAGATGGGCCCGATGAAGAAGATGCTCGGCATGTTGCCGGGCATGGGGCAGCTACGTGAGCAGCTGGAGGAATTCGACGAGCGCGAGGTCGACCGCATCGAGGCGATGATCACCTCGATGACCCCGCAGGAACGTCACCAGCCCAGGATTCTCAACGGGTCCCGGCGGGCCCGCATCGCCAAAGGCTCCGGAACCACCGTCACCGAGGTCAACCAGCTGCTGGAGCGCTTCGGCGAGGCACAGAAGATGATGCGGCAGATGCGTTCGGCGATGGGCAAGGGCGGGTTGCCCGCGATGCCCGGCCAGCCGGGTGCCGGGATGCCCGGTGGCGGCAAGAAGTCACGGGGCAAGACCCAGGCCAAGCGCAAAGTCAAGGGCAAGTCCGGGAATCCGGCCAAGCGGGCTGCCCAAGAGCGGGCCGCCCGGGAGAAGGCCGAGCAGCGGGCCACTGCCGGGTCGGCGTTCGGGCTGGGCGCTGACGGAGGTGGTCTGGATCCCTCTCAGCTGGATCCGGCCGCCCTGGAGCAACTGCAACAGAACCTGCCTGCCGGGTTCGACAAGTACCTCGGGCGCTAGCCCGCGCGCCGGGCGCTAACTGGGCGATCCGCCCAACAGCTCGATCACCAGCCCACGGAAGCCTTCCCGCGCACCGGCTGACGGTGGGGGCAATCCACTTCCGTGGATGAGCTGCAGGTGGCCCAGGTAGGCGGTGTAGGCGACCCGGGCCCGCGCATCGGCCTCGTCGTACCGCGCCCCGAGCTGCTGGGCGAGGCGGCGTAGGTAGTCGATCCGGGTCGTGTGTACCCGGCGAACCACCGGGCCGATGCGGGGGTGTGTGGTGGCCGAGAGCATCGCCCACTCCGCCGCGTCGTGATCGGCGATGTCCAGCACACGTTCGATCAGCTGCCGCGGTCGCTGTCCGGGCGCGTAGCTATCGATCTCAGCCATCACCTGGGCGGTGGCTCGCTCCTCCCAGTACGCCACAACGGCATCGATGAGGTCGGTCAATCCGTCGAAGTGCCAGTAGAACCCGCCCTTGGTGGTGCCCATCTGCCGGGCTAGCGGCTGCACGGCCAGATGATCGAACCCGACTCGGGTGCCTAGGCGGATAGCGGCGTCGATCCAGTCGGTTCGGCTGCGCCTGATTCGTTCTGGCATCGACTGGCAGCTTAACGTACGGTGCCGTATGGTGCTTCCATACGTAAGCGTATGGAAGGTGGCGTCATGGGGTGGACGACGAAGACGGCCGACGGGCTGCGCAACGTACATGCGCGCACCATGCCCGGGTCGCGGGATCAGGCCCGCGCACTGCTGAGCACCCTGGCCGGCGAGCACGACAGGGTGTGGCCCGCCCGGCCGTGGCCGCCACTGCGGCTGGACAAGGGGTTGCACCCCGGCAGCTATGGCGGACACGGG
The DNA here is from genome assembly GCA_002748415.1 of Micrococcales bacterium. Lineage (GTDB taxonomy): Bacteria > Actinomycetota > Actinomycetes > Actinomycetales > CAWJMD01. The sequence goes on along the minus strand of PDSI01000014.1, from coordinate 1,209 downwards.
ACGGTGCGCTACTCGGTCGAGCACGCGGACGAGGACTCGGTGCTGTTCCGGTTCTCGCCCGAGGGTCCGTTCGAGGGCACTCACGAACTGCGTATCGATGTTGCCGCGCCGGGGCAGGTCCGGTGGACACACGTGCTGACGCTGACCGATCCGAGCCCCTGGGTGCGGATCGTGGTCGTGCCACTGCACGATGCCCTGCTGGAGGATCTGCTCGACACGGTGCAGGAGGCGATGACCGGACAGGAACCGCCGCAGCGTGCCCTCGCCCGGGGGGTTCTCGCTCGACGCCGAGAAGACGAGGCGACGCTGGCCGGCCGGCGTCCCGCTGCGGCTGTGGCCGCGACCGTGCTCGGCGGCGCCGCTGCGCTACACGCGCTGTGGGCAACCGGCTCGACCTGGCCCTTCCGCGAGGAGAACACGCTCGCCCGGTACGTCATCGGGGACCCGCGACGTCCCGGAATGCCGGGTCCTGCGGCCTGCCTCGCGGTCACGGTGGCGCTCGGCACAGCCGCTGCGGCCACGGTGGACCGGGTCCGTTCCCGCGATGCTGCCATGCTTCCGTTCCCGGTCAGCGACGCAACGGTCCGGCTGGCCGCCGCCGCACTGGCTGTGCGGGGTGTCGTCGGCCTGGCCACGACCACGTTCGCGGCCCGGCCTCTGACACCTGAGTTCGCCAAGCTGGACCGGTCGGTCTACTCGCCGCTGTGCCTGGGGCTGGCGTGGTCCTTGCGCGCGACAGCCGGTGGGTTGCGACCGAGATCACCGCACGACACAGGTCTTGCTGGGCGGGCCAGTACGGCATGATCTGAGGTATCGCCCGCCTCGAGCTGAAAGGTCCCCGATGAAGCGTCTTCCCGTCCCCGATCTGGAACCAACGTTGGATTGCCTGTTGGGGGTGGTCCGCCCCATCGTCGATGACGACCAGTTCGCGGCGACCAAGACAAGCGTCGAGGAGTTCGCCGCCGGCGACGGGCCGCGCTGTCAGCAGGATCTGCTTGCCTTCGCCGATGAGCAGCACGCGCAGGGCGAGAGCTGGTTTTCCCGGGTCTGGCTGTCCGGGTACCTGGGCGTGCGCACTCCCTTGCCGCTGACCAGCAACGTCGGGTTCCAGCTGCGGATGGACACGGAATCCACCGGACTGGACCGGGCCGCGGAGATCGCTCACCGGTTGGCTGCCGTGCACCTGGCGCACGTGCGCGGGGACCTGAC
>PDSI01000241.1 GCA_002748415.1 Micrococcales bacterium | reverse complement strand
CAGTGGCCGCTGTGGCTCGCAACGGCCTCATCGGGCTGACGGGGGACGAGCGGGCGGCGCAACGCTTCGTCGATGTATTCGCCCTGCAGCGCGGTTGAACCTGCGAAGCCTGGATGATCGCCGCGCGCCATGATCGGCACGCGGAGGCCGGACCCGGCGCCGGCCGGTGACGTCGCCGCCGGGCACGGTGCCGGGACCGACCTCGAGTGCCCGCTGCCATGGGCCGGATGCTGGCGATGCCCCCGACGAACTCGAGGTCTACGTCTGGGTCCCGGACGGGGTCAAGGCGATGACGTGCTCCGGCACCGCGCCGGAGAAGCGTTTCGGGTGCCACGCAACCGCCCGCAACTGGAACACGGGGCAGGAGATCATCGCGAAACCCTGACCGGGCTAGGCGTCGCCTCCGCTGGTGCCGCTGGTACCGGAGTTGACGTCGTCCAGCCGGTACTTGCGGTATGCCTGCCCGGGCAGCGACGGGTCGCACTCACCGCGTTCGGCCATCATCCGCAACACCTGGTAGGCCGTGCTGGGACCGTCGATCTTGAAGTACCGGCGTGCCGCGGCCCTGGTGTCGGAGAAACCGAAGCCGTCCGCACCCAGCGACTCGAAGTCGTTGGGCACGAACTGGCGGATCTGGTCCGGTACTGCCCGCATCCAGTCCGAGGTGGCTACCACGGGCCCGTTGCGGCCCTCCAGCCGTTCGGCGACGAAGGGCCGCGGCCACGGCTCGTCCGGGTGGTCGAACGCGTACTTGTCACATTCGATGCCGTCGTGGCGCAACTCGTTCCACGACGTCACGCTCCAGACGTCGGAGGCGATGTTCCAGTCGTCCTTCAGCAATTGCTGCGCCTCCAGCGCCCACGGCACCCCGACACCGGAGGCCATGATCTGCGGGCGGGTGGAGATGTCCTGCTCGCCCTCGCCCTCGGACAGCAGGTAGAGCCCGCGCAGCAGCCCGTCCACGTCCAGGTTCTCCGGCTCGGGCGGCATCACCATCGGCTCGTTGTACACCGTGAGGTAGTACATGACGTTGTGCGAGCGTTTGGTGAACCGGCCGGGTAGTCCGCGGTCGCCGTCGCCGCCGTACATCCGTCGCAGCCCGTCGTGGATGATGTGGGCCAACTCGTAGCCGTAGGCCGGGTCGTAGGAGACCATTGCCGGGTTGGTGGAGGCCAGCAGCTGGGAATGCCCGTCGGCGTGTTGCAGGCCCTCCCCGGTCAGGGTGGTGCGCCCCGCCGTGGCGCCCATGATGAACCCGCGGCACATCTGGTCGCCGGCCGCCCACATCTGGTCGCCGGTGCGCTGGAAGCCGAACATGGAGTAGAAGACGTACACCGGGATCATCGGTTCGCCGTGCGTAGAGTACGACGATCCGGCGGCGATGAACGCGGCCATCGCGCCGTCCTCGTTGATGCCCACGTGCTGGATCTGCCCGCTGGTCGACTCTTTGTACGACAGCATCAGGTTGCGGTCCACTGCGGTGTAGCGCTGGCCGTGCGGGTTGTAGATCTTGGCCGTCGGGAAGAACGAGTCCATGCCGAAGGTGCGCGCCTCGTCGGGAATGATCGGCACCACCCGGTCGCCGAACTTCTTGTCCCGCATGATGTCCCGCAGGATCCGCACGAAGGCCATGGTGCTGGCCACTTCCTGTTTGCCGGATCCCTTCCGGGGGGCGTCGAACGCCTTGTCGCCGGGCAGGTTCGGCGCGGTGTACCGTACCCGCCGGTTGGGCAGCCCACCACCGAGTTTGCGACGCAGCTCCAGCGCGTACTTGACCCGTTCGTCGTCCGGGCCGGGGTGGTAGTAGGGCGGCAGGTAGGGGTCCCGCTCCAGGTCGTTGTCGCTGATCGGCAATTGCAGCAGGTCCCGGAGCTCCTTCAGGTCCTCCAGCGCGAGCTTCTTCATCTGGTGGGTGGCGTTGCGGGCGGCGAAGTTCGAACCCAGCCCGTATCCCTTGATGGTGTGCGCCAGGATGACCGTCGGCTGGCCGGTGTGCCGCATCGCGGAGTCGAACGCCGCGTACACCTTGCGGTAATCGTGCCCACCACGCTTGAGCTGCCAGATCTGGTCGTTCGTCCAGTCCTTGACCAGCTTGGCGGCCACCGGGTGGCGGCCGAAGAAGTTCTCCCGGATGAACTCTCCGCTCTCGGCCCGGTAGGTCTGGTAGTCCCCGTCCGGCAGCGAACTCATCAGGGTGCGCAGTACGCCCTCGGTGTCGGCGTCGATCAGCGGGTCCCAGCCGCGTCCCCAGATGACCTTGATGACGTTCCACCCGGCGCCGCGGAACAGCCCTTCGAGCTCCAGGATGATCTTCCCGTTCCCGCGCACCGGGCCGTCCAAGCTCTGCAGGTTGCAGTTGACGACGAAGGTGAGGTTGTCCAGCCCCTCGTAGGCAGCCACCTGCAGCAGGCCGCGGCTCTCCGGCTCGTCCATCTCGCCGTCGCCGAGGAACGCCCACACATTCTGGTCCGAGGTGTCCTTGATCCCGCGGTTGTGCAGGTAGCGGTTGAACTGCGCCTGGTAGATCGCATTGATCGGCCCGAGCCCCATCGACACGGTGGGGAACTGCCAGAAGTCCGGCAACAGCCGTGGGTGCGGGTATGAAGGCAGGCCGCCACCCTGGTGCGAGCGTTCCTGGCGGAACCCGTCCAGCTGGGTCTCGGTGAGTCTGCCTTCCAGGTAGGCGCGGGCGTACATACCGGGCGCGGCGTGACCCTGGTAGAAGATCTGATCGCCGCCGCCGGGGTGGTCCAGCCCACGGAAGAAGTGGTTGAAACCGACCTCGTACAGGGTGGCCGAAGACGCGTAGGACGACAGGTGGCCGCCGACTGCGATGCCGGGCCGCTGCGCCCGGTGCACCATGATGGCCGCATTCCAGCGTTGCAGCCGACGGATCTTGCGCTCCAGCTCCTCGTCACCGGGGAAGAACGGTTCCCGCTCCGGCGGAATCGTATTCACGTAGTCGGTGGTCAGCAGGTTGGGCACACCGACGCCCAGCTGATACGAGCGCTGCAGCATCCGCAGCATGAGGTACCGGGCACGCCTGCGGCCACGTTCGTGGGTGACCTCGGTGAGACCCTCCAGCCATTCTTCGGTCTCCTCCGGATCGATGTCCGGCAGATTGGTTGGTAGTCCGTTCAAGATCAGGCCAGACGAGTTCTCCACGGTTCCTCCATCGCGAGCGGGCGGGCCATCAAGCATCATCCTTGTCGTGCCGGTGAGTCACGGGTGTCGGTGAGTCACGTTACGTACGGGCCTACGAACATATCGCAACACTGGACTATCGTTAATGCTGTGGGCAATGAGACTGATCATGTCCGGCCCGGGGACGGCCGGCAACCGGCGGAGGCCGGTGAGCCGACGGCCCGGGAAGCCGGCTGGCTGCTGCTGTTCGACCGGCACGACCGCGTGTTCCTGTTGCGCGGCAGCGACCCGGCCCGCCCGGGTATCACCTGGTGGCTGACGCCGGGTGGTGGGCTGCACGACGGCGAGTCCCCTCGAGACGGGGCGTTGCGGGAGACCGCGGAGGAGACCGGGTGGTCGGCGCAAGCGGGGGCCCATGCGTGTTTGCGGCGCGATGTCGAGTTCACCTTCATGGCGAAGCGGTACCGGCAACGGGAAGTGTTCTATCCGGCTCGGGTCGGCGGCGCCGAGGACCTGGACCGGTCACGGTGGACCATGGAGGAATGCCAGTCACTGCTGGAGGGGCGGTGGTGGACGGTGCAGGAGCTACGAGACACCGGGGACACGATCTACCCCGAACAGTTGGCTGACCTGGCCGAGTCGCTCATCCGTGAGGGCTGGGAATAGCAACCCGGGAGCACCTGGCCGGGACACCGTTCGCCGTCCGGGATCGCCGCAGGGGTGGGTATGTCCACCATTGACACCCGTGGTGGGCTACCGTCTACAAACACACACCTGAGGGCGCAGCAGCACATGCCCGCAGGCGGGATGAATCGCGATGAGTTCGAACACGAGGGAGCAGTGACGTGGTGGCAGCCGCGGCCAACGCGGGTGGAGCCCGTGGAGCCGGCCGGATGGGCATCCAGAACGGTCAAGTGGTGCAGGAGTTCGGCGACGGTGGCGCAGACGGTGAAACGCTGCGGGCCGAGATCGAGCACATCACCGGGACACCGGTGCTCGACGCCGACGCCGACGACGTGGTTGACGTCGTGTTGTTGTGGTGGCGTGAGGAGGACGGCGACCTCGCCGACGGCGTGGTTGACGTCCTCGACGCGCTGGAGGACGACGGCACGATGTGGGTGCTCACCCCCAAGAGCGGGCGGGACGGTCACGTTTCGGCCAGTGACGTCGACGAGGCCGCGGCGATCGCCGGCCTGCACGTGACATCGACGAACATGGTGGGCAACGACTGGACGGCCGCCCGGCTGACCGCGCCCAAGGGCACGCCGAAGGGAACCTGAACCCGGCGGCCGGCGCGATACTCTTGTCCGGCGTTGGGGCCTGTAGCTCAGGTGGTAGAGCACCGCGTTTACACCGCGGGTGTCGTCGGTTCGAGCCCGGCCGGGCCCACCAG
>PDSI01000168.1 GCA_002748415.1 Micrococcales bacterium | reverse complement strand
GCCGAGCTTGCCTCTGTCGACCGGGGATCGGCCGGCTGCCTCGCCGCCGCAGGGGGCTTTGACGATGCACCCGTCGACGGTGATGTTGGTCAGGTCGAGCCCGACGACCTGGTCGTAGGCGGTCAGGCACAGCTGCTCGAGTCGGGCGAAGATCCCGGCGGTGATCCACTCATCGCGTCGGGTGCGGATCGTGGTGGCCGAGCACGTGCTGTCGGCGATCTTGGCGTAGGAGGCGCCGAGCACGAGGACCTGGACGAGCTTGTCGAACACGATCCGGTCGGGGATGCGTGGGTTGTGGCAGCCCAGCGGGTGGGTGTCGATGACCGGCGGGATCAGCGCTTGGAACTGGTCCCACAGGGGGTCAGTGATCCAAGATGGGACCGCGGGCACGGCGGATCCTGGGTAGCAGCGTTTTTCTCACAAATCACACTGGTAACAGCCCCCCGTGCCCGCTCCGCCGGACCGCCACGCCGTCACCTACCCGCGCGACCTCTAAACCGCTCTTGTGGGACTTGCCACATGCGGGGGTTCTGGGTGAGGACGCCCCAACCGCGCTGCCCGGCCTCAGTCAGAAAGGTGATGTCCTCCAGCCCTTGGGCTGTTTCGTCCCCGTAGTGATCGCGCAGCGGTATGCCGTGCAGGCCATCCATCTTGCAGATCTCGTATGCGACCTCGGGGGCGAGGCGCCGATCGACCAAGAGGACGTGGTCGCTTTTACGCGGCCGTGGCCGCCCATTCCCGGTGTTCATCGACTGCAGCCACCTCCTGCAGGGTGAGCCCGTACTGCTGCATGACCTCGTCGACGGAGTCGCCGCCTGCCAGGCTGCCCCGGACCGCGAAGACGGGGATGCGGTTCCGGATGAAGGTCATCCGTCCGGCGTTGAAGCGTGGATCGATCGCGACACCGGGGATGCGGACCTGGAAGGCGACCGGGTAGTTGTCGTCCTCGAAGATCAGCGGCTTGAGGTGGTCTTCGAGAACTTCTACGAAGGCGTGTTGGTTGGTCTTCACCCGGTAGAGGTCGCTGGGGTTCTCCTGGACGTAGGCGTATGCGCCATCGGTGACGAGGCGCCGGTTGGCCAAGGCGAAGGGCGCGTCGAACCGTTGGCGGATCCACAGTGCGGCTGCTTCGACTTCGGAAGGCGCGAGCATTTCTCGAAGCGTGCGAAGGGTGTTCGCTTCGACGAGGCCGACCAATGGGACGGACGGCCACCCGCGATGATCCTGGGGGTTGCGGGTGAACATTTGTCGCCGGGAGGACCGTTGTCCAGCCCAGGCTTTGACGGTGTCGAGGGGCATGCTGACAAAGTCCGCGACATCTTGCACCGTGCAGATCGGCGTGACGAACCTGGGCTCTTTGTAGTCAACGTCCAAGGCGGCCTCCTCTTCCCATGATCATGCCACTTGACACTGACGAAAGTGCGGGACTGCTCACGTCCGTGTCTCAGCCGCCATGCCGGCGCCCCGCCCGCGGCGGGGATCGAGATCCTGTAATCGCTCATTCAGGCTGAATTCGTCTCTGAGCCAGGTCGGGACGAGGAGGTGTCGGCAGCCGACGGCATCGGGCTGGGCCCCGTAGTACCGCTCGAACACGTCGTCAAGGTGGTCCCGGTGGCCGGTGGCGTCCTTCCGGCGCCTGCTCAGCAGGTCGATCACCCCCCGGCATGGACGTGCGTTGGCGCGGCTCGACCTCCGCGTCCTGCTCGCGCACGTTGGCCATGCTCGCGAGCCGGATGGACAGGTTCCACCCCTTGCGGCCGAGGACCTCCTCGCGGCTCCAGCGGCTGAGCAGGTCCTCGACGGCCTGCTATGGGTCGACGTGGAACTGTTCGCGGACGCTCACGCAACGGGTGCAGTCGGCAGCGTCAGCGCTGAACGGTGCGTCGATCCCATCTGCCAGGCGCCATTTCAGCGCGTTCCACGTCCGCTCGGTCGGGTCCTGGAAGTAGGCCCGCCGAACGTTCTCGATCCCGGTCTCGGCGTTCCGCGGCACTGCTAGGTCGACTTGCCAGACCTGCTGCCAGAGCAACCCGAGAAGCGTGGTTCTGAGTTCGCTCTCAACGCCC
>PDSI01000193.1 GCA_002748415.1 Micrococcales bacterium | reverse complement strand
CAGTAGACCGCGTGCCGCTACTACACCGGCCGCCACGCGGGAGAGACAATCCATGCCATGGCCCGCCGCTCATCATCGTCAGCATCTGCGGCCGAGGAGCACATCCTGGACATCGACGTCTCAGCGGAGATGCGCGACTCGTTCCTGGAGTACGCCTACTCGGTCATCTACTCGCGCGCGCTGCCGGACGCCCGGGACGGGCTGAAACCGGTGCAGCGCCGCATTCTCTACGCGATGAGCGAGATGGGGATGCGCCCGGACCGTGGGCACGCCAAGTCCGCCCGGATCGTGGGCGAGGTGATGGGCAAGTTCCACCCGCACGGCGACGCCGCCATCTACGACGCTCTGGTGCGGATGGCGCAACCGTTCACGTTGCGAGTTCCGTTGGTGGACGGGCACGGGAATTTCGGTTCGCTGGACAACGGCCCCGCCCAGCCCCGCTATACCGAGGCCCGGCTGGCGCCGGCCGCGCTGTTGATGACCGGCTCCTTGGACGAGGACGTCGTCGACCTGGTACCCACCTACGACAACCAGCTCACCCAGCCCGAGGTGCTACCGGCCGCGTTCCCGAACCTGCTGGTCAACGGTTCCAGCGGTATCGCGGTCGGGATGGCCACCAACATGGTTTCGCACAATCTCAAGGAGGTCATCGACGCGGCGCGGCACCTGCTCAAACACCCGAATGCGGGTCTCGACACGCTCATGCGGTACGTTCCCGGCCCGGATCTGCCCGGCGGCGGGCGGATTATCGGCCTGGACGGCATTCGTGCGGCCTACCGCACCGGCCGCGGCACCTTCCGGACCAGGGCCACCGTCAGCATCGAAAATGTCACCCCCCGACTGAAGGGGATCGTGGTGACCGAGTTGCCTCCCGGAATCGGGGTGGAACGGGTCACCGAACGCATCAAGGACGCGGTGGAGAGCAAGCGCCTGACCGGCGTCTCCGACGTCATTGATCTGACCGACCGCGCCCATGGGCTTCGGCTGGTGATCAAAGTCAAATCCGGTTTCAACCCGGACGCCGTACTGGCGCAACTGTACCGGCTCACGCCGATGGAAGATTCTTTCGGAATCAACAACGTGTGCCTGGTCGGGGGGCAGCCGCAAACACTCGGGCTGAAAGACCTGCTGACGGTCTACCTGGACCATCGCATCGAGGTGGTCCGGCGGCGGACCCGGTATCGGTTGGACCAGCGCACCGAGCGATTGCATCTGGTGGAGGGGCTGCTGATCGCCATCGCCGATATCGACGAAGTCATCGCGGTCATCCGCTCCAGCGAGGACAGCGCCGCCGCCCGGACCCGGCTGATGACGGTCTTCGATCTGAGCCAGCAGCAGGCGGAGTACATCCTCGAACTGCGGCTGCGGCGGCTGACCAAGTACTCCCGCCTGGAGCTGGAGGCCGAGCAGGGCGAGCTGCAGGCCGACATCGCCACGCTCAGCGGGATTCTGGCCGACGAGGACGCGCTGCGCTCGCTGGTCTCCGACGAACTGGCCGAGGTGGCCCGGGTGCACGCAAGCCCGCGGCGAACCGTTCTCCTGGAGGCCGACGCCACCACCGTCAACAGTGGCGCCCCGCTGGAGATCGCCGACGACCCCTGCGTGGTCCTGCTGTCCGGCACCGGCCTGATCGCCCGGACCGGAGCCGATGTCGCCGAGGGCGGGACCGAGGTGGGGCAACGGCGTGCCCACGACGTCATCACGCACGCGGTACCAACGACAGCTCGCGCCGAGATCGGAGCGCTCACCGATACGGGGCGGGTGCTGCGGGTGCGGGTGGTCGACACCGCGGTCCTACCGCCGACTGCGGGAACACCGTCGTTGAGCGGGGCGATGCCGGTCTCGGAACTGGTGGACTTGGGCAAACAGGAATCGGTGATCGGGTTGTGTCGCATCGACGGCGACGCACCGCCGGTGGCGCTGGGCACCGCCGCCGGAGTGGTCAAACGAGTCCGCATCGATGCACCGAAAGCCGATGCGTGGGAAGTCATCTCATTGAAGGCCGGCGATCGTGTGGTGGGCGCCGCGGCGGCCGGAGAAGCAGACGACCTGGTTTTCGTCACCTCCGATGCACATCTGCTGCGGTTCGCCGCCGCCCTGGTGCGCCCACAAGGTCAGCCGGCGGCGGGTATGGCGGGGGTGCGGGTCGCGGCCAAGCAGTCCGTCGTGTCCTTCACCGTGGTGCCGGCCGGTGTGCCCGCCGAGGTGGTCAGTATCGCCGGATCCTCCGCCGGGCTACCCGGAACCCAACCCGGTTCGGCCAAGGTGACCCCGTTGCCGCAGTTCCCGGCCAAGGGCCGGGGCACCGGCGGCGTGCGCTGTCACCGGTTCGGGCGTGAGCAGGACGCACTCATCGCCGCATGGGCCGGACCGGCCCCGGCCATCGCTGTCACCGCCGGCGGCAAGGCGGTCGCGTTGCCGGCCGCGACGGACCGTCGTGACGGGTCCGGGCAGCCACTGTCGCAACCGGTGGCGGCGGTGGGCGGGCCGGTCGCCGGGATCCTCGCCGCGCAGGCGGATCCTGGCCTCACAAGTGGGCTAGCGCATCCTTGAGCCTGGTCGCGGTCGACCGGCTCTCCATCAGCAATTCGCCGAGGACCAACGTGCGGGCGCCCGTGGCCAACACCAGTTCACCCATGGTGGGGTGTTCGAAGGTGATGTACAGCACCTGCCGGTCACCGGCAACGACCACGACCAGGTCGAGGAAATCCCGGTCCTGCTGCTCGGACAGCGAGTGGACCACCGCTCTGGACACCGAGTGCACCGAGCTGCTCAGTGCCGCGAACTGCCCGACGATCTCCTCGTCCAGGCCGACCGAGCAGATGTTGAACCCGTCGACGGTACAGACCACGACCGAGGTGATCTCCGGCAGGGTGTCGGTGAGTTGCAGCAGGTGCGGCGTCGCCGCTTGGCCGATCCGCTCACACCGCTGCAACCATTTGTCCATCTGGTCGCGCGAGGTCCATTCCGCGTCGACCTGATCCGGGTGCTCGCCCCATGAATGCGTGCTCACGTTCCCAGTGCCTCACCGGTCTGACTCGCTCCCAAGCAGGCGAGCACCGCAGCCGCTACGTCCTCCCCGGACCGTGGATCGGCTGCCACCAAGGCGATATCGCCGTGCACGGCGTCCAGCATCGGCCGGTACTGCTCCAGCGGCGGGCCACCAGCGGTCTCCAGCCGGGTCACCGCGACCGCCAGCCGCCCGCCCAGCTTGGCAGCGCCGATGTAGCTCAGCCACTCCTGCGCCTCCTCCAATGCGTACTTGTTCTGCCCGTAGCACCACAGCACCATGCGCATTGTGCGGGGCAGGGCAGAGGTGCGGTTCATCCGGAAGCGAACCTGACCCGGCGTCCCGTAGATGGCGACCACGCCTACGGGACTGCGCCATTCCCCGTAGTCGATGCCCACCGTTGTGGTCAGCTTGTCCTCGGCTGTGTGCCGGGGCGCCAACGGTACCGTGCTGGCCACCTCGGTCCCGACGAAGGGCAAGTTGGACAGGGAACGCACCGCGGTCGTCTTGCCCACCCCGTACGGCCCGACGAACGCCACCTGATGAGCGGCCTGATGCCCGACGACGACTTTACGCTTGTCGGTCACCGCTTGACCTGCGCAGCGATCTGGTCGGTCAACCGCACGATGTGCGAGTCTCGCTGGGCCAGGGCCTGTTGCAGGCCGTCGAAGCGCTGCTGCAACAGTTCCAGTGCGTTGTCACGTTCGCGCGCTGAGTATCTCGCCTCAGCCAGTTGTGCCTCCAATATCTCCTGCCTGCCCTCCCCCGCCTTGATGGTCTCTTCCAGAGCCGCCAGCGCACCCGATTCCAGCCTGCCCATCTCGATGGCGCTGCGCTTGGCCAGCTCCGCCAGTTCGCTACGCAGCCGCTCGGCTTCGCCTTGCGCCTGGGTGGCTTCGGCACCCACCGTGGCTGCTTCCTGTTTCGCACGCGCGGCTTCTCGCTCAGCTTGGGCGGCCTCCTTTTCCGCCTCGGCGATGCGGTCGAGCGCCTCGCCGTACCGCGGGTCCACGACCACTCCGGGAGCCAGTGGTGCCGGGCCCCCGCGGTGCCCCGGCGGCCGCCATTGAGCGGGCGAGAGGTCTTCTGGCAGCGCCAAATCCGGCTCCACCTCCGGTGGCGGCGAGGCTGCCCGGGCAGTGGCTCGCCCGAACCACGCACCCAACAGCCAGGCGACCACAGCGACGACGGCAATCGGCACGGCGGCACTGATGACAGCGAACATCCAGCCTGACATGCTCAGCCTCCCTCGAATTCGAACTCGACCCGCCGATTCGCTGCTCGCCCGGCCTCGGTGTCGTTAGGGGCCACCGGCTCGCGGTAGGACCGGCCCTCGGCGGTGATCCGGTCCTCATCGATGCCACGTTCCGCCAACGCACGCGCCACCACGTCGGCCCGTTGCCTGGACACGGTGCGGTTGCGAGCCTCGGTACCGAACGGATCGGTGTAGCCAACCACCCGAACACTGATACCAGGGTTGGCCTGCAGATAGGCGGCCACAGCAGCGACCAGTTCCTCGGCCCGGGCCGGTACACCGGCTTCACCGAACTCGAACTGCACCACGCCGGCCGGTGGCGGGACAGGCGGAGCCGTCGGAGGGACGTCAGGGGAACCGGATTCTGCTGCCGCAGGAGCGGTCTCGGTCGGACTTGGCGTGCTCTTCGGCGAACTGCTCACCGCCACAGCGGATTCCCGGTCGACCGACACGGCCCTGGTGCCGCCCATTTCCGCGACCACGGCGGCGGCTTCGTCCAGATCGGCGTCCGTCACCTCGGCGCCCGGGCGGGGCCGCACAACGGCATCACGACCGTCGAAGCGCACCTGCACGTCCCGGTGGCGCGCTGCATCCAGGCGGGTGCGGGCATGGCCGTCCAGCTGTGCCTGCATGCGCCCGGCGCTCCACCAGGCACCGCCGAGCACCAGCGGCACCACCACGGCCGCGCTGATCGCGGCCCGGCCAACCGAACCCGTCATCCGTTCCGCCGCCTTCCTGGGCGCTAGCTGCCGATGTCTTTGCGGGCCTGTTCCAGCGCCCGGTCGACCGCCTGGTTGCGGAGCCGGTGCAACAGCGCCGTCGGCATGCCGGCAACATCGAACAGGGCATCCTCGATCGCGCGGTCGTACCCGTAGACGATCACCGCCGACACGGTGGCGAACAACCGCCGGTAGGCCTCGACGAGCAGCTTGGCCTCCGCAGTGTCCAGCGAGGCGTAGGCGGCCTCGGCGACCGCGCGGGCGACGAAGTCGCTCATGGCCAGCATCATCGGGTTCGTGACGCCACGCACCACATGCACCAGCCCGACCATGGCCATCCAGGCGAAGTAGTCGTCGTCCAGCGGGCCCCGCACCGTACGATGCCACCAGTCCGTCAAGGTGCCTTCCCGGGCCGGCCGTTCACCTTCGGTGAAGACCTCCGAGGTCGGTTCATGCGCAAACAGGGTGTCGTAGAAGGCGGCGACCAGCTGCGGCGTCAAGGATAACAGGAACTCGGTATTGCGTTCGATCACCTGCCGGTCTTGTGGGCGGAACGAACTCTGCGGTGGCATATGCTGCCTAGCCGTCGCGGCCAGTTCCGCCATCGTGGTGATCATCGGATACCTCTACCGCAGCGAGTGACTGATTTCGGCCGACGCCGCCCTCGCCTCGATCCGCATCAGGCCCAGATTGCTGTTGGAGGGACCGGACAACACCAGCACCGCGCTGTCACCGGCCGCGTAAACCACCAGATAGCCTTGGTCGCCCCGGATGACGGTCTCGGCCAGATCCCCCAAAGCTGTCCGCTCGGAGACCCGCTTACCCAAACCCAGTGCGGTGGCGGCCATCGCCGCGATGCGCTCCGCCTCCACCTCGGGAAAGTCGTGCGCGATCGGCAACCCGTCGTCGGAGGCGATCATCACGCCGTTGAGTTCCGGAATGGACCTGCGGATGACCGCAACCGTGTGCGCCAACGCTTCTTGTCTGCTCATCGATTGTCCCTCCCGGTCCCGGAGCGCAGCTGCGTTGCGCCTTGACGCCTGAGAATAGCCTGAGTTCTCAACGAGGTGACAACTGCCCACCGCAATGGGGTGGACACAACGGGCAACACGCCGGACCAACCCCCACACACGGAACAGGTTTGGCGCCGAAAAAGCTAGAGAATCCGACCTGGCAAAGACTGCGAAGGGCAACCAACAGGCAACGTACCGTGAACTTGGGCCCGGGTATGTTCAAGCGTCGATGCGCTCCCGGTCCAAGGTATCGGCGCCGTCGATGATGAAGTCTTTGCGCGGGGCGACGTCCGAGCCCATCAACAGTTCGAACACCTGCGAGGCCGCGGCCGCATCGGCGACCCGGATACGACGTAGCGTCCGGGTCGCCGGGTCCATCGTGGTCTCGGCCAACTGGTCGACATTCATCTCTCCCAGCCCTTTGTAGCGCTGGATCGGCTCCTTGTAGCGGCGGTTGCGGCGGGCCAGATCACGCAGCAGCCGTTGCAACCCGGGCTCGGTGTGGGTGTAGACGACCTCGGCCGCGGACCGCCCCTGGGCCGGGATCTCCACCCGGTGCAGCGGAGGCATGGCCGCGTACACCCGGCCGGCATCCACCAACGGGCGCATGTACCGGAAGAACAGGGTCAGCAGCAGGGTGCGGATGTGGGCGCCGTCGACATCGGCGTCGGTCATCAGGATGATCTTGGCGTACCGGACCGCGTCCAGGTCGAAGGTGCGCCCGGAACCGGCACCGACCACCTGCAGGATTGCCGCGCATTCAGCATTGTTGAGCATGTCGGCCACCGAGGCCTTCTGCACGTTGAGGATCTTGCCGCGGATCGGCAGCAGCGCCTGGAACTCCGAGTTGCGGGCGGGTTTGGCCGTGCCCATCGCGCTGTCGCCCTCGACGATGAACAGTTCGGTACGTTCGCCGGCGACCCGGCAGTCGGCCAGCTTGGTGGGCATCGCCGAGGACGCCAGTGCCGTCTTGCGTCGTTGTGTCTCTTTGTGCAGCCGCGCGGAAACCCGCGACTTCATCTCCGAGACAACCTTTTCCAGTACGGTCGCGGCTTCGGCCTTGGCGGCCTTCCTGGTGGCGGTCAGCCGCGCGGTCAACTCTGCTTCCACCGTCCTGGCCACGATCTGGCGTACGGCCGGGGTACCGAGGATCTCCTTGGTCTGGCCCTCGAACTGCGGCTCCGGCAGCCGGACGGTGAGCACCGCGGTCAGCCCGGCCAGCACATCGTCTTTCTCCAATTTGTCGTTGCCCGGCTTCAGTCGGCGCGCATTCGCCTCGATCTGTTTGCGGAACACCTTGACCAGCGCCGACTCGAATCCGCTGAGATGGGTGCCGCCCTTGGGGGTGGCAATGATGTTGACGAAGCTGCGCACGTCGGTCTCGTACCCGGTTCCCCACCGCAACGCCACGTCGACGAGGCATTCGCGATGCACCTCGGTGGGGGTGAGCGCCCCGGTGGCGTCCAGCACCGGCACGGTCTCGCTGAACTGCCCGCTGCCGTGCAATCGCCAGACGCCGGTCAGCGGTGGGTCGACCGCCAGGTGCTCGGCGAACTCGGCGATCCCGCCGTCGTGCCGGTAGGTCTCCTGCATCCCGGATTCGGCGCCCGCGACCGAGTCGCGCTCGTCGCGCAGCACCAGTTCCAGGCCGGGCACCAGGAAGGCGGTCTGCCGCAGCCGCACCTGCAACTCCTCCAGCAGGTAGCCGGCGTTGCTGGTGAAGATCTGCGGGTCGGCCCAGTAGCGGATCCGGGTTCCGGTGACGCCGCGCTTGACCTTGCCGGCGATGCTCAGCTCGGAGGTCTCGGTGAACGGCGCGAACGGGCTGCCCGGACCGCGGCCGCCGGTGTCGTCGAACGTGCCGGGCTCGCCCCGGTAGAACGACATGGCGTGGGTTTTCGCCGACCGGTCCACCTGTACGTCCAGCCGTTCGGACAGCGCGTTGACCACCGAGGCACCCACCCCGTGCAGCCCGCCGGAGGCGGCGTAGGAACCACCGCCGAACTTGCCGCCGGCATGCAGTTTGGTGAACACGACCTCCACCCCGGACAACCCGGTCTTGGGTTCCGCATCCACCGGGATGCCCCGCCCGTTGTCTTCCACCTCGACCGAGCCGTCGGCGAACAAG
>PDSI01000192.1 GCA_002748415.1 Micrococcales bacterium | reverse complement strand
GACGATTTTTCCACCGGCCGCCGCTCTCATCTGGCCCAGCACGGCGAGAACGTCGAGGTAGTCACGGCCGATATCCGCGATCTGGACGCGATGATGTCGGCGACGTCCGGGATGGACGTGGTGATCCACATGGCGGTCGCCTGCCTTCGGGTGAGCTTGAACGACCCGCAGTACGTGCACGAGGTCAACGCCACCGGCACGTTGCAGGTGTGGCGGGCCGCGGCGGCCAACGGCGTGTCCCGCACCGTCTACGTCTCCTCCTCGGAGGCCT
>PDSI01000191.1 GCA_002748415.1 Micrococcales bacterium | reverse complement strand
CTCGGAGGCCTACGGCAGCGCGGTGAGCGTTCCGATGGCCGAGGACCACCCACTGGTGCCGATGACGGTCTACGGGGCCAGCAAGGCGGCCGGTGAGCTGTACGCGATGGCCCACCTGCGCACCTACGGACTGCCGACGACGGTGGTGCGGCCGTTCAACAACTACGGGCCTCGCGAGCACGCCGAGGGGCTGAGCGCCGAGGTCATCCCCAAGTTCGCGCACCGGGTCATGGCCGGGCTGCCGCCGATCGTGTTCGGCGACGGGTCGGCCACCCGTGACTTCACCTGGGTGGAAGACTGCGCTCGTGGCATCCTCGCCGCCACCGAGAGCGACCAGCTGGTCGGGCAATCCGTCAACATCGCCCGGGGCACCGAGGTCAGCATCGCCCGCATCGCCGAGTTGATCATCGCGCACCTGGGTGCTGACCTCGCCCCGCAGTTCACCGAGGACCGCCCGGGCGACGTGCTGCGCCACTACGCGGACACCTCGCTAGCCGAAGAAACGCTCGGCTTCCGCACCACGGTGGATATCGACGAGGGCATCAAGCGGTACCTGAGTTGGCTACGGGACCAGAACCCCGACCTGGAGGCGTGGCTGGCTCAGGATCAAGCCCGGAACTGGTAGGCCGCGCGAATGGCGGATCCGGCCGGCCGGCATGTCCTGGTCACCGCCGGGGGCGGTTTTCTCGGTTCTTACGTGGTCACGCTGCTGGCCGAGGCCGGCGCGCGGGTGTGCAGCATCGATACGGCGCCCACCTGGCGCGAGCCGATGGCGGATTTGGTCGGCCGCGGCACCGTGCGGCAGATCATCACGCCTTGGTGGCAGGACCCGGCCCGGCTGGCCGGCGAGCTGGGGCCGGTGGACGATCTCCTCCACCTGGGCTACGTACCGGGCCGGGGCACCCCGTTGGAACGCGCGCGAGCCGAGGTGGAGGTGAACCTGGCCGCGACGCTGGCCTTGGTGCAGGCGCTGCGTCCCGCCCGCGTGGTGTTCGCCAGCACGGCGCATGTCTACGGGCCGAACCCGAACCTGCCGTTCGCCGAGAGCGAACCGTTGCGGCCGGTGGAGCCGTACGCCGGCGCCAAGGCCGCCGCCGAGGTGCAGCTGGGGTTCGCTGCGCGGGCCGGTGAGTTCGCGCTGACGATCCTGCGGCTGGCGACGTTGTTCGGGCCGATGGAGACCGTCCCGCGGGCTGTGCCGAACTACATCCGTGCCGGGCTGGCCCGCCGGCCGGGACAGATCCGCGGCGACGGCCGTGAACGCAGCGACTACCTGTACGTCGAGGACGCGGCGACGGCCGTGACCGCCGCGCTGGCCCGCCACCGGTGCGGCGAGGAAGAACCCGTGCGCATCTACAACGTGTCCACCGGCACCGGTACGGCCACCCGAGATATCGCCACCCTGGTGGCCGATGCGGTCGCGCAGGCCACCCCGCAGCTGGGCCCGGTACCGGAGCCGGAGTTCGTTTCCGGGCAACGCCGCCCCGACCTGATGCTGGACCCGGCGCTCACCCGCAGTGATCTCGGCTGGTCTGCTCAGGTGGGTCTGCGTGACGGCATTGCGCGAGAAGTGCAGTGGTTCCTCACCCGCCCGGACCTGGCACCGCTGAGCTCGTGACTGTTGCGGCAGCGCTGCGGGTACTGGGTACGGTTTCCTCCTGGCCCGCGCGGGCACCGGTGGGCGACTCGGCTTCGCGGTGAGCGAACTGGGCGGTGTTGTGCCCCACGGGAACACCGGAACCTGCTTTGATGTTGGACAGTAGGAACACCGATTGCGTCAGTAGCCGCTGGCGTGCAGATGCCTTCAGTACCCGGGGGGCGAGACAAGGCAGGAGAGTGACGACGATGAACGCCACCATGACTCGGGGTTCTCTGACCGCGGCGGATCGTTGTGACCGCTGCGGTGCCCAGGCCTACCTGCGCGCGGAACTCACCAATGGCGGTGAGTTGATGTTCTGCATCCACCACGGGCGGGAGCATCAGACCAAGCTCGAGCAGGTGTCCGCCAAGATCAGCGACGAATCGTCCCGGCTGCACGACACGGACTGACCGCAGCGAACCAGGACATACCCGAACCAGGACATACCGCAGCGAACCAGGACATCCGGGGGCCGGCAGCGAGATCCGCTGCCGGCCTTTTCGTACTTCCACCCGGCGCTGCGGCGCCGTGACCGGCACGCAACGACCAGCTGTGGTCAACTTGGTCCGTGGATACCACCGTCGTCACCCTGGCCTGCGGTGCCGCCCTGATCGTCGGCGTCATCGGCACGGTCGTTCCGGTGCTACCAGGAAGCCTGCTGATGGCGGCCGCGGTCCTCATCTGGGCTCTGGTCATGAACAACACCGCGGCCTGGGTGGTGCTCGCCGTGGTGGTGGCGCTGCTGGCCGTCGGTGCGGTGGCGAGCTACCTGGTCGCCGGCCGCAGCATGCTGCAGGCGGGGGTCCCTCGCTCCTCACTGATCCTCGGCGGGCTGGGCGGCGTCGCCGGCTACTTCCTCATCCCGGTGGTCGGGCTGCCCGTGGGCTTCGTCGGGGTGCTCTACCTGGCGGAACTGCACCGGTTGCGGCGATCCGACGACGAACAGCCACCATCGACCACAGCGGGGCCCGGCGAACCCACCCGCACGCAGGCCTGGCGGTCCGCGGTGGCAGCCACCAAGGCGGTGGGGATCTCGATCATGGTCGAGACTGCCGCGGCACTCGCCGCGACCACGAGCTGGCTGGTCGGCGTCGTGAAGTTCGACGCCGGTTAGTCAGTCCAGGTAGTCGCGCAACACCTGGGAACGGGACGGATGCCGCAGTTTCGACATCGTCTTGCTTTCTATCTGCCGGATACGCTCGCGAGTGACCCCGTAGACCTTGCCGATCTCGTCCAGGGTCTTCGGTTGCCCGTCGGTGAGGCCGAACCGCATGGCGACTACGCCCGCCTCGCGCTCGGACAAGGTGTCCAGCACCGAATGCAGCTGTTCCTGCAACAGGGTGAACGAGACCGCGTCGGCGGGTACCACCGCTTCGGAGTCCTCGATCAGGTC
>PDSI01000017.1 GCA_002748415.1 Micrococcales bacterium | reverse complement strand
CGCCGTCGGCCTCGGGGTGGCGCCGGTCGCCGCGCCGGTGGTGGACCTGGGCGGCAACGAGAAGGGCTCCACGGATTGGTTCGACCAGGCGCTGGCCGACATCGGTGCGCCCGCGCCCGCCCCGATCACATTGAACGATGACCTGAGCATGCCGGTCGACGCGATCGCCGCGCAGGAGCCCGACCTGATCCTGTCGACGTTCTCCGGGCTTGCCGCGCAGGACTACGACAAGCTGAGCGAGATAGCACCCGTGGTCATGTACCCCGACCAAGCGTGGAGTACCGACTGGCGGACATCGTTGGATATCGCCGGACGGGCGTTGGGCCGCCCCCAGAAGGCCGACCGACTACGGATCGAGACCGAGCAGGCGATCGCGCAAGCTAAGACCGCGTACCCGGACCTGGTGGGCACCTCGGTGGTGTGGGGCTGGATCGAGGAGGGAGATCCACCCGGCCTGGGCATGTACACCGCCTCCGATGTGCGGGTGCGGCTGCTGGAGGAGTTCGGCATGACCATGCCTGGTTACGTCAATGCTCTCGAAAACGTCGATTTCGAGGCCCATGTGGCCGGCGCCGAGGCCCGGAACGTGGACGCGGACGTGTTCGTGTGCCAGTCCGGCGGAGATGATCTGGCGGCCCTCCCGGGGATCGGACAGATGCCCGCGGTCCGCAGCGGCGCGACGGTGACGCTGACGGATTGGTCGCTCTCCCAGCCGATGCAATTCCCGACGCCGCTGTCGATCCCGGTGGCCATCGAGGAGTTCCTGCCCCCGCTGAACGAGGCGGCCGCCGCCGCGAAACAGAGCGGTTAACCAAACAGAGCGGCTCACCCAGAGCGGCTCACACGCTGGGCCCGGCACGGCCGGGCGACCCCGGATGACCTCTGTGCGCACGACACCCTGTCCCGCCCGGCACGGCCCGGCTGCGCCGGGCGCCGGCGGACGCAGCAGGCGGCTACCGGGGGCAGTGCTAGCAGGGGCAGTGCTCCTGCAATGCCCGCGCGCTGGCGGCCACGCCGTGCAGCACAAGCCGCGCGGGCCGCGAGCGGGCAACCGCCACACATGCTCCATAGCCCGCTATCGGCGTTTCCACCTGCTGGCAGGTCACCGTGCCGCTGTGTCCGAGTTTGGTGCGGGCCTCGGCGGCGCACCACTGTTCCACCCCGCCCTCGTAGCCGGAGCGGGTGAGGTCGGCGATACGTTCGACGTCGACCCCGACCGGGACGGGACCGGCCGCCACGACAATCAAGAGTCCGGCGTGGCTCACGCTGACATGGATACCGTCGATGATCGGTTTGCCATGTGGTTGGCCACAGTCCTGGCACTCCCGGTCCACCTGGATGCTCATGGGATCACGGTTCAGGGCGCGCGCCGTCACCGCCCGCAGCAGGGCCGCCGCCAGCAGGCTTCGGCCCTGGTCGGCCGGGGAGGTGTAGCTGCTGGCACGTTCGCTCTCCGCCGAAGACACACAGCTATGCAGGCCGGATTGTGCGAGGGTAAGGTCCGCCCACCACAGATGCACACGATCGAGCCCGGCAGTCACCCGGCGAATGGTAGCGATCCTCGTGCCCGCAGCACCGGCTCATGATGCACGGTTGAGCGGTACGTCGTTGGTGACCAACGGTCAGGGGCGGATTCCGTTGCGGATCATCAGGATCGACCGGCCATAGCGATTTGGGTTTTTCAGGTAATTTGGGCAGGAAGACCGGAGTATCACCGGCATGCCCGCTGGTGCAGGCCGGTGCGTTCGTCGGCAGCGATGCCTACCCCCACACTCATCAGCGACTTACGTCACATTCAGACAATGCTTGGGTTAGGCTAACCTACTCTCGTGATGTTCATCGGCGGCCCCGCACGGCTCAGTGCTGCCCCATCACTACTCGAACCGGACCGTCATCGGCGGTGGGCTGACCGCCCGGCGCTGATATGCGGCCAGCGCATGGTGAGCTACCACCAGCTGTGGCGACTCGTTGCCGACGCCAGGCAACTCGTTGACGCCGGCACCGCCCGCCTCATCCAGCTGCCGATGTCAAATGATCTGGACGCCATCATCGCCTACCTGGCCACGCTCGCGTCCCGATCGGTGGCCTTGATCACCCATGAAGATGGCGTCGACGACGCCGGCGTCGTGGCACGCTTCCAGCCCAACGCTGTCTGGCGCAATGGGGATTTGATCGAACGCGATGCCCCCGGGCACGTGCTGCACCCGGAGCTGGCCGCGCTGCTGTCCACGTCGGGCAGCACTGGTTCGACCAAACTGGTGCGGCTGTCACACGGCAACCTCGTCGCCAACGCAGACGCGATTGCGGCGGCGCTGAATCTGACCGGCAAAGATCGTGGCATCACCAGCCTGCCCTTGCATTACTGCTACGGCTTGAGCGTGCTCAACTCGCATCTGCGGGCAGGTGCCTGCGTGGTTGTCACCAACGGCTCGGTCATCAACGAAGATTTCTGGGACGAGGTGCGCAACCACGAGGTCACCGATCTCGCAGTAGTGCCGCTGATGGCACAGCTGATCGCATCGCGAGGCGGTATCCCTGAGGACCTGCCCAAGCTGCGGTTGATCACTCAGGCCGGCGGCAAGCTCGAGCCGCACGAGGTGGCCCAGTGGGACCAGGAGTGTCGGCACGCCGGACGTGACTTCTGTGTCATGTACGGCCAGACCGAGGCGACCGCCAGGATGACCCTCATGCCGCCGGCGAAGGTGCGTGATCATCCGGACGCCGTCGGCTATCCGATCGCCGATTCGACAGTGCACCTCGAGCCGGTCGACGACATGTCCGGCCTGCCCCCGGCTGCGGGTGAACTGGTGTTCTCCGGGCCTGGGGTGATGCTGGGCTATGCCGAACACCCGGACGACCTGGCGCTAGGCCACATGGTCGACCAACTGCACACCGGAGACCTGGCCACCATCGACGCCTCGGGGCTGGTCCGAATCGTGGGACGCCGCAGCGAGTTCTGCAAGATCGCCGGCTTACGCATCGATATTCACCGGGTACAGGCCGAACTGACGAAACTGAGTATCCCGGCCGTGGTCGCTGGCGACGACGAGTCGCTGGCCGTGGCTATCGATGCTTCACGGTGCGCAGAAAAACCCCCCGAGATGGCTGAGGTGCGTTCCCACGTGGCGGAGGCGGCGGGCCTCGATCTCGCCCTGGTGCAAGCCGCCCTACTGAGTACACTGCCCACGCTACCCAACGGCAAAGCTGACCGGAAAGAATGTCTGCGATTGGTGCGGGCAATCAGCGAATCCGACGCAGAACTCAGTGCTGTCGATCCCAGATGGTGGCGACTCCGACGCCGCGATACCGCTAGCGCATTGGCCAGGATCCTCGGCAAGGACAGCATCGACACATCCGTCTCGTTCGTCGCCAACGGTGGCAATTCGCTCAATCATTCCGCCGCCGCTGTGGT
Organism: Micrococcales bacterium; assembly: GCA_002748415.1. Lineage (GTDB taxonomy): Bacteria > Actinomycetota > Actinomycetes > Actinomycetales > CAWJMD01. The sequence goes on along the minus strand of PDSI01000017.1, from coordinate 7,472 downwards.
GTTGGCCCGCAGCTACGGCTCGCTACCGCGCGATTGGCACCATCGCCCGCTCGCCGACTTCTTGACCCCTGGTACCCAGCACACCTGGTTTATCGGCCTAGAGACCTCGGTTGTCCTACGCGCTCTCGCGGTCATCACTATTGCCAGCAACCACACGGGCGCCACCGCATTGATCGGCGGCGCCCACGCCCTCCTGACAATCGCTGGCTACAACTTCGCCCGGTTCACGCTCACTAAACACACCCCGGCGGCGCGCTGGTGGTCCGCCGTGCGCACCATGGCATCGGTAGCAATTCCCACCTCGCTGGTCGCTCTCTATGGAGTCTTGGTCACTGGCTCCTACAAGTGGTCCAACGTGGTGTTGTTGCAATGGATACTGGGGCCACAGACCAGGGGACGCCACCGGGTTTTCTGGTTCATCGAATCCTACCTCACGGCGTTCTGCCTCGCCGCCGTTATCTTTGCTATTCCTCAGGTGATGCGATGGTACCGATCCCGGCCGTGGGCAACCGCAATCTCGATCACGTTGATCGCGATCATTCCCAAGACCTATGCGGTCTCAGCGGGCTTGCCGAGAACCGAGTACCTTCCCTGGGTCATCATGTGGATGTTCACCCTGGGAATCGCCATCGCCCACGCGCACTCGTGGCCGCAGAAGCTGGCATCTTTTGGGGTACTCACCGTGGGGATGTACCACCTTTTTGATACCGTCGCCCATCGCTCGGAGCGCTATGCCTATGTGGTCATTGCCATCGCGCTGCTTACCCTGGTTGCGAACGTGCGTATTCCCCGGTTGTTGGCAGTGCCAGCTCAGCTGCTGGCCTCGGCGTCCCTCTTTGTCTACATCTTGCAGTTCGATCTTTTCTATTTCATGAAGTGGCTCGGGTCCGAAGACAGGTGGAGCAGGTTTATCGGAGCAGTAATATTGGCAACCGCCATCTGGTGGGCATTCAATTGGCTCTCCACAGCGGCAGCGTCACGGGTGCGGGCCAAGTGGCGTGCGGGCCAAGTGGCGTGATTGACCCGCGACAACGCTCGCTCAGCTCAGCCGCTGACGCCGCGCTTTCGCCAGCGCACGGCTTTAACCAGCGAACTCGACTTAACCGGCGCGCGCGGCTTTAACCAGCGAGCTCGTGTGAGACCGGCCCACGGCCTGGGTGTCTTGTTCTTTTGTCCGGTTGCAGGACGGGCGAGAATCGGAAACCGCGCATAGCATTCGGGGCCCGGCCTGCACGAGCAGACCGAGCCCCGAATGTCGTGACTACTGGAATCAGCCAGCCAGCTTCTTCCAGTCTTCGGGAGAGAGCTTGGCGATCAGCTCGAAGCTGTCTCCCTTGGGAACCGCAACGTAGGAAATACCCTGTGGCGCGGGGTAGATCCCGGTTGCGGATTCGAAAACGTCGTCGTGTCCGACAACGATGTTGTTCGTGCCCGCAGCAGGCTTGGTGGTCAGGAACGGCTTGATCCCATCAGCCATTTCCTTCACCTGCTCGTCAGTGTATTCCTCGGCCTTCGCGAAGTTCAGTGCCGCGTCTTCCTTGTACTTGCCGAACGCCAGATCAGCAGTCTGCCAAGCGCGGCAGTACTCCGAAGCGGTCACTTCGCCGACCGGAATCTGCGCCTTGGTGAAAGCGGCCCCGATGGTGCGTGCTTGCTGCCAGCCCTTTTCGCTCAGCGAACGCTGGGTGGCGCAGTTCTCCAGGTCAAGATCCTTGCTGGCCTGGTCAGCCCAGTCCTTGTTGGTCTGGCCGTGGCGAACAAAGACAACATAGCCGCCAGCCTTCAGGCCCTTGAGCAGCTCTTCATCGCTGACCTTGTTCTTGAACTCCTCGTTGGCCTTCTCGCCTTCGGTCTGCTCTTCGCTTTCGCCGTACCCTCCGCCTTCGGTCTCCTCACCCTCCGCCTCAGCTTTGCTGGCGGAGGACTTTTCGTCGGATTTGGCGTCAGAGTCTGAGCTGTCGTCGGATGAGCCACACCCGCTAAGCCCCAGCATGACTGCTACCAGGGTTGCGGTGCCGGCTTTCCAGCTCTTCTTGGTCAGGGATCGAGACATTGGACTCCTCTTACTGATATAGGGATTCACCTTGACTGCTTTAGGATACTGCCGCGTTACCTAATAGGTCAACGGGACAGTATCACGGTGGGGTCACAGTTTCGGTGACGGCTCCTGCATATCCGGCCTCGTCGGTCGCAAACCGCGACTATCTAGGATTCCGACAACACTGCTCCTTGTGAGTCACCAGCTTGCCCTCGCAAGATCCACGCCCGAGGTGGAGATCGGCCTATCAAGCAACGGTGGCCTTGGCCAAGGAGCTGGCACTGGAGTGAGACCTTCGCACTGCCTTGTCCCTGACCGACCCGGAAGGAATATCTGACCCGATGCTCAGCCGCGACCGTCGACTTCAACAAAGCCAAAACCTGCTCGTCGTGCACCTACTGCTCGATGTCTCGTAGCTCGCTGGGCGTGCCATCGACGATGCTGAAACGCGATGGCAGTGTGCAGCCCTGACCCGCTGCCCCAAAGGCAAAGAATGGCGCAGCATATCCACCCGAACACTGTCCGTGAAAGCTCCGCGGTCGCGGCGTGGTGATGCGCTCGGACGGCGCCTCCCGAAAATCATCACCGATCGAAGAGCGACGGTCATGTATTCATCCCGCGGCGCCGCTGCGGCGCCGCATCGAGCACAGGCAGATCTGCATCTTCCTTTGAAGGCGCTTTCGCTCGCCTCACGGACGGATTTGTGACCCGAACCTCGCCCCGGCCGGAAGCGAATTCCGCTCGATGACCGGCGGTTTACCAACCCACAAATCCATGTTCATCCAGGAACGGAGCAAATTGTCCGATGAGAACGGAGAGAGAGCGCCGCGCAAGCGCCACGGACCAGCTTAAAAGAACCTGCCACACAATCCCCGCCGCATGTTTCAATACTAGCTAAAGCAGTGGCTTTGAATAGCCGAATGTCTGGCTTATTGTCCTGGAATTACTTGTTTCCAGCACCCTAAAACGAGGGCTTTCTGGCACTGATTGGTGTATTTGGAAGGTCTTTTCAAGAGCCCGCAAAGCGAGTGCCGGACGCGGACTCGTCTGCGACGATTGTGGGCTCTTACGAGCCTGGCACACTTCTGCACCTTCGCCGGACCTGGGCGACGCCAGCGGGCTGGACATCGCCTCTCGCGCAGCCCGGCTCAGGCGACTCAGGCACCCGGCGCCGGTAGCCGCCCGCCCACATTGACCGCGACGACACCGGCAGGCGACGGATGGCGCCGGCACGCCGCTACCCCACATACCCAACAGCGCCACTGGTGCCGCAATGACCGCTGCGACACCTCCCAGGGTGCTCGAAATGGCCGACCCCTGGTACCCGGTGCCTGCCACCGTCGGCTTCAGCGAGACTCGGCCCGCTGCGGGTGCCGTAGGCAATCAGCGGGCGAGAAGTGACATACCATGTGTGCCGTGCCCTCCGCGTGAACGCCTGGGGCGGTGATCACCCGCGGGTGGATCCGCCCGGACCGAAAGCCGCCAGCCACACGCTGTCCCTGGCCCTGGTCATCGCGACATAGAGACGGGCGCTGTCGCGACGGTGCCGCTCGGCGTAAGCGTCGTCGGACTCGCACTGACGCTGCGGAGCGCGACGATGGTCCGGGATCAGCACGTGGGCGAACTCCAGGCCCTTGGCGTGCTCGTAGGTGCCGATCTTGATGGCATCGACCGGCCGCCCGTCGTAGGCACGCAACTGTATTGCGGCGCGCCCGGCCCGGCGGAGTTGCGTCAACCAGCGCTTGCCGGCGGCGTTGCTGTGAACCAGGATCCCGATGTCACCGAGGCGGGCGCCGTGGCGGTCGAGCAGCTCGGCGACGCGCGCGAGGAGCGCGCTGTCGAGTGCTGCGGCATCAGGGACGTCCACCTCGACGACCTCGCCACCACACCGAGTGGGCGTGGACACAATCGCCGGGCCCTCGACGTCGCTGCCCTCGGGCAGCCTGCCCAGCGCGTGCCTAATCACCTGTTCCCGGTTGCGGTAGTTGTGGTCCAGGACCGCTGCGCGGCCGGCCACCACGATCCCGGCCTCGGACAGAGTAAAGCCACCCGGGTAGACGGACTGTTGACCGTCCCCGACCAGGAGCAGCCCGTTCGGCCGGTCACCGACCAGGGCGTGCAGGAATTGCAGACCGGTGCACGTCAGGTCCTGGACCTCGTCGACGATGACGCTGTCGAAGTCGAAGCAGGCTTGCCCGGCACGGACCACCCGCAACGCATCGGACATGACGTCGGCCCAGTCACGCACGCCGGCATCCCGGCGCCTGAGTTCGTACTCCTGGTAAAGCTGCCAGACCGCCCGCCGGTGGACAGGTTGCAGCGCCACGCGCCGTCCGAGGCGAGTCAGGCCGGCGTACTGCCCGTGGCTGGTGATGCCCCGGCCTTTGATCACCCGGACGATCTCGTCGCGCCAATACGTCTGTGACTGGCCGAGACTGTCGAGGACCCCGTCATGGTGGGCGCTCGCCCAGGCCAGGCTCCAGCATCGCGAGACAGCGCGTTCATCGATACCTGGTTCGATACCCGCCTGTTTCAGCGCTGCAACGGCAACCTGGTAGATGGACCGGAAGTCCACGCAACGGCCGGAATCCGGCGCCAGCCGGTCGAACAGGCTGGAGAAGACGGTACTGAGGCTGCGTACGTACGACGTGAAGAGCACCCGGTGGCCGCGGTCGGCCAGGTACTTCGCCCGGTGCAGAGCGACCACTGTCTTGCCTGTGCCGGCGGGGCCACGGATCCTGGCCGGACCGGCGAAATGCCTGGTGGTCAACCGAGACTGGGTCGGGTGCAGCCACGTCATCCAGGTCTCGATGGGCTCGCCCGCTGCGATCTGCCACAGTTCCGCCCAGAGCTCGTCCAGGGACAATTCGTCGCCGTACCGCAGGCCGGTGGAGTTCCCGCGACCGGAGGCATCGCCGCGCGCTGGAGCACCACCTGCTCTGTCGTCTGTCGCGCCCGGGCTCGACCGGGATCGCGGCCGCGGGATCGACGGATACCCACCAGAATTCTCGGATACCGCTGGTGGACAGCGGGTGTCCAGCTCCCGACAGATCTGCGCTGCCTGTCCGGCAGTCAACCGGTCGCCGTGGCGCAGCAGGCTGTGCCGGAGTTGGCCGTCGCCGACAACCGTGACCTCGCCCAGCGACACGGGGCCTTGACGGTTGCCGGCGAGGACCAGCATCGGGACGACGGCACCTGGCGCCAGGCCGATGTCGACCAGGATCTCCCGGACGGCGGCGGCCTGGTCCCGCACCTTCTGAACATCCTCATCGGCCATTACCTGACCCCGCCAAAGGTGCCCGTCCGAGACGGCAGCCGCACGCCAGTTCTTGACGTCGACCACGAAAACGCCCCCCGGCCCGACCAGCAACACGTCGATGTTCGCCCGGCGGGTTCGCGGCCAATGCCGGTCCGGCAGAGTCGTCCACCCCGTGTCAGCCATGGCAAGCAGCATCCGGCCTACGCGTTCTTCGCCTGCGGCGCCCGCCTGATACCGGCCTTGACGGTCTCGCAGGGTACGTAGATCGTCGTTGAGCCGCTTGGCCTCCTGGTCCACGACCGCTTTCTGTCGTTCGACACAGTCGATCGCGAAGGCCAACTGCTCGGCTTCCACCCGGGCCGAGGCACCCGGCTGCCCGGCTGCCCGAGCAGGCAATGCCTCCGCCTGCCGCCCCCGAGCCGACCCCACACCACGTTGTCGGCTCAGCTCGGGACCGGCCTAAGCCGGTTCACCCTGCTGCCCGCCAGCCTGCCCCCGAGCGGCGGCCGGTCTTGATAGCTTGCGCTCATGACGCACCGCATCGGCTACGGGACCTGGACCTCACCACTGACCCCGGCCGACCTCGCTGCCGGCATCGTGCTCGACGAGGTGCAGGTGGACGGCGACGACACGTACTGGGTGGAGTGCCGCCCCGAGCAGGGGGGACGGTGCACCCTGGTGCGCCACCACGCCCGCAGTGGGCAGACAACCGATGTGACGCCACCCACCCTGAACATCCGTTCGCGGGCACACGGCTCCGGTGGTGGCGCCTACGCCGTCGCGGACGGCCAAGTGCTGGTCACTGACTTCGCCGATGGACGGCTGTACCTGATCGACGGCGGCGAGCCTTGCCCGCTCACGGCCGGTGGCCCGCTCCGGCACGGTGGGCTGGTCGCCGCGGCCGGGTTCGGGTACGCGGTGCAGGAGGACGCCAGCGGCCTCGGCGAACCGGTGGACCGGCTCATCCGCATCCCGCTGGGTCCCGGTCCGGCCGGCACTCAGCCCTGGACGGAGCTGTTCAGCGGATCGGATTTCGTCTCCCGGCCCGCCGTCAGCCCGGACGGAACGCAGATCGCGTTCGTGACCTGGGAGCACCCGAACATGCCGTGGGACGCCAGCACGCTGCATCGGGCCGAGCTGACCGATCAGGGGCTGGCCGGACGACGCGTCGTTGCCGGGGGCGAGGGCGTCTCGGTGTGCCAACCGACGTGGACGCCCACCGGGCAGCTGCTTTACGTCAGTGACGCCACCGGTTGGGCGAACCTGTACCGCGACGACGGGGATCACCAAGTACCGCTGCGGCCGATGCCGGCCGATTGCGCTGCAGCCCAATGGACCCTGGGCATGAGCGACCTGGCCACCCTGTCCGACGGCCGGGTCCTCATGCATCACTGGCACGACGGCGTCGAACAGCTCGACCTGTTCGATCCGCAGACCGGCCAGGCCAGTACCGTGAGCGAGTCGATCGCCACCGCACGGTCGCTGCAGGCTGCGGGCACCGACGTCGTACTGCGGGCCGGCTACCTCGGGGGCCCGGCCGATATCGTGCACGGTTCCACCGCCCGGGGGCTGCGCCGGCTGCAGACATCGGACTCGCAATGCCTTGACCCGCAGTACGTGTCACACCCGCAGCCGTGGTCCTGGCAGAACAGTTACGGCATGCCGGTACACGGCATGCTCTACTCGCCGGCTCACCCCGATCACCCAGGCCACCGGTCCGGTCCCGGTGTTGCGGCCGAGCGGCCACCACTGATCGTCATGGCACACGGCGGCCCCACCGGGGTACACGACGCGGACTACAGCGCGGAGATCCAGTTCTGGACCACACGAGGCTTCGCCCTGCTGCACGTGAACTACTCCGGCAGTTGCTGTTTCGGCCGCCAGTACCGGGAGCGGTTACTGGGACGGTGGGGTGAACTGGACATCGATGATTGTGTGACCGGAGCCACGTCTCTGGCGGACGCCGGACAGGTGGACGGCGACAGGATGGCTATCCGCGGTGGCAGTGCGGGGGGTTACGTGGTCATGCGGGCGATGACCACCACCACGGTGTTCGCGGCGGGCACGTCCTATTTCGGGGTGACCGACCTGAAGCTGTTGGCCGCGGAGACCCACAGGTTCGAATCACGGTATCTGGACTCGCTCGTCGGCCCGCTTCCCGAATACGAGGCCCGC
>PDSI01000146.1 GCA_002748415.1 Micrococcales bacterium | reverse complement strand
CGGCCGGCCGTTGGGTGCGGAGCTGCTGGAACCGACCCGCCTGTACACCGGCGTGTGCTTGGAGCTGGCCGCCGGGTTGCCGGTGCACGCGTTCAGCCACGTCACCGGGGGAGGGCTGGCGGCGAACCTGGCCAGGGTGCTGCCCGCGGGGCTGAACGCCGTCGTCGATCGCGGCACCTGGGCGTTGCCCACGGTGATGGCCGTGCTGGCGCGGGCCGGTCAGGTGCCCGGGCCCGACCTTGAACAAACGTTCAACCTCGGTGTGGGGATGGTGGCGGTCCTGCCTGCCGATGCGGCGTCACGGGCCGTCGATACCTGCGAACGAGCAGGAATCCCCGCATGGGTGTGCGGGCACGTGACCACCGACGACATGCCGGACGCGATCCGCGGAGCGAAGGGTGTAGACGGCGGTGGTGTCCTCTTAGCCGGGCAGTTCCAGTAATTCTTGACGATGGTTGCGCAACCGGACAGTGCCGGTCGGGTGGGGATGTGGCCGGGTGCAGGCGTGTGGCCCGCCGCTGCTGCCAGCGGCGGGTGCCGTCACGTGCTCTCGTCCGCCCAGCGGTCCTCGTAGCCGGACTCGTCGTCCTCGGCATCGACCGAGACGGATTGGCCGCGCTCACCGCGTAGCTCTTGCTGGAGACGCTCGAGGTCGGTCTGCGGGCTCCAGTACTTCAGCTCCCGGGCGACCTTTGTCTGCTTAGCCTTCTGACGGCCGCGCCCCATTGGCGTGACCCCCTCATCGTCGGTTCCACGGCGGCCCCCTGAGAGGTGGACCGCAACGTCACTTGTCGGTGAGATCAACGTTACAGGGTAAGCGGGGGTTCCTACACATCGGTCGGCAGGATCCGGGCCAAGTCACACCTGGGCTGCCAGGCTGCGGTGCCGCCGGCGCCGCAGCCCGAGTGTCCGGCTGGCCGCGTTCACCCAGACACGCGGACTCTGCGTCACCACATAGCCCCTTCCCGAGATGCACCGCCGCGTTCAGGGTCCAGATCGGGCGTTCTGTCACACCTGCGCTACCACAGCGGTAGCCGAACGGTCTATGCAGATCCGCCCCAGCATGGCCGATTCCCTACATGTCCATCTCGAACAACCAGGAGACACCATGTCAGTCCATTCCGACAGCGAAATCCTGCTCACGCCCGCAGAGGTAGCGACGCTGTTCCGCGTCGATCCCAAGACCGTCACCCGGTGGGCCAAGGCAGGCAAGCTCTCGTCCATCCGCACCCTTGGCGGACACCGCCGGTACCGCGAGTCCGAGGTCCGCGAGCTGCTGGAAGACATTCCTAACCAGCGTCGTGAGTCCTTCTGAGCACTTCGTGGCACGCACCGTCGTCTCGCCGATCGCAGCCATTATTGCCATATTCATTGCACTCCGCGATCTTGAGCCGATGGTCCCTGTAAGCGCTACCGCCTCACCACGCTGAGGCCCGGCACAAGGTCCCGCACGACTCGCCGGAAGCGCCGACAGGCAACACGCGAAAGGGCGCCCTGTGGAGAAATCCACCGGGCGCCCTTCAGCATGTCCGGGGGTGGGGCGACGATCATCCCTGCCCGCATAACAGCAGGCCGGGCAACGAGGGTATGAACTGCAGGGGTACGGCGGGCCTCGGCGTCCGGTGCCAGATGTATGGCTACACACTGTCGTTGCCGCCCACAGCACTGAGGTGTACCCTGCCACTGGATATGCCCTAGATCACGACGGAAGGGCGCATCGAGGGGTTGCGGTGTTCGTGTCGGCAATGGGTTGAATAGCGTCGTAGATGGCAACGAACGCCATCGTCACGCAGTCCCCATCTCGTCGCTGAGCTGTGTGAGTTCATCCGCAGCCGCTCTGCGCTTCGCATCGTCCGCACGCATGTAGGCCATGAGTGAGTCGGCCGCGATACGCCGATGTGTCCCCACCATCCGGTGGTCGATCTCATCGGCCTTGAGCAGGCCGATGAGGAACGGTCGGCTGACATTCAGGATGTCGGCCGCCTGCTGGGGCGTCAGCTCAGCGTGGCCGGGGACCAGCTGGACCGGCCGTCCGGCGGCGAGGTTCGCCAGGATGCCGACCAGCAACTCCAGGGCTGTCCTGGGGAGCTTCGTCGGGAACCCTTGGGCATCTGCCTGCACGGTCAATGGGGCCGTGTCGTCAGTGAGCTGGGCAAGGTAGCGCTTGATGATCGGCAGCGCCTCTCTGGCCAGTTCAGCCTCGGAGTCCGGTACCGCCTTGTCGCAGACTGCAGTCATGGCCCACCTCCCTCACCGAAACTATCGCAACAAACGAAGTAAGTGAGGCGCCAGTTCCGAGCAGATTTGGCCGTTCAGCCGGAGGCGTGGAGTCAGAACTGAGTTGAGGGCGACAGTGGCCAGAAGCGGGGTCGAACCGCTGACCTTCCGATTTTCAGTCGGACGCTCTACCAACTGAGCTATCTGGCCGGGCGACGAGCCGTCGGCTCGTTCCAGCGACCCCGACGGGACTTGAACCCGCGACCTCCGCCGTGACAGGGCGGCGCGCTAACCAACTGCGCTACGGGGCCTAGCGGCACTAGGCCTGGTACCCCCAACCGGATTCGAACCGGCGCTACCGCCTTGAAAGGGCGGCGTCCTAGGCCACTAGACGATGGGGGCCTTGGTGATGCCCGTCCCCCGCCTACCGGATCAGGCACGCTTTCCGTTGAGGACCTGAAAACTATACACGGCGTGGGCGCTCAACCTGTAATCGGTGCCGGCCGGGATACTGGTGCGGTGATCGAGATGAGCGAGCAGGAGTTCGACGAGGCTGTCGACGCCGCCCTGGACTCGTTGCCGGCCGAGATCATGGACCGGGTCGACAACGTCGCCATCCTGGTGGCGGCCGACCCGCCCGAGGATCAGCCGAATCTGCTGGGCCTGTACGAGGGTGTCCCGCTGACCCATCGCGGGGTGTCCTGGGTGCTGTCGCAGCCAGACCGGATCACCATTTTCCGCAACCCCATCCTGGCCCGCTGCTGGACCGGCGCCCAGGTGCGCCACGAGGTCAGGGTCACCGTCCTGCACGAACTGGGCCACTACTTCGGCATCGGCGAAGACCGCCTGCACGAACTGGGCTGGGGCTGAGCATGGCCCGCCGTGAAGAGGACACCGGGTTCCGGTGCGTCGCCTGCGGTGCACCGGTGCACCGGCTCGGCTCCGGCACCTACCGAGACCATTGCCGGCACTGCCTGTGCTCACTGCACGTCGACGACACGCCCGGCGACCGGGCCAACGACTGCCGCGGCATCCTGCGGCCGGTCGCCGTGGACTACGCCGCCGCCAAGGGCCACATCATCGTCTACCGGTGCGAGTCCTGCGGGCAGGCCAAACGCAACAAGGCCGCTCCTGACGACGACCTGGACACGATCCTCGCGGTACAGCGGCAGGCGGGCGCCAAGCTCTGGGAGTAGCCCCTGGGCACCTATGACGCGTCGAGCACGGCCACCGTCTGCCGGGCGATCTCCAGCTCCTCGTTCGTCGGGATCACCATGACCGCGACCCGCGACGCGTCGGTCGAGATCACCCGCTCGCCGTGCTCGGTCGCCCGGTTGCGCCCAGGATGTACCTCGATTCCCAACTCGGTGAGCCCGGACAGCGACTCCGCCCGCACCCACGAGTCGTTCTCGCCCACCCCGGCGGTGAAGGCCACCGCGTCCAGGTGGCCCATCGCCGCGTAGTACTGGCCGATGTAGGCCTTGATCCGGTAGCTGTACACCTCGCGGGCGAGCCGCGCGGCCTCATCACCGTCCCCGGCTCGTTGCCCGAGTACGCGCATGTCGTTCTCCCCGGCCAGGCCGAGCAGGCCGGACTGCTTGTTCAGCGCCGCGTCGACCTGCTCCACGTCCATTCCGGTGACCCGGGTGATGTGCGCGACGACGGCCGGGTCCACGTCGCCGCTGCGGGTGCCCATGACCAGCCCGGCCAGCGGGGTCAACCCCATCGAGGTGTCCACGCTGCGCCCACCGGCCACCGCGGTGACGCTGGCGCCGTTGCCCAGGTGCGCGACGATGACATTGACCTGCGACGGGTCCTTGCCCAGCATGGCCGCGGCCCGGCGCGATACGTACGCGTGCGACGTGCCGTGGTAGCCGTACCGGCGTACCCCGTGGACATCGCGCCAGTGCGCCGGCACCGCGTAGGTGTAGGCGCGCGGCGGGAGAGTCTGGTGAAACGCGGTGTCGAACACGGCCACGTGCGGCAGGGCGGAGAACACCTGCTGGGCGGCCCGGATGCCCTGCAGGCAGCTTGGGTTGTGCAGCGGCGCCAGCGGGGTGAGCTCCTCCACTGCCGCGATGACCTCGTCGGTGATGATCGTCGAGTCGGGGAACTTCTCCCCGCCCTGCACCACCCGGTGCCCCACCGCGACGATGCCGGCCTGTGCCAAGTCCGGCCCGTGCCGGTCGAACTGGCCGATGGCGGCGCGCAAAGCACTCGGGTGGTCCGGTACGTCGGGGGAGGCCTCGAAGGTGCGCTCCGCGTCCGCGGTGGCGATCCGGTGGGTCAGCGTGCCCGAGCCTTCACCGATGCGCTCGACGAGCCCTCTGGCGGGCGAGGAACCGGAATCCACGTCGATGAGTTGGTACTTCACCGAGGAGGACCCGGCGTTGATCACCAGCACGGCGCGAGTCACGCCTGTTCACCTCTCAGGTTGACCGCTTGCACCGCGGTGGTGGCGACGGTGCCCACGATGTCCTCCACGGTGGCACCCCGGGACAGGTCGTTGACCGGGCGCTTCAAACCCTGCAGCAGCGGTCCGACCGCCACCGCCCCGGCCGAACGCTGCACCGCCTTGTAGGTGTTGTTGCCGGTGTTCAGGTCGGGAAAGATCAGCACCGTGGCCTTTCCGGCCACGGGGGAGTCCGGCATCTTGGTGGCGGCCACCCCCGGGTCGACCGCCGCGTCGTACTGCAGCGGCCCTTCCACCACGATGTCGGGCCGGCGCTCGCGCACCATGTGCGTTGCGGCCCTGACTTTTTCCACGTCGGTACCGCTGCCGGAGGATCCGGTGGAGTAGGACAGCATGGCCACCCGTGCGGCGAGGCCGAAGGCAGTCGCGGTGTCTGCGGAGGAGATGGCGATGTCGGCGAGCTGGGTATCGGTCGGGTCCGGGACGATGGCGCAGTCGGCGTAGACCAGTACCTTGTCCGGCAGGCACATGAACAAGGAGCTGGAGACCGTGTCCACCTTCTCCGAGTCCCGCAGCAGTTCGATGGCCGGGCGGATCGTGTGCGCCGTGGTGTGCGCCGCGCCGGAGACCATGCCGTCGGCCTGCCCGGCCAGCACCAGCATCGTCCCGAAGTAGGACACGTCCCGCATCCGGTCGAAGGCGACCTCCGCCGGGATCTGCTTGTGTTTGCGCCGTTCCTGGTACTCGGCCATGAACTGCTCGGTCAGTTCGCTGTTGATCGGGTCCAGCAACCGTGCGTTCGCGATGTTGGCGCCCACCTCGGCGGCTCGTTCACAGATCTGCTGTGCATCACCTAGCAGGATCAGCTCGGCGATGTTGCGGCGCAACACCTCGTCGGCGGCCTTCAGGATCCGCGGCTCGGTGCCCTCCGGTAACACGATGGTGGTGGCGGATCGCTGGGCCACGCTGACCAGTTTGTGCTCGAACATGAGCGGGGTGACCACGCTGGGCCGCTCGAGATTCAGCCGGTCGATCTCAGCCTGGATATCGACGTGTTTCTCGAACAGGTCGATGGCTCGCGACACCTTGCGCGTCGCATCAGGAGTCAGCTTTCCCTTGACGCTGTGTAGCGCCGACCCGGTCTCGTAGGTGTCCATCTCGGTGGAGATGATCGGCAGCCGCGAGTACATGCCGTCGATCAGTTCGCCGATCTGCGGGTCCACGTCGATCCCGCCGTTGAGGATCAGGCCACTCAAGTCGGGGAAGTCTCGTGCTTGGTGGGCGACCATGACGCCCAGCATGATCTCGAACCTGTCACCCGGCACGACCACGGCCGCGTTGTCGTACAGCCGCGGCAGCACGTGCGGCAGCGTCATACCGGCGATGAGCATGCCGGTGGCTTCCTGGGACAGCAATCGTTCGTCGCCGCTGATCAGCCGGCCGTTGATGCCGACCATGAGTTCGCCCATCGTCGGCGCACCGAGGATCGGGTCGGCCGGGAGTACGATCACCGACGGCAGCCGGTCGCGCCCCCGGTACACGGGATGCCGGCGCAGGCACTGCTGTGCCACGTCGCGGATCTCATCCAGCCGGTCGGGATCGGCGGCGTTGACGACGACCGCATTCACGTGGGCGTGTTCCTTCTCCACCTCGGTGACGGAGACGGTCAGCACATCGCACATGTGCTGGTCTTCCCGGTGGCCCCGCATGACCAGAACCATGGGAGCGCCGATGTTGGCGGCGATCCGGGCGTTGAACTCGAGCTCGGTGGCGTGCGAGACACCGGTGTAGTCACTGCCGACGATGATGACGGCGTCGCTGTCGGCGCTCACCGCGTAGAACTTGGCCAGGATCTTGGTCAGCGACTCGTCCTGGTTGTGGTGGACGTCGGCGTAGGTGACCCCGGCCGCGTCCTCGTGTTTGGTGCTGGCACCGCCGTGGCCGATGAGTGTCTGCAGCACGTAGTCGGGTTTGTCGTGGTGGCGCACGATGGGCCGGAACACTCCCACCCGCCCGAGAGTGCGGCTCAGCTGGGACAACAGCCCCAGCGCCACCGCGGACTTGCCGGTCTCCGGTTCGGCGGAAGCGAGAAAGATGGGGTTAGCCACGCTTGCTAAGTCTAATCCTTTCAGTCCGGCTTCCAAGGCGGTGAGCGGGACGATGTGATGAGGCTCGCGCGTACGCTCCGTGAACAGGATGGCGACAGCGGGACCAGCCGCTGCCGAGGTCCGGCCTGGCAGGCAGGTCGTGTGCGGATGCGGTGTCGCCGACGAACTCGGCGGCAACACCGCATCCGCGGTGCTGGTGGATCCCGCGGCCGCGGCGGTGCTTACCGTCAGTGCCCGAACGTGGTGGTCAGCTCGGCGCGGCCGATGACATGCCCGAACAGGTTGAACATGCCGAACGCGGGGGAGCCGGAGGAATCCACGTCGACGGACTCCACGTCCAGCGCGTGCACGGCGAACACGTAGCGGTGGTCGCCGTGCCCGGGCGGTGGGCCGGCCCCGACGAAGGCGTTCACACCCGCGTCGTTGCGCAAGGTCACCGACCCCGCGGGCATCGCGGGGCTGTCCGCGGCTCCGGCACCGGTGGGCAGCTCGGTCACCGAGGCGGGAATGTTCAGCACCACCCAGTGCCAGAATCCGCTCGTGGTCGGGGCGTCCGGGTCGTACAGGGTCACCGCGAAGCTCTTGGTGCCTTCGGGGAATCCGGACCAGCTCAACTGTGGTGAGACGTCCTGCCCGCCCGGCACCCCGAACGCGCCGGACCGCTGCGCCGGCGGCACTTCAGCGCCGTCGCTGACATCGGAGCTGGTCAACGAGAATGCGGGTGCGTGACCCATCGATGCGTAGACGGATTCAGTCATCGGACTCTCCTATCGTGGTGTCGATCCTTATCTGCTGGACTCGATATCTGCTGGACTCGATTGGTCTGCTGTGTCTGGGTCCGGCTCGTCTCAGCCGGTTCGGAAACGCTCCAGGGTCGATTTGCCGAACAGGCTTTCGGCCAGGTCGACGGCCAGCATGGCAGTGGCGTTACGGTCATCGAGCACTGGGTTGAGTTCGGCGATGTCCAGCGACCCCAGTAGGCCCGTGTCGGCGATCATCTCCATGCACAGCTGGGCTTCCCGGTAGGTCGGGCCGCCGCGGGCCGGGGTGCCCACGCCGGGGGCGATCCGCGGGTCGAGGAAGTCGAGGTCCAGGCTGACGTGCAGGTGAGTCTTGTCGTCGACGCCTTCCAGGGCCTTCTCCATGGTGGCCCGCATGCCGATCTCGTCCAGGTAGCGCATGTCGTATACCTCGATCTGCTGCTCGCGCAGAAAGGTCTTCTCCCCGGGGTCGACGCTACGCAAACCGATCTGGCGGATCTCGCTCGGCCGCATCGCCGGCGTGCGGCCGCTGAGCCCGGTGAGCCGCTCGGGTCCGAAACCACTGAGGATAGCCACCGGCATGCCGTGCATGTTGCCGCTGGGGGTCAGCTGGGCGGTGTTGAAATCGGCGTGGGCGTCCAGCCAGATCACCCGCAGCTTCTTGCCGTGCTTGCGGCAATGGTGCGCCACCGCGCTGATCGAGCCCACCGCCAGGCTGTGGTCGCCTCCGAGCACCACCGGTAGCCGCCGTTGGGCCAGTTCCGCGTCTACCTCGTGAAACAGGGCCAGGTTCCAGGTGATCACGTCGTCCAGATGCCGGTACCCCTTGACCGCTGGCTGCTCCGGGTTCCCGGGACCGCTGATGTCTCCCAGGTCGCGGACGTCGTTGCCGAACCCGGCCAGTGCCTGGTGCAGTCCCGCCACCCGCAGCGCCCCCGGGCCCAGCCTGGCACCGATCACGCTGGCGCCGATGTCGGTCGGCGCGCCGATGAGGCTGACCGCGGTCATGAAGTCTCCTTCGACATCGACGATGGTGTTCCCGCCAAGCCTATCGAGCAGACTTGGCCGGGCAGTGGCGCGGCGGTGTGAGGAGAAGCGCGTCCCGGCCGGCCGGATAAGGTGCAGAAGTGCTCGCCGTGTTGTCCCCCGCGAAGTCGCTGGACTACGAGTCGCCGCTCGCTACTCGCAAGTACACCCGGCCCAGGTTGTTGGAGGATGCGGCCGACCTGGTCGATGTCATGCGCACCAAGTCAGTGCACGAGGTGGCATCGATGATGCAGGTCTCCGAGGAACTGGCCGCGACCAACGTTCGGCGATATCAGGACTTCACCCTCCCGTTTACCTACCGCAATGCCAGGGCGGCCGTCCTGGCCTTCGACGGCGAGGTGTACCGGGGCCTGGACGCTCCCGCGCGGTTCGACGCCCGCGACTTCACCGAGGCGCAGAAGACCGTTCGGATTCTGTCCGGGCTGTACGGGATCCTGCGGCCGTTGGATCTCATACAGCCCTATCGGCTGGAAATGGGTGTGACGTTGCCCACCGAACGGGGTGCCACCTTGTACCAGTGGTGGGACACCCGGTTGACAGATCTGCTGGTCGAGGATCTCCATGCCTCGCCTGGGCCGGCGGTGCTGTTGAACCTGGCCTCCCAGGAGTACTCGAAGGCTTTGCAGTTCAGCCGGTTCAACCGCGTGATCTCGCCACGATTCGAGCAGGCCACGGCGGGTGGAGGTACCCGCCTGGCCTCGTTCGCGGCCAAACGGGCGCGCGGACTCATGACTCGGTGGGTCGTGCAGCAGCGGGTCCGATCGGTGCGCGCACTGCAGCGGTTCGACCTCGAGGGCTACCGGTTCGACCCCGCCCGGTCCACTGCCGACACGCCGGTGTTCGTTCGAGAACAAGATGCACCCGCGGGCGGGTGAACGCGCAGAGTATATCTGTTCGTGATCAAGTAGCCACGCATTGTTTCGGGACCGATTTTTCACTTTCGGAAGTTTGTGGTTGGGTGGCCTCGCAGCTTTTCAGGCAGTTGCCCCCGGAGTAGAGGACTTGGATTTCGATGGCCGGACACGTCGCTAGGCATGCTCGCCGTAGCGAGACAAGCACAAGCCGCAATATTGCTCGAATCGGTCAACAGGGCGCCGCCGCGGCTTTCCTTCTGGCGGCGACGGGAAGCATGGTTCCGCTGGGTCATGCGCAGGCCGACCCCGACGCTCAGGATGCTGGGAGTCCGGAGGGGACTGAGCAGTCGGATCAGCGATTCGACGCCAGGCCAGCCGAGCATGCCGGCCAGGCTTCCGCAGCGACGGCTGCTCACGCGCCCGCCGCTGCGGCTGGTGGCCCGGCCGCCGATGTCGACGGAGGTGTACAGGCCGGGAGCCCCGCCTCCGCTCGTGATACGGTGGTGCAATCCCCTCGACTCGTGCGGATGAGCGTCACCGCCGACTGGGATGCCCAGCAGAACGGCAGCGCCGCGGAGCAGCAAGACGGTGAGGAGCGGGCATCCTCCGACCAGGGTGGTGATCAGGGTGCCCGGGCCCCTGTCACGACCGCGCCGCCAGCTGGCGAGCAGCCAGCCCAAGAGCCACCCTCTCAGGAGCCGCCGGCCCAAGAACCGCCTGCCCAAGAGCCGTCGGCCGGCGATCCCGCGCAACCCTCCGTCGACCCGGCACAGCCCGGCCAAGACCCAGCCGGCCAAGACCCGGCGCAACCCTCCGTCGATCCGGCACAGCCCGGCCAAGACCCGGCCGGCCAAGACCCGCCAGCGGCACCTTCCGCGCCGAGCGGGCCTTCCTACCCGGCCTCCGCCGATGACTCCCTGGTCGAGGCGATCCAGAACGCCGGCGACTCCGGCGGCGGTACCGTCGTCCTGGATGCTGGCCAGTACGGGGTCATCGATCTGCGTGGAGCCAACCCAGCCGCCCGGGTGACCGTGGTACCGGGACCCGGCGCGGTCGTGGATCGGATCGAAGTCCGTGGGTCCAGCAACGTCACCTTCCGGGATTTCGTCCTGCGCCCGGACGTGCAGGGCGAAGATGTCGCA
>PDSI01000185.1 GCA_002748415.1 Micrococcales bacterium | reverse complement strand
GCCGACGCGGCCAGGTTCCTGTCGGCGATGAAGGCGCGGCTGGAAGAAGGCGCGTTCGAGGTCTGAGTCACCATGCGGATCGTCGTCAGCGGAGCGTCGGGGCTCATCGGTTCGGCCCTGCTCCCGGCGCTGCGCGCCGCCGGGCACGAGGTCTTGCAACTGGTCCGCAGGGACCCGGCCGGGCCCGACGAGGTGCGCTGGGACCCCGGCCGGGGCGAGCTGGACCCGCGCGACCTGGCCGGCGTGCAGGCAGCGATCAACCTGTCCGGCGCTGGCGTCGCTGACAAGAGGTGGACCGAGGAGTACAAGCAGATCATCCGGTCCTCCCGGGTGGACGCCACCCTGACCCTCGTGGGGGCGCTGACCCGGCTGGACGAGCCTGCGGCCACGCTGCTGCAGGGCTCGGCGATCGGCTTCTACGGCAACGCCAACGGCGACCGGATTCTCACCGAACGCAGCCCGGGCGGGTCGGACTTCCTTGCCGGCGTGGTGCAGGAATGGGAAAGCGCGGCAGCGGAGGCCGAACGGGCCGGCATGCGGGTGGCCTACCTGCGCACCGGC
This sequence comes from Micrococcales bacterium, assembly GCA_002748415.1. Taxonomy (GTDB): domain Bacteria; phylum Actinomycetota; class Actinomycetes; order Actinomycetales; family CAWJMD01. Next base: position 17,221 of record PDSI01000185.1, on the reverse strand, counting down.
CTGGTGATGGCCCCACACGGCGGCGCTTTCGCCCGGGTGCTGCCGTTGTTCAAGCTTGGCCTGGGCGGCCGGCTGGGCAGCGGGCGGATGTGGTGGAGCTGGATCACGTTACCCGATCACGTGGCCGCGACCCGGTTCCTGCTGGACAGCGACATCGCGGGCCCGGTGAACCTGGTCAGTCCCGACCCGGTGACCAACGCCGACTTCACCTCCGCCCTAGGGAAGGCGGTCAACCGGCCGGCCGTGTTGCCGGTGCCGAAACCGGCGCTGAACGTCGCGCTCGGGGAGTTCAGCAACGACGTGTTGGCCTCCCACCGTGTCGTTCCCACGTTGTTGCAGGATGCCGGGTTCCACTACCGGCACCGCTGCATCGAGGACGGTGCCGGCTACCTGGTGAGCTGAGGCTCAGCTGGCGACCGCCACGCCGGCGGCCAGCAGCAGCACCGAGACGATGCACACGACGCCCATCGCGAAGCTGCGTGGAATGGTCGAGACGATGCCGCGCTGGTGGCGCAGCTTCTCCTCCACGAACTCCCGGCTGAGCACGGACAGCACCAGGACCAGGCCGAGGATCCCGATGCGATGCATCATGTCCAGTTCGTAGCCCAACGCGAACGGGGCGATGACGATCACCGGCCAATGCCACAGGTACAGCGAGTAGGAAATGTCGCCGAGGTAGGTGATCGGCCGGATCCCCAGCACCCGTCCCCCACCCCACCGGGTGGCATCGCTGTCGGCGGCGATGACCAGCACCGCGCCCAGGACCGGCAGCGCCGCCCACGGGCCGGGGAACGGGTAGTCGAAGGTCAGGAACAACGCGCTCGCCGCGATCATCGCCAAACCTGCCCACGACACGACGGTGCGCAGGCCGGCATGCCACTCGCTGGCGAACCCGCGGCCCACCCACACGGCCAGGGCGGCCCCGGCGGCCAGTTCCCACATCCGGACGTGGGTGCCGAAATACCCCACTGCCTCGGCGCTGGCGGTGGTGTACACCGATATCAGGAACGATACGGCGACCACGCACAATGCGACCACCGGCACCAGGTTCTTGCTCATCCGGCGTCCGATGATGATGGTGGCGGCCAGCAACAACGGCCAGACGATGTAGAACTGTTCCTCTACCGACAGCGACCAGTAGTGCTGCAGCGGGCTGGCCTGCTCGGCCGAGCGGACAGGGTCCGCTTCCACCCAGACCTTGGCCCAGTTCTCCACGTAGACCGATGCGGCCGCGGCCTCCAGTGCGGCGCGCGAACGCATCGCCTGCGGTAGCCACAACACGGCGGCGGCCAGGCTGGTGGCCAGGACCAGGGCCGCGGCAGGCAACAGCCGCCTGATCCGGCGGGCCCAGAAGTCCGCAAGTTGCGGCCAGGTGACTGGTGGGCGGCGCATCAGGTGCGAGGTGATGAGGAAGCCGGAGATGACGAAGAAGACGTCCACGCCGACGCGCCCACCTGGCATCCGGTGTGGCCACAAGTGGCCGAGGATGACGACGCCGACGGCGATGGCCCGAAGTGCCTGGATGTCTTTGCGGACCGGCTCGGCCGCGGTGGGCCGGGCCGGGCGGGCGGATGCGGTGGTGGTGACTGAACTCATCAGGTCTCCGTCTTCATCAGATCTTGGTGCGGTTCGTGTTGAGGCAGATCCGGCGCGTCGGGCGACTGCCGTCACCGATGGATACGTTGGTCTGCGGCCTGGTGGGGCGTGGTACGGCCAGGGACGTGCACCCGCCTCGGCTTCTGGCCTGGTGCGGCGGCGGGTGTCTGCTGGTGGACAGCAGCCTCGGCTGTCCGCAACCCGGCCGGGACCGGGGCGTCTGCCTGGTGTTTCCGGTCGACGGGTCCCGGCGTGTGGTCCCCCCCGGCACCGGCCCGTCGCGGAACGTCGAAGAAGCCGGCGAGAACGTCGGCGAGCCGGTCCACCCACGGGATGCGCAACAGATCGTCGTGTTCACAATCGATCCGCACGACCTCGTAACCGCCGGGAAGGTAGTCATGCCAGCCGAGCCGTTCGCTGCTTTCCGGCCCTTCGGTGACCACGAGCAGGGCCCGGCCCGGCCACGGGGTTCCGTGGTAACGGCGCCCGATCTGGCTGGCGTGCACGAACCATTGCCATGCGTCGGCACGTTGACCGGCCCAACCGAGACCGGCCAGCACCATCCGGATATGCCAGGTGAGCCGCCGGAATCCATGACGGTTCAAATTGTCGGGCTGGCGCCGCGGATCCGGAGGAAAGGAGTCGAGGATGGCGAGTTGGACGTCCTGACCGTCCGCGCGAAGACGATGGGCCATCTCCAGAGCCACCAGTGCCCCGAAGGAGTACCCGGCCAGCCGGTACGGACCCTGCGGCTGCACGCGGCGCAGCCGGGTCAGGTTCCTGGTTGCGGTGCGCTGGACGCTACGGTCCGGCAGCCCGGTGCCCTCGACCACGTTGTTCTGGAACGCGTAGCAGGGCTGGTCCGGGCCGAGCCGCCTGGCCAGCGCCATGAACGCCACCCCGAGGCCTGCCGCACCCGCGACGAAGAAGATGGGGTCGGCAGCGCCTTGCGTGATCAGTTCGACCATCCGGCGGTCGCTGTGGCGGCCCTCGCGGCCGGCCGCCGGGTTGATCCGGGCCGCGAATTCGCTCAGGGTGGGTGCCTGAGCCAGGAGACCGGTCTTGGCCACCTGCGGGCTGATGCCCAGCGAGTCGGTCAGTCTGCTCATCAACGCTTCGGCGGCCAGCGAGTCGCCGCCGAGAGCGAAGAAATCGTCGTCCCGGCCCGGCATCCGGTCCAAATCGAGCACCTTGCTCCACTCCCCGGAAATCTGCTCTTCCCACACCGTCAGCGGCCCCGTAGTGTCCGGCTCTTGGACATCGGGCAGCGCGGCGCGATCGATCTTGCCGCGCTCGCTGCGAGGCAAGCGCTCCAGGCAGATGATGGCCTCCGGAACCATGTGGATGGGCAGCATCGTGCGCAACGCGGCTCTGGTCCGGGCGATGACGGTCTCGTCGGTCTCGGTGGGGTCGCTCGCCACGATGTAGGCCACCAGCCGGGTGCGGCTCTCCCGGGGGTGTTCGGCAGCGACGACGACGGCCTCGGCGATGTCGGGCAACGCGAACAGGGCAGCATCCACCTCGGCAGGATTGACCAGGTAGCCACGGACCTTGGTGGCGTGATCGACCCGTCCCATCAGTTGCACGCAACCACTGGGGAGCACGCGCCCCAGATCGCTGGTCCGGTAGGTGCTCTCCTCTGCCTGGTGGCTGAATGCCGCGGCGGTGGCCTCGGGCATGCCTGGATATCCCATCGCCACGTCCGGTGCATGCACCACCAGCCTGCCGATCTCGCCCGCCGGCACCGGGGTGCCGTCTTCGCGCACGACGCTGAGCCGGGTGCGGCCGACGCCGGTGCCGACCGGCAGCACGCCGTCCGGGACCGGTGCACCGGGCGCGAGCGCGAACTCGGCGATCAGCCCGGTTTCCGATGATCCGTAGCGGTTGCGGACCGTGCAGGCCGCCGGCAGCAAGGCACGCACAGCAGCAATGTCGGAACCGTAGGCAGCCTCACCCGCGACCGTGACGGTGCGCAGCGAGGCGAGCTTTGCGGGATCCGGCCCTTCCGCCACGAAGGCCCGCAGGATCGCCGGGCTGGTGATCATCATGGTGCACCGGTGCGCCGCGATCACCTCCGGCAGGCCGGCGATGCCATGAGCTCGTGCGTCGTAGAGTCTCATCTGCGCACCGACCAGCAGTCCGTGCACCGTCGTGGTCAAGCCAGCGTGGAAGGCCATCGGCAACGTGTGCGCGATGACGTCGCCGTGACCGTAGCACCCAGTCGCCGTGGAGCTGTTCCACGCGTCGCGAATCAGCAGCCGGGAGTCGTTGGCCACTGGCTTCGGTGTTCCGGTGGAACCGGAGGTGAACGCGATGACAGCCAGCTGCCTGGGGTCGGGTGGGTCGGCGAACAACAGTTCCGGGTCGGCCTGTGTGTCCGGGGCGGTCAACACCACGTGCGGGCACAGCGTCCGGGCCACCCGCACGTGCTGTTCGTCGGTGACGATGAGCCGGACGCCGACCGTGTCCAGCAGCTGCCGTTGCCGGGCGGTGGGCGAGCGCACATCGAGCACCAGCATCGGATGACCCGAGGCCAGCACCGCCACGATGGCCGCAACCGCGCCGGCGTGGTGACCGAGCAGGACACCCACCGGCTGCTTACCGTGAATCCACTCGGGGGAGGCGGTGTCGCCCACGCCCGTCGTCACCCGGCGCAACTGCGACAACACACCCGCCGCCTGTCCAGCTAGCGAACGGTAGGTGACGGTTGAACGGTCGTCGGTCACGGCGACCGCGTCGGGCTGGGCGCTCAGAACGGCGCTGAACCTGCCCACCACACCGAACTCGATGTCGGTTTCGGACAAATCGATAACCGATGGATCCTGCATCGGCGATCCCCTAACTTACTGAGAGTTACGGGTGTTACTCAGTCAGCGGCACCCGCAGCGCGAAGAAGAATCCGGTCCCACCGGTGGCCATCGCGGCATGGTCCGCTCCTGGTTCGATCCACATGGTGGCCGGCGCGACCACACTGACCGGCCCGTCGTTGTACAGGTCGAACTCCAGCTGCCGGAATGGGTCGCCGGGAAGTAAGACATTCAACTCACCGGCATCATCGTGCCGGTGGATGTCACAGTACCCAGGTAGCGCCCGTTCTCCGTCGAGAACCTGGTGCAGGGCACCGTGCACAGGTGCCTCCACGAACGCGTACCGGCGCACGTACGGCCCGGCGTCCCGATGGCTGGGCACCTCGGCGAGACTTCGTGGCTCGCTTCCCCAAATCCCCTCCGGCAGAACCGGAATGAGACCTGGCATCGGCGTGTAGGCGAGCCGGAACGTCAGCTGCGGGCAGCTGACGATGACATCGTGCGCCCGCAGCCGGATGGACGGCGCACGACGAATCGGGCCCCATGGCCCGACGCGCAAATAGGTGAGGTGGAAAGGCGAAAAATTGCGTAATCCCCCCACCGTCTCGTTCTGCAAGACGGTCATGGCATAGATGGTACGCAAACGATGGATAGCACATCAAGAGCGAAGAATACCCAAAAAGTAACAAATCGGTATCCAGCACGCTCTATGTAGTTGATTGCGCACATTAAGTAGTGATCTACTGACGACAGTACGTGCCAGGTCTGTCGAATCGGCCCAGTGATCGGTACATCACCCGCCGGCCAGCACGTAACCGGCCAGTGGACAAGCGGACGACCAGCGCTCCCGGCACACCGCAGCTAGGCTGGCGACGTCCCCCGCGCGGCGTCCTGGCCGCTCCCCCACCACGCGGAGAAGGCGATGAGCACCCCCCGGCTCGGAGTCGGCGATATCGCCCCTGACTTCACGCTCCCCACCGACGACGGCACGACTTTTGCTCTCGATGCCCATCGTGACGGCAAGGTCATCGTCTACTTCTACCCTGCCGCGATGACCCCCGGCTGTACGACCCAGGCGTGCGACTTCACCGACAACCTCGATGAGCTGCGCTCCTTCGGGTACCTCGTGGTCGGCGTCTCCCCCGACCCGGTGGACAAGCTGGCGCGGTTCCGCGAACGACATGGACTGCGGATCGTGCTCGCCAGTGATCCCGACCGTGCCGTCCTGCAGCAGTACGGGGCGTACGGGGAGAAGAAGAACTACGGCAAGGTCGTCCAAGGGGTGATCCGCTCGACCGTCGTCGTCGACCAGGACGGCACCGTCGCCCACGCCGCGTACAACGTACGGGCCAAGGGGCACGTCGCCAAGCTCCGCCGCGACCTGGGCCTGGACTGACGGCCCGGCCGGGCTCGGTGCCGACCGGGGTGGCGGGGTCCGCTGCCGCGCGAACGATGTGCATTCACCCGAGCACGCACCGTAGGGCGCACACCCGGGTAGGGGCCACCGCGAGCCACAGGTGCGTCGCAATTGCCGGCAACATCACCGACACCCTGTGGATAACACCGTACCGACACAGCTGACCGGTTCCCATGGACGCATGAGTGAGGTGCATCTCGCCGGTATCGGTGACCCCGAGCCTCCACCGGTGCCGGGGGTGACGATGGGACGCTACGTCGGCCGGTCCGCGGTTGCGGGACGGCCCGGCCAGGCGCTGACCTGGCTCGGCGTGGACGAGCAGACCGGACACCGGGTACAGGTGCGGGTGGTCCCCGGGACACCGCACCCACTACTGCGTGGGCTGATCGACGAGCACCTGTTGCGCACGATCGCGGTCACCGAGATCGACGCTCAGCGCTACGCCCTGGTCAGCGAACACCATCCCGCGGGTACGTTGGATCGACTGCTCCAGGCCCGGGAGCGGTTGACCCTCGACGAAATCCAGGCACTTGCCCTCATGCTGGCGCGTGGCCTGACCGAGGTCCACGCGGCCGGGCTGGTGCACGGTGCACTCGATGCCACCCAGGTACATCTGACTGCCGGAGGGCGCCCCGTCCTGGGCGGGTTGGAGTCCGTGCACACCAGCGGAGCGGAAGACGCCATCGTGACGATGGCCGATGACGTGACCGCGCTCGGCCGGCTGCTGTGGGCGTCGCTGACCGCGCGGCCGGCGCCGGCACGACCCACCCAGGAGACGCTACGCACGCTGGCGCCGCACGCTCCGGTGACATTGGTGGACCTGATCGGTGCCTGTTTCGAGGACCCACCGCCCACGGCGGCGGCCCTGGCCCGCGATCTGAGTGCATCGGGTGACGGCGGTGCCCTGCAACCGGTACTGGATCCGGGCCCGGCTACGGGCCGAGCCACGTCCCCCACACAGCCCCGGCCGGCAACCGCACCCGAGACCGGTTCATCGGTGTTCCACCGCCTTCGCGGCAGGTACCGGCGCCGCGGACGGCACACCCATGGCAACCAGGCGAGTCCGGCCACCGAGAACGCGGCCCGGCGCAGCACCCACCCGGCCCCGGCGTCGCAGGCGAACGACGGATCAGCGCCCAACAACACCGCGCCCCCCAGCACCCCGGACACCCAAGACCTGCTGATGGCCCAGATCCGCGCCCGCACCGGCCACGACCGCAGCCGGGCCCGGCGGATCAAACTGGCCAAAGGTGCTGGGCTGATCGCAGTCCTGTCCCTCATCGGGGTCGGTGGCTGGCTGGGGCTGTCCTCGGCGCCCGCTGCTACCACCCCGGCCCCAACCCGGACACCGACGGCGTCACCGGCCATCGCACCGCAACCGACTGTCGCCGAGGAGCAGGAACTGCTGAGCCAAGCCGGGTCCGACGATCCGGGCGCCGCGGTGAGAGCGCTCAGCCGGTTGCGGGTCTTCGCGCTGAGCACCGGCGACGAGGGGCTGCTCGGCAAGATCGACGCACCGCAGGGCCCGGCGCTGGCCCAGGACAAGCGGGTGCTGGCACAACTGAGCGCGCAAGACATCGAAGTGCGCGGGCTGGGCATCAGGATGCTGTGGACGAACGTGCTGGAGCAAAGCGACGACACCGCCCGCGTGCTGGTCTCGTTCGTGGTGGACAAACACCGGCAGATCGTCACGACCGCTCCCGAGCCGGCGAGCACCCACCTGGTGCAGGCCGGTGAGACTCGCACCCTCGTGGTCGAACTGGTGCGATCCGGTGACCGGTGGATGATCTACCGGATCAGCGACCCGGCCGCGGAACCCACGACGCCGTAGCCATCGGCCCCGCACCCGAAGGAAGCCCGCCACGCTGAGTCCGTTCTGCTGCCCGGCGGGCGAGGTAGATCGACCGGGCGAGGTAGATTGACGCTGTGCAGTTCGAGTTTCCGGGTTTCGGCCCCGACTATGCCGACTACCGGGACACCTGGGATCTGCAGCGGAAGGTCCATGCCCAAGTGGTGGCCGGTGAGCGGGACGACACCGTGCTGCTGTTGGAACACGCCGCGGTGTACACGGCCGGCAAACGCACCGAGCCGCACGAGCTTCCCTTGGACGGCACCCCGGTGATCAACGTGGACCGCGGCGGCAAGATCACCTGGCACGGGCCGGGCCAGCTGGTCGGCTACCCGATCCTGCGGTTGCCGGACCCGATCGACGTCGTCGCCTATGTGCGCCGTCTGGAGGCGGCGATGATCGCGGTGTGCGCCGAGTTCGGGGTGCTCACCGAATGCGTCGAGGGCCGGACCGGTGCGTGGGTGCGCGCCGACGAGCGCGGACCGGACCGCAAGCTGGCCGCCATCGGCATCCGGGTGGCCCGTGGGGTGACCAGTCACGGGTTCGCCCTGAACTGCAACTGCGACCTGGGCTGGACGGCAGGGATCGTTCCGTGCGGCATCGCCGATGCCGGGGTGAGCACGCTGTCCCAGGAGACCGGCCGGCAGATCAGCGTGGCCGACGTGTTGCCTACCGTGCAGGATCAGCTGCTGATCCATCTCGGGGACATGATCCCGGCCCGGGCGCACGCCTGAGTCAGGAGGACAGCACACTGCAGGCCGGCACCCAGCGAACCGCCGGCACCCAGCGAACCGGGCCGGCTCGTCGCGACGAACCGGCCCGGTAGAGGTGTGGCCGTCAGCTACAGCCGCTGGTGCTACCGCATCCTTCACAGACGTGGCAGGACCCGGCGGGCCGCATCTTGGTGCCGCACGTGAAGCACATCGGTGCGTCGGACTCGCGCCCGGAGATGACCTCCAACAACTCGGCGGAGGAGTGCACGCTGGACGCGGCGTCGGCAGTTCCGTCGCCGGCCGGCTCACGATGGGAGGATGAGTTCTCTCGATGCGTCGCACCGGTGCTGTCCTCGGCGCTGTGCGGTTCGGAGCCTCCCCGTTCGGACAGCTTTTGCTTGGCCAACTCGACCGAGGACGCCTGCGCTTGCGGGTCGCCGTCCACTGGCTCGTAGAACCCGGTGTCCAACTGCCTCGATCGTTCCGCGGCGGTGTAAATGCCGTACGCGGAACGTGTCTCGAACGGTAGGTAGTCCAGCGCCAGCCGGCGGAAGACGTAGTCCATCACCGAGGCCGACATCCGCACGTCCGGGTCGTCGGTCATTCCGGCTGGCTCGAACCGCATATTGGTGAACTTCTCCACGTACGTCTCCAGCGGCACGCCGTACTGCAGCGCGATCGAGATGGCCACGGAGAAGGCATCCATCACGCCGGCCAGCGTCGAGCCCTGCTTGCCGAGCTTGAGGAACACCTCACCCAACCCGTCGTCCGGGTAGGAACCGGCGGTCAGGTAGCCTTCCGCGCCGCCGACGGAGAACGATGTGGTGACCGACGGGCGGGATTTGGGTAGCCGCTTGCGAGTGGGCCGGTGTTCGACGATTACTTCCGGATCAGCCGATTCCGTCGTTGCCTTGGCGTCGGCCAGCGGCTGGCCCACCTTGCAGTTGTCCCGGTAGACCGCCAACGCCTTCAGGCCCATCTTCCAGCCCTGGAAGTACACGTCGCCGATTTCTTCCACGGTGGCCGAGGCCGGCAGATTGACGGTCTTGGAGATCGCCCCGGACAGGAACGGCTGGCAGGCGGCCATCATCCGCACGTGCCCCATCGGCTTGATCGCCCGTTCCCCCATCGCACAGTCGAACACCTCGTAGTGCTCCGGCTTCAGGCCCGGCGCGTCCACGACGTGACCGTTCTCGGAGATGTAGTCGATGATCGCCTCGATGGTCTCCTGCGAGTAACCGAAGCCGCGCAACGCGGAAGGGATGGTCTGATTGACGATCTGCATCGATCCGCCGCCGACCAGCTTCTTGAACTTGACCAGCGAGAAGTCCGGCTCGATACCCGTTGTGTCGCAGTCCATCATGAAGCCGATGGTTCCCGTAGGGGCCAGCACCGATGCCTGCGCATTGCGCCAGCCGTGCTCGGTGCCGATGCTCAGGCACTGTTCCCACGCCCGGGTGGCGGCCTGGTGCACGTCACGGTCCAGCTGGCTGACGGTACGGACCGCGTCGTTGGCTGCGGCGTGCTTGCGCATCACCCGGGCGTGCGCGTCGGCGTTGCGGGCGAAGCCGTCGTACGGGCCCACCACGCCGGCCAGCTCGGCGGAACGCTTGTAGGCGGTGCCGGTCATCAGCGAGGTGATGGCGGCCGCCAGTGCGCGCCCCCCGTCGGAGTCGTAGGCCTTGCCGGTGGCCATCAGCAACGCTCCCAGGTTCGCATAGCCGATGCCTAGTTGCCGGAACGTCTTGGTCGTGTGGGTGATGGCTTCGGTCGGGAAGTCGGCGAAACAGATGGAGATGTCCATCGCGGTGATGATGAACTCCACGGCGTGAGCGAAGGTGTCGGCGTCGAACGTGCCTTCGTCGGTGAGGAACTTCAGCAGGTTCAGCGAGGCCAGGTTGCACGAGGAATTGTCCAGGTGCATGTACTCGCTGCACGGATTGGACGCGGTGATCCGACCGGATTCCGGTGTGGTGTGCCAGTCGTTGATGGTGTCGTCGTACTGAATGCCGGGGTCGGCGCATTCCCACGCCGCCTTTGCCATCATGTCGAACAGCTTCTTGGCGTCCACACGCTCGACAACGGAGTTGTCCAGCCGAGCCCCCAGCCCGAACTGCTCGCCCTGCTCGACCGCGCGCATGAACTCGTCGCTGACCCGTACCGAGTTGTTGGCATTCTGGTACTGGACACTGGTGATGTCCGTGCCCCCCAGGTCCATGTCGAACCCGGCGTCGCGCAGCACCCGGATCTTGTCCTCTTCGCGTGCCTTGGTCTGGATGAATTCTTCGATGTCGGGGTGATCAACGTCCAGGACGACCATCTTGGCGGCACGGCGGGTGGCGCCACCGGACTTGATGGTGCCGGCCGACGCATCGGCCCCGCGCATGAATGACACCGGGCCGGAGGCCGTTCCACCGCTGGACCGCAGCAGTTCTTTGGAGGACCGGATCCGGGACAGGTTCAGCCCAGCGCCTGAGCCGCCTTTGAAGATCAGTCCCTCTTCGCGGTACCAGTTCAGGATCGAGTCCATCGAGTCTTCGACGGCCAGGATGAAGCAGGCCGAAACCTGTTGCGGGCTGGAGGTTCCCACGTTGAACCACACCGGCGAGTTGAAGGCGAATACCTGGTGCAGCAGCATCCAGGTGAGCTCGTGCTCAAAGATCTCGGCGTCCTCGTCGGTGGCGAAGTACCCGTTGTCCACGCCGGCCTTGGTGTAGGTCAGCACCACCCGGTCGATCAGTTGGCGCAGGCTGTTCTCCCGGGTGTCGGTCCCGATTGCTCCGCGGAAGTATTTGGTGGTCACGATGGTCGAGGCGTTCACCGACCAGAAGTCCGGGAACTCCACACCGGGCTGCTCGAAGATGACCTCGCCAGTCTTCCAGTTGGTCTGGACGACGTCGCGGCGCTCCCAGGTCACCTCCTCGTAGGGATGGGTACCGGCCGTGGTGTACAGCCGTTGCAGGCTCAGGCCGCGTCCGGCGGACTCGGAGTTGCCGGTCTTTTGGCTGACGCTGACGCCGTCGCTCATGGTGGTCTCGCTCATCGGATCCTCCTCGCGGCCGTGCCCGGCACGGTCCTTGTGTCGTGATCTAGCGGTGTTGGCCAGTGGTCTTGGTTGTTCGAAGGTCTTGCTTGCTCGAAGGTCTTGGTTGCTCGAACGGACTCGCCGGCGCCGCTGTCGTGCGGCGCGCTGACGCGGAGAAGACCGTGCGGTGCGGTGCTCGTCGTGCAGTGCCCTGCGCTCGCGCCAGGGTTGGCCTGCGCCCGACGGACAGCACGTGGTAACCGCTGGCGGCGTCGGCTTCCCCTCCGGCGCCGCCAGCGGTGGTCTGTCAGGGCTCGCCTCCCGAGGGATTCTGGCGCGCGTTGCCAGCCGGGTCACGCTCCATGCGTAGCAATGCGATGGCCGCTTCGAAGTCCTCGAGCGACTCGAAGGCCCGGTAGACGCTGGCGAAACGAAGGTAGGCAACCTCGTCCAGGTCGCGCAGCGGCTCCAATACGGCGATGCCCACCTCGTGTGCCTCGATCTCCGCAACTCCGCTGGCTCGGACGGAATCCTCGACGTTGCGGGCCAGCTGCTGCAGATCGGTTTCGGTGACGGGACGGCCTTGGCATGCCTTGCGCACACCGTTGATGATCTTCTCCCGGCTGAAGGGCTCGGTCACCCCGGACCGCTTGATCACCGTCAGGCTCGTGGTTTCCAGGGTGGTGAAGCGCCGCCCACAGGCTGGGCACTGCCGGCGGCGCCTGATGGCTCCACCGTCGTCCGTGGCCCGAGAATCCACAACCCGGGAGTCGGTGTGACGGCAGAACGGGCAGTTCATCTGTGCTGTCCTCCCTTCTCCCGGCCCGGTCAAGGGCCATAGTTATGCACCGGCTGTGGATGACGAACCAGAGGTTTCCACAAGCTGTGGACGAATCCCACCGGTGTAACTACTAGATGTTGTGGTAGACGCTAGGACTCAACGGACGACTTGTCCAGCCGGAATCGCGACGCCGACGCTTCCGGTGCGAAGAATCGGCGTGTCCCCCGCGTGTCGCTACTCCGAATGGGTCAAACCACCTACATTTCACCCACAACGCCCACATCGACCCCTAAGGCGCCGTTGGGGGACGTAGGGCGCCGGCACGCCGCTACCCGACGTACCCCAACAGCGCCATACATGCAGGAATGACCGGCTTCGCACCCCCTCCGGGTACCCCGAAGCCCCTGACGGCGGCGGCGGCCGTTCAAAGCTTGGGTACGCGCATACCTACGCCTCATCGGGCATATCCAGAGCACGACGTAAATCGCCATTTATGCAATACGTAATCCACCTGCCAGACTGGCCGAGTGGATCCTGAGGTTCTTCGTTCATTCCGCGAGGCGGCTGGCTTGACGCAGTTGGAACTAGCCGTGAAATCGGGGGTCGGGCCGGACCGAGTGTCCCGGTGGGAAAACGGCAAAGGGGTGCCGCAGGCGAGATCAATCGGCAACGTCGCCGCGGCACTAGGAGTCAGCGTGGCCACCCTGCTCGGGATACCGGAGAAACCACCCAAAACACTGTACGAGGCACGATTGGCGGCAGGAGTCTCGGTCAACGCCGCGGCCGCGGCCATCGGACGGGCTCGGTCCACCTACCACCGGTGGGAGCAAGGGCGGTTCCCACCGAGCCTGCTGGAGCCGCACGAAAAGCCCACACGGGCCGCACTGGCCCGCACTTTCTACTTGACGGTTCCTCAACTGACCACGATCCTGCGTGAAACTCAACACCATGGATTCAAGTAGCCTTGACCACCGCAAGAAAGAGGTCCACGGTTAGGGGCCAGTGTCCTTCTGGCAAAGGAGAGCACCCGTGACGGACGCCCACCACCAGGGATAAGAAACCGTCACACCGCTTCCTGCCAGCGATCCCTAGGGCCGACGAACTCCGGGGAACCCGGACGAAGGCCCCCGGCCATAACCACACCGGGCGGTACGCCGTAACCGCCGGCCTCACCACCGCAGCCGTCGTCCTCATCACAACCCACCGCACTTCCGAGTAACCGCCCCCGAACCCGTTACCAAGACCGAGGACCATGCCGTCGCCGCCGCCGAGAGCTACGAGGAATGGAACGCAGTCACCGACGAGGCCGAACGCAACGCCTCCACCGAGGGGCTGGTTCCCAGTTGCGGAAGCGGCGAGCTCGTGGCCGATGAACCGGAGTTCGTCGAGGGTCTGGCAAGAAACCGGCAACCGCGGCACTGGCACGACGACGTGCACGGTGACCGGTTCTCGGTCAAAGCCGTGGTCGAGTCCGAAGATGACGGGGTCACCTGGCCGATCACCAGAACACAGGGCTCCTCGGACGAATCATGGTGAGACGACGCTCGGCCCGCGCCGACGCGACAGTCCGCACACCCTGACCGCTCGGTGCGTCGCCCGCCCGCGGAACACGAGGCCGCCGGCACGCTGACTGGCCACCGCCCGTGCGGCGCCCCGCCTCCCTACGAAACACGAATCTGCGTCAACCCCGTACGCCCCAAGCACGGAACCCAAGGCAGCATGGTTGAGATTGTGATGTCCGCGCAGGCTCCTCACGAAGCGCCGAAACCGAAGCCGTAGGTGCTTCTCAGCCTCTACCGGGGAGTCAGCTGAGGACGGAGCGGGGAATAATCAGCACCTGACCAGGCGTCAGCCGGGCATCCGTGAGCCCGTTGGCGGCCCGCAGGGCCGCGACCACGTCACCGGTCGCCGATTGTGGCGCCACCGTCCGGGCAATCCTCCAGAGACTGTCACCCTCCTGAACCGTGATCGTCGCAAGACCGTCACTGGTCAGGGTCACCCCGGCATCGGAACGCACCGAGGCCACCGGCGCCGGGGCGGTGGGTGCCTGGCTGTTCACCAGCACGATCATTGCCGCCATCGCGACGAACCCCACCGCGCAGCTGACGATTAACGACCGCAACCGTCGCCCGCGCCGAGTCAACCGCACCGCGCGGCCGCCTGGAAACGGTGAGACCGGCGGCGCGGGGCGGTGCGTTCGTACCACCGGGACCGACGGCCTGGAGAGCACTGCGCCGTGATTGGGCGGCACGGGCCGCACCGGGGTTTCCGCCCCCAGCTGCATCAACCTCAGGTGCCGCGCCCGCTGCGTCGCGTGGTTCCGAGGCGATCGCCCTGCCACCCGGACGAACGCCGCGCTGCGGGACACCCCGTCGTCCGCCGCCGTATGGTCGGCATCGGCGGCCAGCGCGACACTACCCAGCACCCGTCCCCGGCTGACGCGTACCCGCTCCCGCTTGGACTGCTTCATCTGTACGAAATCGGTGACCGTCATGCCCGGCTCCTTTCGTTGTGGCCAACTTGTGCGTGTGTACGCACCACACCGCAACGTGTGTTCGATAGAACGTATGATCGAAGTCTGGCCCTTTTCGGGACGCAAGTCCAGTCGTGATCGCACGCGGCGGGGCGAACGGCCGTCATGTAGTGCATGGGCACACCCCACCACCCACCTCTGACAGTTTCTCGTGCGTCCAGGTCAACAAGCTGCGGACCACCCCCTGCGGGGCCTGGGCAACCGGACGTGCACAGAGCCAGATAGGGCTGCGCACAGCCGCTCACCGGCAACCCGGACACCAGACCGACGCGAGCGGCCATCGCTTGCGCGGCCCGCCCCCACCTCGGCCACTCACCCACAGGCGAGCCGGCAAGCGCCCGGCTCCCGGCAGCGCCCCTCGGGTGGTTCGGCTGACCTTCGACCGATTCGTGCTCATGTCGCAATAGCGCAGAGCAATCGCCGGCTACTTTCTTGTCACAGGACTCGCCCGATCAGCGCGTCGGCAGCACAATTGTCCTGTTCAACCCGCACACTTGTCCTAGTAGCTTTCGACAAGTGGAGGACACCGTGACCGCTCACCCTGGACGACCGCACCCGCGCACCCAGGAGCTGGACGCCTTGCTGGCGCAGATGCCTGAGACCGAGGGGCTGACTCGCCGGCAGCGTCTTGTCCTGCGCTGCATCCAGGACTCGGTAGTCGACCGGGGGTACCCGCCGAGCATGCGCGAGATCGCCGACCGGGTCGGCCTGACGAGCGCCTCCAGCGTGTCCTATCAACTGAGCATCTTGGAGCGTAAGGGGTTCATCCGCAGAGATCCGAACCTGCCACGAGCCATCGAGCTCACCACCGCAGTGGACCGGACCACCGATTCCGGTGACCTGCGACCCGAGCCTGTTTATGTCCCGGTCCTCGGCCGCATCGCTGCCGGAAACCCCATCCTGGCGGAGGAGTCCGTCGAGGACGTATTCCCGATGCCGCGTCAGTTGGTGGGGGCCGGTGGCGAGCACTTCATGCTCAAGGTCATCGGGGACTCCATGGTCGAGGCAGCTATCTGCGAAGGTGACTGGGTTCTGGTCCGCAAGCAGCCGACCGTGGAGAACGGGGAGATCTGCGCGGCGCTCATGCACGGTGAGGCGACCGTCAAGACGTTCCAGCGCAAGGACGGGGAGGTCTGGCTACTGCCACAGAACCAGCACTTCCGGCCGATCAAGGGCGACCGCGTCGAGATCCTTGGCCTGGTGGTCGCAGTGATCCGCAAGGTGTAGTCGCACACGACCTCCGTGGTACGACCTGGCCTCAGACTCAGCGCTCACCGGTAGGTACCCGAGGCCTCAAGACGCCGGGACGTATCAGAGCACGGGCGCCCCGACTCCCTAGTCTTAGCATTCGGTAACAAGATTGTCGCAACCGGTAGCGGACCGGCTCACCTTGGACAAAGGTGGCAGCTGGGACAAACTTGGTGCTGAGCGACCAACCCACTACGTCGCGTGACGAACAACGAGGTTACGGGCTAGCTTCATAGGGAAAGAGGGCTGTGCTGTGCATGACGCAACCGGAGCGGCACAAAAGGTAACGCCAACCGCAACTCGGCGAACGACAGCTTCCATCGCCTTGGTTTTCGTGTCATCGCTGTCCGCTGCACCGGCACTCGCCCTGCCAGCAACGGGTACGGCGACGCACGTCACGGTGCAAACGGCAGACACCAACGCCGGGGGGAGCCCCGGCACTACGGAGACTGCTACCTCCCCAGGCACCGGCGGTAGTGGGACCGGCGGAACCGGCAGTAGTGGCGGCAGCAGTAGCGCCGGCGGGAACAAACCCGGCGGCAGCAGCAGCAAACCCGGCGGCAGCAGCAGCAAACCCGGCGGCAGCAGCAGCAAACCCGGCGGCAGCAGCAGCAAACCCGGCGGCAGCAGCAGCAAACCCGGCGGCACCACCAACCCCCCCACCAGTGGCGGCACCACCAACCCCCCCACCAGCGACGGCACGTCGAGTGGCCCTACGTCCCCGGTGACACCACCGAGTTCGCCCCCGCCACCTTCCGCCGAAGCGTCGACACCACCGAGCCGAACCGTTGCGCCTTCCCCGACGCCATCCGTCAAAGGGTTGCCGGGATTGCTACTGCAAACTCCAAAGACTCCCAAGCCAGGACAGACCGTTCGTTCCATTCCGGGCGGTGCCGCGCTACCGGACAACCGCGGTGCCCAAGCGAAACTCCGGACTCCCATGACAGCCGAAGGCCCGCGGGTAATGGGCTCGCAAGTCAGCCAGACCGACCAACAAGCCGGTCCGGGTGGCAACATCACCGCCGGCGGAGGCGACAACGACGCTGCAGACATGGAAGCTCTCGACTTCATTCTTCCCGAATCGGCCGAAGGCCTGACGCCGGTGGCCCAGGTTGGGCTCGTCGCGAGCGTGTCGGCCCTGGCTGTACTCGGCGCGGTCGCGGCAGCCCGGACGGTCGACCGGGTTCGTGGCGGCTCACGCCACTCTTACTGACGACGGGCTCGGCCTGGCCGGGACATCCTCCCACCTGCC
>PDSI01000216.1 GCA_002748415.1 Micrococcales bacterium | reverse complement strand
CACGGCTGGTCAGCAGCAGCGCGGCCCGCAGGTCCCGCGCCTTGCCCGCTTGGGCCGATAGCTCGGTGTTCGCCACGAAGCCATCGTAGCGGCCACCCCGGGCCTGCTTGACAGCGTCCACTTCGAGGACAGTAGACTAGACACTGTCTAGCAATGGAGTTGACGATGTACGACGCGATCGTCATCGGATCAGGCATCGGGGGCCTTTCCGCCGCAGGAATGCTGGCTCGCGCCGCCGACAAACGAGTACTGGTGCTGGAAAAGCACACCGAGCCCGGAGGGTTCACCCAATCATTCCGGCGAGACGGTGCGTCGTGGGACGTCGGCGTCCATTACCTCGGGGAGATGACGCCGAAAGACCGGATCTTCACCTACCTCGAGTATCTCACCGCAGGCGAGCTCAAGTTGAACCGTATGCCCGCGGGCTTCGATCGTTTCGTCTACCCAGGGATCGACTTCACCACCCCATCCGACCCCATCGAGTACCAAGACAAACTCATCGCAATGTTCCCAGACGAGGAACGCTCCATTCGCCGCTACTTCCGCGACATCGACCGCACCTTCAAGTGGAACGCCCTCAGACTCTCCCGAGGCATGGTGCCCGGGTTCGCCGCCCCGGCCCTCGCCGTGATCGAGAAACTGACCGGCAGAACTGCCACACGTTCCACCCGCGCCCACCTCGACAAGAGCTTCCGGTCCCCCGAACTGCGGGCTCTGCTGGCCAGCCAATGGGGAGACTACGGACTTCCCCCATCGCGCAGTGCGTTTGCCATCCACGCGCTGATCGTGCATCACTACTTGAACGGAGCTTGGTTTCCGCAAGGAGGCAGTGCCCGCATCGCACGGACGATCGAGAGGACCATCGAGCGCGCCGGCGGAGCTGTCCGCGTCGGGCAGGAAGTCACCGAGATCCTCATCGAAGACGGCTGCGCCGCCGGCGTGCACGTCCTCGACCGCCGCGGGCCCCATCCCCACGAACACACCTACCGCGCCCCGGTCATCATCTCCAACGCAGGCGCGCAATTGACCCTCGAGAAGCTCCTCCCCACCGACGGGGACATCGGCAAACTCACGCAGACGTCTCGCCGAACAGTCAAAGAACTGGGCCCCGGGACTTCCGGAATCTCCGTCTACGTGCAGCTCAAGGACAGCATCCGAACTATCGGCCTGAACGGAGAGAATCTCTGGGTCTTCCGGTCACTCGACCACGACCGCATAGCCGCCACCCTCGATACGCACCTCTTTGCGGGGAATCCGCAGGAGGCTTTCGTATCGTTCCCTTCCATCAAATCAGGTGACGAAAACCACCACACGGCCGAGATCCTCGCCTTCACCGACGCCGCCGGCTTCGCCGCCTGGCGGGACCTGCCCAGAGGCCGGCGGGGAGCCGACTACGCAGCCCTCAAACAGCGCGTCGGCGAGGGACTGATCGCGCTCACTGACAGCGCCGTTCCCGGGTTCGCCCGCCTCGTGCGACGCTTCGAGGTATCGACGCCCTTGACGGTCGAGGACTACACGTCCCACCCGCAGGGATCGTTCTACGGGCTGCCGGCCACCCCCGGCCGCTACCGCGTCAAGCCACTCGGCCCCCGGACCGCGGTCCCAGGCCTGTTCCTGTCGGGCCAGGACGCCGGCAGCCTCGGCATCGCGGGAGCACTCATGGGCGGAGTCGGCGCAGCTATTCAGGCTTTGGGGCCGCGGGGTTTCTCCATCATCCAGGCGTCCGTCAAGGACGCCCAACCCGTCCCGGCTGATGAACACGCCGCACTACCTCCCGACAAGTACCGGGCGACGATCAGGACCAAGCGCCTCCTCACCCCGGGCATCTGGGAGCTGGCCTTGGAACTCGACGGCGAGGTCGGCGAGTGGACCGCCGGCCAGTTCGCGCGCATCCTCGTGGGCGAACACACCTGGCGCGACTACTCGATCGTCTCGCTGCAGGACCGGCAGCTGAGGCTGCTTGTCAGCACACGCACAGGCGGACTGGGTTCACGCTTCGCACAGTCAGCGGAGATAGGCGCATCCACCATAGTCGAGCTGCCCTTGGGCCGGTACAGCCTCACCGCGCCTGGGAAGCGCCGCATCTTCGTCGCCACCGGAACCGGGATAGCGCCGCTGCTGCCCATGTTCCGCCAACTCACCGAGGTAGAGGAACTCGATAAAGCCACGCTCCTTTTCGGCTGTCGCGGAAGTGACACCGACCTCACCCGCCGCCTCGACGACCCGTTGCCCGGCCAGATGTGGCGCTGCTACAGCCGAGAAAACTCCCCAGATGCCTTTCGAGGCAGGGTGACCGACGCGCTGAGCAAGCTGGACTTCGCACCGGCGGACACGGAGTTCTACGTGTGTGGCTCTTCCGCGATGGTCACCGATTGCCAAGCCCTGTTGCAGGGCCGGGGCGCGCACCATGTGCTCACCGAGCTGTACTAGCGCCGGCTCGGCTGCCCACGTGGCCGGGGGCTGCCCACACCCAGCTGGCGCATGTGACATCAGCGCCGGGCCGGCAAGAGTTGGTAACGGCGCAGAACCTCGCTCAGGGGTGCGTCGCCGGCCGGCGGATCACCCAGATTCCAGGCCAGGTGTTCAGCGCGTAGACCGGCCGACTCCGCGCCGTGCACGTTGGCCAGCATGTCATCGACAAACAAAGTGCGCCCCGGTTCGGCACCGGTTGCCTCGATGACCGCGGTGAAGTAGTCCGGGTCCGGCTTGGCCACACCGACTTCGAACGAGTAGAACTGGCCGTCGAAGTGATCGGCGTACGACAGTTCCTGCTGCATGTATCGCCCGCGCACGTTCTGCTGATTGGTGGCCAGAAAGCACCGGGTTCCGTTGGCCCGCAATTCATCGACCAGGCTCAGCACCGGCTCGTTGACCTCGATGGCGTTCCAGTGGGCGAACACATCCTCCGGGTCCGTAGGCAGTTCGTGATCGGCCAGGAATTGCGCCAGCACCTCTCGCATGTCTCTGCTGCCGTCGATCGCTTGACGCTCGGCCGTGAACAGATCCAGCACCGCTGCGGGCCCGCGCAGCAACGCCGCGAACCCCGACAACAGATCTGCGGTGGGGTATTGCGTGACACCATCCGCGTCCAGCAGCAGGGTGTCGATCACCGTCCCAATGTAGGCGACGCCGAGATCGCACGACGCGTCGATGACAAACCGGCCATCTTTGGCTGGGATGCGGCCGGTGAGGTGGTGGCAGAGGGTGAGGATGCCCACGGCGTTCGCCGGCGGCGAACACGTCGAGTGTGCGGGTACCATCGGCCGGACCGAGATCGCGGGGCTGGTGGACGGTGGCTCATCCGGTTGCAGGCTCCCGGATCACTTTTGGCAGATCCCTGGTGCACGACTCCACACTCCTACTGGAGGCATGTTCGGTGCCGGCGCCACCGGTGTGCGCCCCTTGCGGGCCGGCGCGAAGCCGCGGACGCAGCCGGCTGTGGTGTGGGGCGCGAGCGGCTCGGCCACCCGCGAGCTGTCGGTGCAGCAGGACAAGCCCACGGTGCCCGACCCCAAACACCGGGGGCCGGGCACCGTCAGCGCGCTGAGCGTCGGCTAGCGGTAGTCACCGCCGAGGTCGTACTCCTCCAACGGGACCGCCTGGCCGGACCCGACACCGAACGGCTCGTAGTCGAAGTCGTCGTAGTCCGGCATCGTGTACAACGCGGCCTTGGCCTCCTCGGTGGGCTCCACCACCACGTCGCGGTAACGGGCCAGGCCGGTACCGGCCGGGATCAGCTTGCCCAGAATCACATTCTCCTTCAGGCCCATCAGCGGATCGGACCGGCCGTTGAGCGCAGCCTCGGTCAACACCCGGGTGGTCTCCTGGAACGAGGCCGCCGACAGCCACGAATCGGTGGCCAACGACGCCTTGGTGATACCCATCAGTTCAGGGCGGCCGACGGCTGGGGTGCCGCCCTCCGCGACGACCCGCCGGTTCTCGGCCTCGAACTTGGCTCGTTCCACCAGCTCACCGGGCAACAGCTCAGAGCTACCGGCATCGATGATGGTCACCCGGCGCAGCATCTGTCGCACGATGACCTCGATGTGCTTGTCGTGAATGCCCACGCCCTGGGAGCGATAAACC
>PDSI01000123.1 GCA_002748415.1 Micrococcales bacterium | reverse complement strand
GATTTGTAGGTTTCCTACAACGATTCAGGGGTGGCGCGACCCACCGTGGCGGCAAGTTGCAGAACGTAACCATCTCTGGGGGAAGTGGCATCCCAGCCGAGTTCTTCGGCTGCCTTGCGCAACCGGTACCGCACGGTGTTCGGATGTACGTACAGCTGTTTGGCGGTGCCCTCCAGTGAACCGCCGGTGTCCAGGTAGGCCTCGACGGTGTCGGCGGTGACCGGCCCGGCCGCCCGCAGGCGCTCGTACAGCCGGCGCAGCTGGGCGGTCGCCTGCGCGTCCCCGCTGAGCGCTCGTTCGGGCAACAGGTCGCCGGCGTGCACGGGACGCGGGCAGGTCCGCCGCGCGCCCGCCGTCTGGAAACCACAGACTGCCGCTTGAGCGGAGGACGGCAGCTCGGTGAAGGAGCGAACCACCGGACCGATCACCACCGGCTTGTTGGGCGCGCACGCGCCGGCGAGCCGGGTTCCGATGGTGTCCGCGTGGGCCGAGTCGCTGGTGCCGATGACGGCGATCAGGCGGTTCGCCGACACTCCGACCATGACGTCGTCGGCGATGTCCATCGCTTGCTGGCGCAAGCTGAGTCCAGCAGTGAACGCTTCTTGTTCGTCCGGGTTGGCCCCGACGAGGACGAAGAGCGCGGGATGCCGTTTCCACCCCAGCGCGTCCATCCTGGTGTGCAACGACTCGTCCGGGTCACCGCGGATCAGGGTGTGGACCACCAGCGCCTCCAGCCGGCTGTCCCAGGTGCCCCGCAACTCGGCAGCATGTGCGTAGACCTCGGCGGCGGAGAATGCGACTTCCCGGGAGTAGCGCAGCACCGCATGCCGGATCTCGTGCACCTCCTCGGGGTCGGCGGGGTCGACCGCCAGCGACGGGGTGCATTCCTCGGTGGCCGCGACGACGGCCCGGACCAGATCGAGCGTCTGCCGCAGGGTGACCGAGCGGGTCAGCTCCCGCGGGGCGGTCCCGAACACCTGCGCGGTCACCAGTGGCTGCGCCGTCGGGTCCTCCAGCCAGGTCAGGAAGCTGCGCACGCCGGCTTGGGCCACCAGGCCGACCCAGGAGCGTTCCTGCGGGGGCAGCTGGGAGTACCAACCTGACTCCTCCAGCCGCTGGAGAGCGACCCGGGACAGCGTGCCGGCCATCTGGGTGTACCGGGACCCTGTAGGCAGCTCCGGTTGCGGGCAGGCCGGGCCCGGTTCGGACGTGGGTGAGGACATCGAATCAGGATAGGTCGCGACGGCTGCCTGGGGACCGTGGTGGGTTAGGGTCATATCAGTACGTTCCGTGCGGACGACGAGACGGAGAGGCATGAGGTTCATCGAGCGACTGTCCCGCGGCCTGAAGGACGCGACGCCCGAACGCGCGAAGCCGGTGCTGCGCCGTGTTCGCCAGGAAGCGCGGGAGCTACGCGGCGATGGGCGGGGACTGGCCCGGGGCGGCACACGTGGCCCCGCCGCGGAGGAAAGACTGCCGCCGGCCGAGGTGGCCGCCGAGGATGAGCTGCGTGCCCAGTTGGAGAAGGACCCGAACGACCAAGAGGCTTTCGATCAGTTGGTACGGCTGATTCGCCGGCGGGCGGCGGAGGACCAGAAACTGACGGAGGCGGCCCACTACACCGGCAGTGAGCCGGGCCTGGTGGCGGCGGTCGAGATCGATCCGCACCAGGTGGGCCAGGACGCGGTCTGGGCGGTGGCCGAGGAACTGGCCGGTAGCCAGCGGGCCTGGTACCCGCTGATCGAACTGGCGCGGTTGTCGATCAACGAGGACCGGGAAGCCGCAATGCGCCGGCTGGGGACCGCCGCCGACCGGGACGATACCGGCCGGGCGCTGGCCGAGGGGATGACGATGCTGCGGGGGCTCGGCATGTCCGGGGAGGCGCTGTCCCTGGGCACCGGCCATTGGCGGCCCCGCGAGCACGACCTGCGGGTGGGCCGGGAAATGGTCGAGGCCTCGTTGGAAGCCGACCGGATCCCCGAGGCCAAGCGCCACCTGGAGGCGATCAGCGCGCACTCCTACACCGAAGGGGTCACGCGGCTGACCGACGAGATGGCCAAGCGCATCGCCAACGCCGAGAAGCTCCAGGCGGGTGGCGCGACCTGAGCCGTTGACCGTGCCGGGTGGTGGAGCTGGGCCGTTTCATGGTGGCGTGTGGGGTCAGGCGCTCGCCAGCAGTGATCGACCCGCCTTGCCGGTTGACGAGTTCCCTGTGGGGTTGGTTCGGCGACCAGCGGCGCCTACGCGACAAGGGACGATGGTAGTAAGCAACTGCTAGTAGGAAATCATGACTGACGATGCGAGGCTTCGCTATGACGAGGGCTGCCTTGCCGCGCATGCATTGAACCTGATCGGGGATCGCTGGGCGCTGCTGGTGGTACGCGAGCTGATGCTGGCCCCCAAGCGATTCCAGCAAATCAGGGCTGGGCTGCCTGGGGTCACCGCGGGCGTGTTGACCGGGCGGCTGAAGCAACTGGGCCGAGCCGGCGTGGTGAAACACGACTCTCGGCTCGGGATCTACTCGTTGACCGAAGCCGGGC
>PDSI01000237.1 GCA_002748415.1 Micrococcales bacterium | reverse complement strand
CCCGACCAGTAGGCCTTTCCCGGCCTCCACGATGCCGTCACCGGAGGCCAGCAGTCTGGGGTAGATACCGGTGACCAGAGCCACGGTCCCGCCGGATACTCCGGGAACGAGTTCGGCGAGGCCCATGAGGGCGCCGCGGACGGTATTGGCCAGCAGCGTGACCGCAGATGGCGGCTTTCGAGTCGCAGGAGACGATAGGCTCACGCGAAGTATGATCCCACGTACAGTGGAGCGTTTCCTCGCATGTCGGGGCAGGCGGAGGTGGCGATGACGGTCGTGGTGGCCGGAGCGGACAGCGACGAGGGGCGTGCCGCCATGCACGAGGCGGTGGCCGAGTGCCGCCGCCGCGGCGAAGATCTGGTGGTTTTCAACCTCAGCGGCAGCCAGGACATTCCCAAGGTGGTGGCCGAGGAGGTCTCGGTCAGCTACCGCGAACCACGCGAGCGCAAAGACGCGGCGAGTGAGTTGCTTGACCTGGCAGAGGAGTTGCCCGCGTCCGTTGTCGTCATCGGCCTGCGGCACCGAAGCCGGGTGGGAAAACTGTTGCTGGGCTCGATCGCCCAACAGATCTTGCTGGAAGCCACGACCCCGGTACTCGCGGTCCGAAGTCCGGAGGCCTAAGACGTGCATCGCGCTGAGGAGAACGGCTGGCGGCGGCTGATCGCGAACAACCCGGGACACTCGGACTGGTACGTGCAGCGATTCCGGACGATGGCCCGCCAGGGTCATGACCTGCACGGAGAAGCCCGGCTGGTTGACGCGATGGCCGGCCGGAACGCGCACATCCTGGATGCCGGGTGCGGGCCGGGCCGCGTCGGCGGGCAGCTGCATCGACTCGGCCACCGGGTGGTCGGAGTGGACCTGGACCGGGCGCTCATCGACGCCGCGCAGGCGGATCACCCGGGCCCCACCTGGCTGGTGGCGGATCTGGCTGAGCTCGACCTCACCGAGCACGGCATTGACCAGCCGTTCGAGGTGATCGTTGTCGCCGGCAACGTGATGACCTTCCTGGCGCCGACAACCCGTCGGCCGGTGCTGCAGCGGCTGCGGGCTCACCTGAGCGCCGACGGCCGAGTCGCGGTCGGTTTCGGTGCCGGGCGCGGCTATGAGTTCGACCAGTTCTTCGCTGACCTCGAGGCGACCGGGTTGCGCACGGATGCCCGGTACAGCACCTGGGATCTTCGCCCCTTCGGAAACGGCAGCGACTACCTGGTGACCGTCTTGTCGGCGACTGCCGAGGGGTGAGTTCGCAGCCGCCCCTGCCTCGGGCGATTCGCGGTTGCCTGGGCGGTTTGCCTGGTGTCAGAGGCTCACTGACCGAGCGCGTTGTCACCCTGCGTCAGGGCTTCCTCGGCCACCTGTGCCGCCGGGAAAGATAGGGACGCTTTTAGGACCTATGAGGTGCAAAAAGCGTCCCTATCTTCAGCCGGGACGCTCCGGGTGCCCACGATCCTGACTCACCGTGATGCCGAGACCCGGGACTGCCCAGAAAGCGCGGATTGTGCCAGGCTTCATTCGTGCGTACCTCGACCAGCACTTCCGCATCCGTCCCGCGGCAGACCCCGAGGTGGCGATGCCGGAGGTTGTGCCGCAACGCCGTCCTGGTGGTGTCGCGGTGAATACCGACGAACTGCGGGCCGGCGGCCATGATGAACCGCAGCCGGTCTCATTCCCCTCGCGGGTCCTCCTCCCGGCGCTGCTGCGGGCCACCAGGGCGCAGCGCCTCTTCGGTAGCCGACGGGTGGCGCGCCGGCATCTGGCCGCCCAGGCGTTGCGGCCCCGTGCATTCGGCCCACCACGACTGTTCATGCGCCGCGACGTCGTGGTCAGCGTGGACCGTTTCAACGGCTGGCCCGTCTACACGATCCAGCCGGCGTACACCGTCAAGCCGGCCGCCGACCCGTCGTCCGGTGCCGTCGTCTACCTCCATGGCGGGGCCTGGGTGCGCGAAATAGCGCCGGAACACTGGCGGTTATGTGCTCAGATCGCTGCGGAAGCACAGGTCGCCGTGATCGTGCCCATCTACCCGCTGGTGCCGTTCGGCACCGCCGCTGAGGTCATGCCGATCATCACTCAGCTGGTCCTGCAGACCCGCCGGACGTACGGGAAGACCTGCCTGGCAGGCGATTCCGCGGGCGGGCAGATGGCGCTGTCCTCGGCGATCGACCTGCGGGACAAGCACGGGGTCTCGCTGGCCGGCACCACGTTGATCTCGCCCGGGCTGGACTTGAGCCTCAACAACCCGGACATCGACGGTGTCCAGCCCCATGACCCGTGGCTGGCCAGGGACGGCACCAGGGTGT